>JAEWFD010000039.1 GCA_023388995.1 Bacillota bacterium
TTCAGCCCGAACACCGCCATGACAAGAGGAATGTTCGTCACGGCGCTGGGGAGGCTTGCAAACGCCGATGTGAGCGGCTACGCAAAGAGCAGCTTCAGCGATGTGAAAGACGACGCCTACTATATGGGCTACATTGAGTGGGCAAGCAAAAACAGCATCGTAAACGGCACCGGCAATGGAAAGTTTGCCCCGGATCAATCCATCACCCGTGAGCAGATGGCGGTCATTATGGGCAACTACGCCAAGACCATCGGTTATACTCTGCCGAAGGTTCATATCGAAAATATCTTTACAGATAATGCTAAAATCAACACCTACGCCAAGGAAGCCGTGAAGCATATGCAAATGGCAGGCGTAATCAGCGGCAAAAACGGTAATCTCTTTGATCCGCAGGGTACAGCCACAAGAGCCGAGGTGTCTGCTGTACTGCGCCGCTTTGTGGAGCTGGCAATTTCCAGCGACACGGCGCAGGGCTGGTTCATGAACGATTCTGGCAAATGGATGTATTTCAAGGATGGCAAACCCCTCACTGGCAAGCAAGACATCGACGGGGCAACCTATACCTTTGATGAGTACGGCGTGACGGCAGATGTGCCAAAAAACCTGCGGTACACCACCTACACCGTGCAAAAGGGGGACAGTTTCTGGCTCATATCCCGCAAGCTGGGCTGCACAATGGCCGAATTAGAACAGCTGAACAACAGAAGCCGGTATGCCCTGATCTTCCCTGGTGAAGTATTTAGGGTTCCGCAACGATGATATGGCGAAGTAGTTATCCATATTAAACAGATAAACTATATATCTAAATGTTAATTTTATGAAATAGAGTGAAAACCAATTTATTTTTTCAGAAAATGATTGACAAACAAAAGTGAAGGGATTATGATACTCCCATCAAACAGCGTTGATAAGAAATAGTACATTGACGATGAAGGCAAAGAGAGTTCTCGGCTGGTGAAAGAGAAACCGACATCCCAATGGAACACATCTTTGAGCTATGCGTCCGAACTCACAGTAGGATGCATCGGTCTTCCCTGTCCCCGTTATCGGACTAGAGTATGATTGTACTCGAAGAGGTTTGTTTCGCGAGAAGCAAATAAATTGAGGTGGAACCACGAAGCATAAGCTCTCGTCCTCTATATGAGGATGAGGGCTTTTTTCTTTACCGACCTGCTTGAACAAGAAAGGATGAATTAAATGAAACAAGTGAAAGTATTACTCTGCATGCTGCTCATTGCATTGATAGCAGGATGCGGCACAAAACAAACAACGGATGTGATGGAGGAAGCCAAGAAACGCGGGTATTTAATTATGGGGCTGGATGATACTTTTGCTCCGATGGGCTTTCGCAATGACAAAAATGAACTGGTAGGATTTGATATTGATCTTGCAAGCGAGGTTTCAAAACGGCTGGGGATCAAGTTTCAAATGCAGCCAATTGATTGGAGCATGAAAGAGTCCGAACTGAACAATAAAACAATTGATTTAATCTGGAATGGTTACAGCATTACCGAAGCCCGCAAAGAGCAAGTCGCTTTTACAAAGCCGTATCTATCAAATCGCCAGGTAATCGTAGTACTCGCCGATTCTGCGATTCAGACAAAACAGGAGTTAGCAGGAAAAACGGTTGCGGTGCAAAAGCAATCCAGCGCTTTGGAAGCTGTACTGGCTGATCAAACTTTTGCTGCTAGCTTGCAAGGAAAAGCACCAATTGAGTTCGACACCAATTTGGAAGCCTTTATGGATTTAGAAGCTAAAAGAGTGGAAGCTATTGTGGTGGATGAGGTGCTGGCAGACTATGTGATCAAGCAGCGCAATGAACATGGCTATCGGTACTTGGCAGAAGATTTTGGAACCGAAGACTATGGGATTGGTGTTCGCAAGCAAGATGAAGCATTGCTTGAGAAGATTGATGCCATCATGGAAGAACTGAAAGCAGATGGTACTTACGACCAGATATTCGATCGTTGGTTTGCGAGGAAGTGAGATGACATTCTTCCTGCAATTATTACCCTCATTGATGGAAGGTACGAAACAGACACTGCTCTATTTCGGGATAACCCTGCTTCTGTCCTTGCCGCTGGCAATCAGCATGGTCCTGCTGCGCATCTCCAGCTTTAAGCCGCTGCGCATTGTCATGCAGTTCTATATTTACATCATGCAAGGAACGCCGCTGATGTTGCAGCTGGTTTTCGTATATTTCGGATTACCTTACCTTGGTGTAACCTTTTCCCGGGAAATAGCTGCCGGACTGGCCTTTATTCTGAATTATACAGCATACTTTATTGAAATTTTCCGGGGTGGCATCCAAAGCATTCCGAAAGGACAATGGGAAGCCTGCCAAGTGCTTGGTTTCTCCAAGTGGCATAGCTACCGCCGGATTATCTTGCCGCAAGTTCTCAAAAGAACCTTGCCGGCAGTTGGCAACGAATGCTTAACTTTATTGAAAGATACGGCACTGATTTCGGTGCTTGGCTTAAATGATGTATTGAAAGTAGGGAAGGGAGCTGCCAATCAATATGCAACTGCCATTCCGTTTCTGTTTGTAGGCGGGATTTACTTGGTGTTAAGTGCCATCTTATCCTTTGTGCTAAAGAAGGGAGAGAAGCATTATGAATATCATGCGTAGCAAATGTTGCTAGAATTACAAGGAGTATCCAAGTCTTTTGGGTCGGAGACGCTATGGAAGCAGCTCAGCTTTGCGATGAAAGAGCATGAAATTGTAGTCCTCATGGGGAAATCAGGGGCAGGAAAAACAACGCTGCTGCGCTGTATTGCCGGCTTGGATTCCTTAGATCAAGGAGTGATCTTTGTGGATGATCAGGAACTTCGTTATGGTGCAGGATTGCAAAATAAGGTAGGTATGGTATTTCAATCCTATCAACTGTTTCCGCATATGACAGTGCTGGAAAATATCATCGAAGCACCTATATATCACAAGCAGCTGACTAAAGAGAAGGCAATATTAAAAGCACAAGAGCTGCTGGCAGTTTTGCAGATTGCCGAAAAGCAAAATTCCTACCCTGCCCAGCTCTCAGGCGGCCAAATGCAGCGGGTGGCGATTGCCCGGGCATGCATTCTAAATCCTCGGCTGCTGTGCTTGGATGAACCTACGGCGGCACTGGATACGGAGTCTACGGCAGAGGTTGCATCCATGATTCAGGAACTGGCTAAAACGCAGATGGGCATTTTAATCGTCAGCCATGATGTGCCATTTGTAGAACAATTGCAGGCTCGGACTATTTGGATTTGATCATTCAAATCGCTAATTTCGCTGATTTGTGGTACGATAGTGCTAGTAAGATTAAAGTGAGGTCAAAGAATGAAACTAATATCATGGAATGTCAATGGAATACGAGCCTGTTTGCAGAAAGGGTTCATGGACTTCTTCAATCAGGAAGATGCAGATATTTTCTGCATTCAAGAATCAAAAATGCAAGTGGGGCAAATTGAAGTAGAATTGCCGGGTTACCATCAATACTGGCACAGTGCCATTAAGAAGGGATATTCGGGAACAGCTGTGTTCACGAAACAAGAACCGTTGTCTGTGAATTATGATATTGATGATCCGGCCCATGTCGGTGAGGGGCGTGCCATTACGCTGGAATTTGAAAAGTTTTATCTGGTGAATGTCTATGTACCCAACTCGCAGCCGGAGCTGGCACGCTTATCCTATCGCATGGAATGGGAAGATGCCTTCCGCGGATATTTGAATGGTTTGAAAGAAAAAAAGCCGGTTGTGATCTGCGGTGATTTGAATGTAGCCCATCAGGAAATTGACTTGAAGAATCCGAAAACCAATCGCAAAAATGCAGGATTCTCGGACGAAGAACGAGCCAAATTCACCCAGCTGCTGGATAATGGCTATGTCGATACGTTCCGGTACTTCTATCCCGATAAAACAGATGCCTACACCTGGTGGTCGTATATGTTCCAGGCACGTACCAGAAATACGGGCTGGCGGATTGATTATTTTGTGGTATCGGAGTCATTCAAAGACCAAATACAAGATGCTGTGATTTATGCCGATATCCTTGGCAGTGATCATTGTCCGGTCGGATTATATTTGAAATAAATAACACAGCCATAGTTGGACGCTATGGCTGTTTTTAAAATTGGAGATGGGAAGGTTTTACTTTTAAGATTGTGTCACCCGGAACATCCTGCACAAAGATATGCACTTGCTGTTCCAGCAGATAAGAAAGATCCTGGCTGTCTTGCTCACTCAAATAGACTTTCGTGGACAATTGTTTTTTGCCGCGCTCAAAATGGAGATTGCCGATATTTAAATCACGAATCGGCAAGCCGCTTTCCACCAGCTTTCGTACGGTTGGAATATTGCGAACGACAAGATATAATTTCTGATCTGCGGTTGCTTCTTTCAGTTTTTCAATCGTAGTTTGAACGGAGAAGAAGCGGATCTGCGTCCCGCTGGAATATGCTACAATCTCCATCAGTTTTTGCTGGAGAACATTTGATGCAACTTCATCATCGCAAACCACAATCATGGTGGCGCCAATGGTCTTGGTCCAGGTTACCCCAACTTGGCCATGAACAAGACGATTATCAATGCGTGTTAGCAGGAGGTTGAGTTGGGAATATTGGGAACGTTCCATAATATGCTCCTTTTCCATTGTTGACAGTATCATATCATAGCAGCAAGCAGATTACCATGATACAAAAAATTTCACTATGTCTTGTACTTCAATCTGGTTCTAGTATAATCAAACATAGATAAGGAGTACATTGCAATGAAAGATTTGGTACTGGAGCATATCGAACTACAAACTAAAGAGGCAGTAAAACTGGAGGATGTGCGATTCACGGCAGCTGTTGTTGCCAAGCAATTTCAGGTATCGCGAAATTTAATCTCCCAGTATTTGAATGAGGGAGTCAAAGAAGGAATCCTGGTCAAAACCAATGGACGTCCTGTTTATTTCTTTTCCAGACGGATATTGGAAGAAAAAACACAGTGCAAACTGGATGCTGCTTATGAATCAGTTGCTCATCTGGAAGATGCAATGCAAGAAAAAACAGAGCTGGAAGATTTTCATAAGCTGATCGGCCATAAAAATTCTTTGCGTACTACCATTGACCAGTGCAAAGCAGCTATTTGCTATCCGCCAAACGGCTTGCCGGTTTTGCTGTATGGGCCAACCGGTACGGGCAAAACCATGATTGCAAATGTGATGTATGAATATGCAGTGCATCATAAGCTCATTGCTGCGGACAAGAAATTTATTACGGTAAACTGCTCGGAGTATGCGAACAATCCGGAATTGATCACAGCCAATTTATTTGGCAGCAAGAAAGGCTCTTATACAGGAGCCGACAAAGATAATCCCGGGCTCATTCAGCTGGCAGATGGCGGAATCTTGTTTTTGGATGAGGTGCACTGTCTCAAAGCAGAATGTCAGGAAAAATTGTTCTTGTTTATGGACAAAGGGATTTATCATATGCTGGGTGATAATGAAAACTGGTATCAATCCCATGTGCGCTTAATTTTTGCGACGACCGAAAATCCGGAAGATGTGTTGTTGAAGACGCTGCTGCGCAGAATTCCGTTCATTGTGACAGTGCCGTCATTAGAGGAACGCCCGCTGGTAGAACGCAAGCAGCTGGTGCATCACTTGCTGGCAGCAGAAGCGAAAAAGATTCAGCGCACGGTATCCATCAGCAACTCGGTTTATCAAACCTTGCTGAACGGAAAATTTGCCGGGAATATCGGCAGTTTAAAGAATATCATCAAGGCAGCTTGTGCCAATGCCTATATGCAGCAAAACAATCCCGTTGATATTCAAATCCATATCAATCATCTGCCACCGATGGCGATGATGCATCTGCCGGCTTTCCCAACCCGAAATGCCCTTCCATCCGAAGAAACAATGATTGGCTTGTCTGATCTGGAAAAAGCCTTCCATGCAGATTTGGATTTAATTGTATTGTACCAAAGCCTCATGCAGCAAGTGCAGTTATTCCGCGCAGCAAGCACCAATGAGATGGGCTTTTTGGATTTATGCGGCGCAATGATTGATCGTTATCAAGAAAGTATTATGTTTGATTCTACTTCATCCCATGATGATGAATTTCAGTTCTTGCGCAAGATTACGGATAAGATTTTCAGCATTGTCATCAATCGGTATGGAATTCGCATCAGCAACAATCAAATATTCTCCTATGCGAAGTATTTTGCCGAGTACAAGAAATATGCCATGGATATCAGCTGGTGGCTGCAGAACAAGCGGACTGAACTGGTTGAACTGGCGCAGTTTATCTCACAAAAATATGTGTGGGAATACAAAATTGTTAATGAGATTGCAAATAATGTGAAAACGAATTTGGATATTGAACTGGATGAAATTGCGAAGCTGATGCTAACCATTGAACTGCGCAATCATAGCAAGCAGCTATATTTCAATCATACGTTATGTATTATTCTGGCCCATGGCTATTCCACCGCCTCCAGCATCGCTGACGCAGCCAATAAAATGCTGGGTCAAGTAATTTTTGATGCCATTGACATGGAACTCGATGTGAATGTAGATCGCATTGTTGAGAAGCTGAACCAGCATTTGCAGTCGGCATCGGCTTTTGAGGAGTTGATTTTGCTGGTTGATATGGGATCGCTGGAAGAAATAGACCGTAAAATCCGGATGGTTTCCGGCTGCAATATCGGGATCATCAACAATATTACAACGAAACTGGCATTGCAAATCGGGCAATATTTGAAGCAAGGCAAAGATACGATGGAGATTCTGGATAAAGTAACCAAGGAAAGTATGGCGGCGTACCGATATATCAATCATCGGCAGAAAGAAAATGTGCTGCTGTCAGTTTGCACGACAGGCGTCGGTGCGGCGGAAAAATTCAAAGAACTGCTGTTTGATTCTTTGCCGAAGCCAGTTCCGCTGGGGATTATTCCCTATGATTACCATAGCCTGGTAACACATGGCAAGGAGGATATGATTTTCAGCAAGTATCATGTATTGAGCATCATCGGCACCCGCAATCCGAATGTCGAAGGGGTAGATTATATTGCCATTGAGGAATTGATCTTAAACAATCATTTGAATCAACTGTATCAAATCTTCAAAATGTATCTGAATGATGAAGAAATCCTGCAGCTGCAAGCCAATATTCTGAAAAACTTCACCTTATCCAATGTTGTCAATCATCTGACCATTCTAAATGCCAACAAAGTATTGGAAGATGTTGAAGAGGTGGTTTCTTCTTTGGAACAGGCACTGGATATTAAACTGGCAGCAACCGTAAAAGCGGGCCTCTACATGCATTTGTGCTGCTTGATTGAACGCTTGATTACGCGCAATGAAGTATTGGCTTATGAAGGACTGGATATCTTTATTCAGCAAAGGGAGTCGTTTATTGCCGTTATGAAATCCTGTTTTAGTGTCGTTGAAAAGCGATATAGTGTCGAATTGCCGAATACGGAAATCGCATATATTTATAATTATATTCAAATGTAAAGAAAATTAAATGATTCTTTGTGTTAATTTGAATGATACTAGTGTAATCGTGCTGATTTCGACAGAACTTGGCACGATTTTTGCGTGTAAGAGAGTAAGGAGGTGAAAACATGAATCAGCCAAATATTCTTCTAACCAGAATTGACAATCGGTTGGTACATGGGCAAGTCGGAGTTACCTGGGTGAAAACACTGGGTGCGAATTTGATAGTCGTTGCCGATGACAGCTGCGCGCAAGATTCCCTGCAGCAAAGCCTGATGTCGATGACAGCCAAATCTTCGGGTGCGGGAATTCGTTTCTTCACGGTTGAGAAAACGGCGCAAGTAATTGGCAATGCAGCACCGGAGCAAAAAATTCTTCTGGTAGTCCGCACTCCGATGGAAGCCAGAGCATTGTGGGAAAGAGGGGTGAAGATTGATCAGTTAAATGTAGGGAACATGCATTTTTCGCAAGGAAAGCGCCAGATCAGCAAAAAAGTATATGTCAGCGATGAAGAATTTGCGGATCTCAAGTTCCTGGAAGCACAAGGGGTTAAAGTGTATATCCAGGATATTCCGGGAGACGTCATATCCAAATTAGAATAACAGAAAGAGAGGATCAAACATGGAGATTTCTTTAGTACAAGGAATTTTGCTAGCCTTAGTTGCATGTGTTATCGGACTGGACTACTGGCTGGAGGCATTGTTTATTTTCCGGCCTCTGATTGTAAGCACAATTACGGGGATCATTTTAGGAGATGTGAAGTTGGGATTAACAACGGGGGCACTTTGTGAGCTGACGTTCGCAGGACTGACACCGGCAGGCGGAACACAGCCGCCAAACCCGGTGCTGGCAGGATTTATGATTACTGTCATTGCTTACACGACCAGAGTGGATGCTACAGCGGCATTGGGGCTGGCACTGCCATTCTCAATCCTGATGCAGCAAGTGATTTTATTCTTCTATTCCAGTTTCTCCTTCTTCATGGCGAAAGCAGATCGTTATGCGGAAACAGGAGATACAGCAGGACTTGGTAAACTCAATATCTTGATGAGCGGTATTGTTACATTGTCATATGGACTGATCGTATTCTTGTGTACTTATGTCGCTCAATCCGGCATGCAGACGTTAGTCGAATCAATGCCTGTGTTTTTGACACATGGCTTGGAAGTTGCGGGTGGTTTGCTGCCGGCAGTTGGCTTTGGCATGTTGCTGCGTGTTATGATGAAGGCCAAATATGCACCATATTTAATTGCTGGTTTCTTGATGGCAACCTTTATCTCTATTCCAAATCTGCTTCCAGTGGCGCTTCTGGGGATTGCCTTTGCAGTCTATGATTTCTATGGCGCAAAAACCAGACAAGAAGAATTGGCAGCTGCTTCTCAGTCAATAGGAGGAAATACACATGGCGGAATCTAAAAGAGTAATTACGAAGCAAGATATCACAACACTTGGCTATCGTTCCAGTTTCCTGCAGGCTTCCTTCAACTATGAACGGATGCAAGCCGGCGGCTGGACTTGGGCAATGCTTCCGATTTTGAAGAAGGTATACAAGGATGATCCGCAAGGATTATCGGCAGCTATGCAGGATAATTTGGAATTCATCAATACGCATCCAAATCTCGTTGGTTTCTTGATGGGGCTTCTTGTTTCCCTGGAAGAAAGCGGCGAAGATCGCAGCTTGATTAAAGGATTGAAAGTAGCACTGTTTGGTCCGATTGCCGGTGTCGGCGATGCTATCTTCTGGTTTACTTTGCTTCCAATTGTAGCCGGTATTTCCTGCTCTTTTGCGGCGCAAGGTAATATCTTAGGGCCGATTATCTTTGTTTCTGTCTATCTGTTAATCTTTTTCCTTCGTATTATGTGGACCCATGCCGGATATAAGCTGGGTACCAATGCCATTGACAAGTTGAAAGACAATGCAGAGTTTATCAGCAATGCTGCAACCATTTTGGGGATTACGGTTGTAGGGGCATTGATTGCAAGCTATGTGCATGTCAATATTATCAGTATTATAACAGTAGAAGGTGGTATTACAGTTCCGGTGCAGGAAGCATTCTTTGATCGTATTTTCCCGAATCTATTGCCGGTATCTTATACCATGTTGATGTTTTATCTGCTGAAAAAGAAACAAGTGAATCCGGTCACATTGATTTTAGGAACAATTATTCTGGCTATTTTTGGCTCTTTGATCGGAATTCTATAATCGTATGGGAAAGGATGCTTACCGGCATCCTTTTTTTTGATAAACTTTGCATATGACATTGATCGCATTAAAAAAACGAAAAAATAAGGATAAATATTGAAATACTGTATAAATGTACAATTTTGGTAATTTTTAGTAATAATATCCGATTGCTCATTCCAGAATCTTATGCTATAGTTAAAAGAAACGATGCTATGCGAAAAAAACTGATCTTTGTTGCATCGTTCCTTTTTAAGGTGTATTCTTGTACTGATAAATGATCAATCAGATATCATTTGGATAAGAATAGCAGGACGAGTTGTCCTAAATGTTTGCAATAAGGAAAGGAAAAAACATCATATGGATATTACAAAAGTGCAGAAGCTTGTACGGCAGTTTACGTTGAACCATAGCATGGATGCAGAAGTACAAATCAGAGTATTGGAACTCGTTGCTAAAGTGGGGGGCCTTGCAAATGATGCATTATTGGGGACCGCTCAAGGGACCGCAGAGTTTGAAAAGACAGATGAATGGAATACAATTGTCGGCGATATCTTTTTTACTTTGATTTGCTTGGCAAATGATTCTAAAACGGATTTGGAAGATACGCTGCGTCAGGCATTAACCCGCTACGAGAAAAAGAAACTATCTGAATAAATAATTTAAACACGGAATAGATTACAAGATGCAGCTCATGCTATAGTTGTAAAGGAATAACAAGTATGGCAAAAAAAGAGCATGAAGTGTATGATCCGGTTGCATTGGCACAATATATGAAGTATGAATATCATCGATTTTCTCCTGATTTGCTAACATTCGTTAAAAAATTTTATGAAATGCATAAGAAAGCCTGAGCGGCTTTTTCTTTTTTGCGCATGCATGATAAAATAGAATATGGTGATATTCATGAAAGTAACATATTATAATCAGAATTTCGAAGAGCAGCTTAGGGGGATCTTGCAATTTCAAACGGATCAGCACAGTGAGTGGTGGTGGCAGTCACTGTTTTCTTTCTATCCGCAGTTGGATTATGAGGCTGCGAAAAAGCTGAAAACAGAAGATTTGCATGCGTACATCGAGGAACAGATGAAGCCGCTTTATGAAGCAACATGGCAAAAACAGCAGCAGAAACGAATGGCCTATCAGGAACATTGGAACATGCACGAGAAGCAGATTACGGAAGCCTTGTCAGAGGCGTTTGCGACCGATTTGACGGATCAAATGAATGATATGAAAGCCATGGTGACGCTGAATCCGATTTGTCCACGTTATTTGCATACACGAACTTTTGATTTATTCTATCAAAATAGCCATCGCGGTGCGATTGGAATGTCAATCCATGAGATCATTCATTTTATTTGGTTCATGGTTGGCAAGACGAATTCCGGGATTCGGAAAAAGAGTATGAAACGCCGCATCTGAAATGGCTGCTGAGTGAAGCTGCGGTAGAACCTATTATGCATGATACACGGCTTGCAAGCCTGAATCCTTATTTTGAGCACAAGCAATGTGTTTATGAGTATTTTTATACAATGACGGTAGAACAGAAGCCGCTTTTGGAAACATTGCGTACGTTGTATACAACATTGCCGATACGCAGATTCATGCAGGAAGGATATGTATATATGAAAAAACATGAGGGTGAAATCCGCAAGCAGGTATTATGAGTGTAAAAGGACAAGCGGTGATGTACTTAAAAGGCTTATTCTTTATTTAAGAACTTAAAGAGACAGTGAATCACAAAATTTATTCGGATATGTGAAAATATGGTCATATATAGCAAAATTGTTTACTTTTTCTTCTCTTTTTTTATCAAATATAAAAAATGATATCGAAAATTGTCGAATGGGATGATAAATAAGTAACACTTATCAATATTAAAATTCCTTATATTGATGTCTAAATGAGTAAGTTTTATTAATGATAAGTAATAGTGAAAATCAGTATCAGATAAAGACAGAGAATTAGGAAGTTTTATGTCGTGAAATTGTCGCATAAATAATGTTTATAGTTAAGCGGTTTCATAATATACTGGAAACATGAGGGGCAGACCTCAATTCCTTAAAGAAAGGGGAACTATAGTATGGAAATGTTTTTATCTGAGTTATTAGGGACCGCAACACTGATTTTCTTTGGTGTTGGAACAAACTGTGCAAACGGCCTTCGCAAATCATATGCAAAAGGTACCGGTTGGGTATTCATCGCAATGGGTTGGGGCTTTGCAGTACTACTTGGGGCTTTGGTCGCAAAACCTAGCGGCGGACAATTAAACCCTGCACTTACAATCGCATTGGCATTTGAAGGAGTAGTAGCTTGGGATCAAGTACCGATGTATATCGGAGGCCAAATGCTGGGTGCAATTCTTGGCGCTAGCTTGGCATTCTTCCTGTATTATTCTCAATTCAAAGATCAAAACGGAGAAGGCGGAACAGTTGGTTACTTCGCAACAGGTCCTGCTATTGCAGATACTCCAGTGAATATTTTCTCTGAATTTATCGCTACGTTCTTCTTGGTATTGGTAATCAAAGTTATCGGTGTTTATGATCTTGCCGGTGGTGTTGGTTCTATCTTCGTAACATTCTTGATTATGGCACTTGGTATTGCAACAGGTAGCGTAACAGGTTATGCATTGAATCCAGCAAGAGACTTGGGTCCACGTATTGCGCATGCGATTCTTCCTATTCCTAACAAAGGCGACAGCAATTGGGGATATACATGGATTCCTATCGTTGCTCCAATTCTTGGTGCAGTAGCAGCAGTTCTATTATTCGGAGCAGTTGGAATTTACTAAAAACTAGAAACTAAGGAGAAAAAAGTAAAATGGAAAAAAAGTACATCTTGGCGATTGACCAAGGGACAACAAGCAGCAGAGCAATGATTTTTGACAGCAAAACAAATATTGTTGGTGTAGCACAAAAAGAATTTACTCAATTTTTCCCAAAACCAGGTTGGGTTGAGCATGATGCAAATGAAATTTGGACAAGCGTTCTTGCAGTAGTAGCTGAAGTATTGACAACAACTAAAATTTCTCCTGAAGAAATCGCTAGTATCGGTATCACCAACCAACGTGAAACTACAGTTGTTTGGGATAAACATACAGGACTTCCTGTTTATCATGCATTGGTATGGCAAAGCAGACAAACAGCTCCAATTTGTGATGAAATGAAAGCTGCCGGTCACGATGAACTGGTTCGTTCCAAAACAGGTTTGGTTATTGATGCTTACTTCTCCGGAACAAAAGTAAAATGGATTCTGGACAATGTAGAAGGTGCAAGAGACAGAGCTGAAAAAGGCGACTTGCTGTTTGGTACAATTGACACTTGGTTGGTATGGAAATTTACCAATGGTGCTTCCCATGTAACTGACTACTCTAATGCATCTCGTACTTTGATGTATAATATTTATGAATTGAAATGGGACGAAGAATTGTTGAATATCTTGAACGTTCCTAAGAAAATGCTTCCTGAAGTATGTCCTTCTTCTCATGTATACGGACGCACAGCGCCATTCCATTTCTTCGGACAAGAAGTTCCGATTGCGGGGATCGCTGGTGACCAACAAGCTGCATTGTTTGGACAAGCTTGCTTTAAACCTGGTATGGCTAAAAATACCTATGGTACCGGATGCTTCATGTTGATGAACACTGGTGAAAAAGCAATTCCAAGTAAAAACGGTCTTGTTACTACAATCGCTTGGGGATTGAATGGCAAAGTAGAATATGCATTGGAAGGAAGTATCTTCGTTGCAGGTAGTGCAATTCAATGGCTGCGCGATGGTCTTCGCATGATCTCAACAGCTCCTGAATCTGAAGAATTTGCAAGCAAAGTAGATTCTACAGACGGTGTATATGTAGTTCCTGCCTTCGTTGGACTAGGTGCTCCATATTGGGATGACAAAGCTCGTGGTGCTATCTTTGGTTTAACAAGAGGTACCAGCAAAGAACATTTCATCCGTGCAACACTTGAATCATTGGATTACCAAACTCGTGACGTATTGCAAGCGATGGAAAAAGACTCCGGTATTAAATTGGCTGCTTTGAAAGTCGACGGCGGTGCTGTTAAGAATAACTTCTTAATGCAATTCCAAAGCGATATCCTTGGTGTTCCGGTAGAAAGACCGGTTGTTAATGAAACAACAGCACTAGGAGCAGCATACTTGGCAGGATTGGCAGTCGGTTTCTGGAATGATACAAATGATGTAACTTCAAATTGGAAACTTGACAAACGTTTTGAGCCGGCAATGGAAGCTGAAAAACGCGAAGAATTATACGATGGATGGCAAAGAGCAGTTGCTGCAACTTGCAAATTTTAATCGATAATTTGAGGAAAGGTGAAAAGAGGAAACATCATAGTTTCCTCTTTTTTAGGAAAGGGGACAAGTATGGAAGATATCATTATCTTGGGATCGGGCATCATTGGCAGTACCATTGCCTATGAATTGTCTAAATACTCCTTGCACATCACGGTGATTGAAAAGGGGTATGATATCGTAAATGGTGCCACGATGGCAAACAGTGCGATTGTGCATGCTGGATATGATCCGCATCCGGGAACATTGAAAGCGAGATTGAATGTTGCCGGAAGTGAAATGATGGAGGCGTTATGTGAGAAGCTGCAGGTGCTATATAAAAGACTTCCGTCCTTAGTGGTTGCATTTTCCGAGCAGGAGCTGGAGCATGTGCATATGCTTTATGACCGCGGTCTTGAAAATGGTGTAAAACAATTAAAGGTGATCGGGCAAGAAGAATTGCTTGCTCTTGAGCCGAATTTGACACCACATGCACAAGGGGCATTATATGCTGGTAGCAGTGCTATTTTTGAACCTTGGGGTCTTGCTATTGCTTGTATGGAAGTCGCAAACCGCAATGGCGTTGCAGTAGAACTGAACACGAATATTATTAAGATTGATGTGCTGGAACAAGGATATCGCCTGCATGCGGAAGATGGCAGAACGTTTGAAACAAAAGTGCTGATTAATTGTACTGGCATCGAGGGTGATTTGATTCATAATATGGTGCTGGAGCCGCAATTCACAATCAAGCCAAGAAAAGGTCATTACTTTGTTTTGGATGAACCAGCTTTGCAGGCAGTGAATAATATTGTCTTTCCTTGCCCGAATGAAAAGGGTAAGGGTGTACTGATCCTGCCGGCTATTCATCATAAGGTATTGCTTGGTCCGGATTCTGTTTGGATTGATGATAAGTACGATGTTTCAACGAATCGGGAGCAGTTGGATTATGTTCGGGAAACAACGAAGCAATATGTGAATGATCTGCCATTGCAGCACGTGATCCGCAGCTTTGCGGGGAATCGTCCAAGCAGCAATCAGGAAGATTTTATTATTCAAGAAAGCAGGGAAGGATTCTTCGATGTATCGGGGATTGATTCTCCGGGACTAAGCAGTGCTCCGGCGATTGCGAAGTATGTCGAAGCCATGGTAGTAGAAAAACACTTTGCAACCTCTTTACAGAAAGAAGAATGGCTGGGAAGAGAAGAAGTGGTATACTTCAAATTCTTAAGTGAAGAAGAGAAGGCAAATAAAATAGCAGAAAATCCGGCTTACGGAACAATGATTTGCCGCTGCGAGAAGATTACAGAAGCGCAAATTGTCAGCTCCATTCACCGTGCTTGCGGGGCAAGAACGGTCAAGGGCGTGAAGAAACGCTGCGGACCTGGCTTTGGCCGCTGTCAAGGTGGTTTCTGCGAAGCAAAAGTCATTGAGATATTAGCCAGAGAGTTAGGTATTGACAAGAATGAAGTATTGTATGATGGACCTGGTTCCAATATTTTGCTTGAGGAAAACAAACGGGGAGGGAATGTCGCATGATTGCAATCAGAGAACTTGATCTTGTCGTAATTGGCGGCGGTCCTGCCGGCTTGGCTGCAGCGATTGAAGCGAAAAAGCAAGGTGTTGAACAGATTCTGATCTTGGAAAATGATCCTGTTTTGGGTGGTATTTTAAAACAATGTATTCATAATGGATTTGGGCTTCATACGTTCAAAGAAGAGTTGACAGGCCCGGAATATGCTGCACGTTTTGTGGCGCAATGTCAGGAGTTGGGTATCGAATCAAAAATTGATACTTCCGTACTGGAAATCGATGATGACTTAGGAATTTTAGTAAGCAGTGAAGCGGACGGATTGTACCGGCTGAAGCCAAAAGCAATTATTTACGCAACCGGATGCCGCGAACGAACCAGAGGGGCCATTTCCATTCCGGGAACCCGGCCAAGCGGTGTATATCATGCTGGCTTGGCACAACGTTATATGAATCTGGATAACTATAAAATTGGCAGCAGAGCGTTCATTCTGGGCAGCGGCGATATTGGCTTAATCATGGCGCGTAGAATGAAACTGGAGGGCATGGAAGTATTGGGCGTTGCGGAATTGATGCCATACTCCAATGGCTTGAATCGCAATTTGGTGCAATGTTTGCAGGATTACGATATTCCCCTTTTCCTAAGTCACACCATTTCCAGAATTGATGGCAAAGAACGTCTGACCGGCGTTGAAATCGTTCAAGTTGATGGTAATAGAAATCCCATTGCAGGAACGGAACGTTATTTTGAGGTAGACACATTGCTGATGTCTGTCGGATTGATTCCGGAACATGAATTGCTGCGACCGCTGGGAGTGAAAATTGACTCCAAAACAAACGGTATTTTTGTGGATAGCTATATGCAAAGCAATGTTGCAGGTTTATTTGCATGCGGCAATGTTGTGCATGTCCATGACCTCGTTGACTTTGTAAGCAGTGAAGGACAGCTTGCAGGCTTTCATGCAGCAAAATACATTCAACAAGGCTTGCCTGTTCAGCATGAGATTCATACCAAGCCAGGAAATAAAGTATCATATTTAGTACCGCAGGTGCTGAAGCTGCCTACCTATCAAGCGCATGTAAAAGTGTATTACCGGGTAAAACAAGTGCTGAAAGATGTTGTGGTTCGCATCACCAAGGACGGGGAAGTGATTCGGGAACTCAAGAAGAAGCATATGGCGCCTGGTGAAATGGAGAGTGTACTGCTGGATCTGAATCAATTGCAGGGTTGCAAAGAACTGCAAGTGGAGGTAATAGAATGAAAGAATTCATTTGTATCGTGTGTCCGATCGGATGTCATTTGGAAGTGAATGAAGAAACTTTGGAAGTAAAGGGCAATGGCTGTCCGCGGGGCATCACATATGGGCAAAAAGAATGTGTGAAGCCAATGCGGCATATTACCTCAACGGTCAAAATGATTCAAGGAGAACGTCCGGTGGTTTCTGTAAAGACTAAGGATGAAATCCCGAAAGATATGATCTTTACCGTGATGGAAGAAATAAAGAAAGCATCGCTTGAAGCACCGGTGCAGATTGGGGATGTTGTAATATCCAACGTCTGCGATTTGGGTGTGGATATTGTTGCGACAAGTACAGTGAGAAAAGTAATGTGAAAAAGTAAATTATGATTCTTCGTATATATGATTGCAATAAATAGAGAGATGAAATGTCATCTCTCTCAGACTGTCGACAAATTCGGCAGTCTTTTTGCTTACACTTTTGTACTATATCCATCGACTATACACTCATAATATGTTATAATAAGTATATAATAATAGATGTGCTATTGCCTGGAGGTACTACATATGCTCATGAAACAATCCAATCATACAAGCTCTACTGCTGAAATTATTTTTATTGATGATTTTGTCCCGCAAGATCATCTTGTTCGTAAATTGCACAAAACCATGGACTTCACTTTCATCTATAAATATTGTGAACCAATATACTCCAACGTGGGACGCCCCAATATTGATCCAGTTATTTTATTTAAACTAGCTTTCATCAATCGCTATTTGGTTATAACAGTATGAGATGCACAATGAAAGAAGTAGAAGTGAGCTTGGCTTACCGCTGGTTTTTAGGATTAGGCATCAATGAGAAAGTTCCTCACTTCTCCGACTTCTCTGCCATATAAACGGAAGTTCTCTGCTCCTATTGAAGTAACCGATGAGCATGGCCAATTCAATCAAAAATGATATTTGAGCTTATCTTTGATGAGATATTAATGCAGGCATTTCAAAGAAAGCTCATCTATCCGGGACATGTGTATATGGACTCTACCCATATTAAAGCAAATGCCAATAAGAAAAAAGTAACCGCTGAGATGGTTATGGAAGAACGCCGTTATTACCAAGATGAGTTGGAAGCAGAGATTGATCAGGAATGTACCAAACAAGGATTCAAGATACCAAGTGCAGTTACATACGATAAAAAAACAAAAGTAAGCATCAGTGATCCTGAATGTGGAATCTTTAATAAGGGCGAGCATGAAGTGCAAGCTGCTTATCTTGCACAGACAGTTTGTGATCTAAACGGATTTGTGTTGGGTACAAAAGTAAATCCAGCCAACAAGCATGACAGCAGTACGTTTCAAGCAGTATATCAAGAAGTAATAAGTCGGTTTGGTGTAGCTGGAGAGCATGGTATCAGAGCAATTGGATTAGATGCAGGATACAAGACGCCGGCAATTGCCAGAGAGATTATCTTATCTGGAATTACTCCTCTGCTTCCTTATACCACTCCTAAGGGAAAGCGTAACAATGAGGATGATCCACTACAGATTACCAGTAAGAAGTTTGTTTATGATTCCCAGCATGACTGGTTCATCTGTCCTAATCAATGCTTAGCAACACCCAGAGGGATAAGCAAGGAAACAGGATATGTTGTGTATCGAACAATTCTAAACCGTCATATATGGCAGAAGTTCATAGATGAAGCTGAGCTAATTCGGATGACAGAATACCATCGACGATATTACTCACTCAGGAAAAGAACAATCGAGCGAGTATTTGCAGATGCGGAAGAAAAACATGGATTACGATATACAAGAGTAAAAGGGAAGCAGAAAGTTCAAGATGAAACTCTGCTTGTTTATGCGTGTATGAATCTCAAAAAGATGGCGATGTGGACTGACATATCTTCATCTGGTAATTTTCTATATTCCTGTTTGATCTGCTTAAAAAACCTCAAAACACACAATTCAGTCAAAAAAGGAAGCTATCTCCAACTATTCAGGAGAATAAATGCCTTTTTATCGACGGTCTGAGAGAGATGACATTTCATCTCTCGATTTATTGGTGTGCCGAGAATGGCATATAGATGGTGAAAGACCGCTATAAGAGTTGATAATTACAATCACTATCCGAAGAATAGAGCTTACACTTAAGGGAGTGTCGAGTTCTTTATCCAATAATTTATGATCTATTTGCTCTAATATAACATTCTTGTTCAATTCTTGCTATCATAAAAAAGAATTCTTGTGTCGTGATATAACTAGTTGCTTCTGTTATATAAACTAGATTAGCAAAAATGAAATTCAATGCATTTATTTCTTGTTCCGATAGTTTGTAACGTGAATAATTTTGATCGTTTAAATCTGTCAACAATGTATTCAAACCTATGTAAAATACATTATTCGTGAATTGATCAAAAATTAATTGTTCAGGATCGTATACTGGAATAGGTAAAGGAGTGTGTTTGAATTCAACATTTATACTTTTAAATGAATAGGTCGCTGAAATAGTTTGTTTTATAGTACGATAACTGGGAACAGGGCAATTATATCCATGAAGTTCATTCTTTGCCCATCTAACATCTTCAATATTTATGCTTGACAAAATAATGTGTTCTAATTGAGATATAACCTTCTCAATATATTGAGTAATCGTCATTAAGATTAATGATAATGAGCGATTGTTGCATTTGGCGCAACGGTACAAGTACTTCCTGTGACATCTCTAGATCTTCCGGTAATCGAAATTGATCTGTAATCCCATCTTTTTGATAATGTCGCACCAGTAGAATTATCAAAGTTATCAGCCAATATTAAGGTACTACCATCAAATGAATCTGTTATTGCGCCTTGAAAACTCCAAACTAGAAATTTAGGACGTATTATTGCAGACACGTTCTCTCCATAAGCGGTCAAAGTAACCGATCCGCAAGATCCATAAAAAGTAGAAAAAGGGGTTACCCCATTGTTAGGGGTTATTGGATTTCCCAATGCATCTGTCCACACCATATCAATTTCAATTGACATAGGTGTAATAGTATTAGCTTTTGCTGAAATGCCGATTTGTAAAAGCGGAAAAATTAGTAAAGCCAAAAGTAATTTTCTGTAAATTTTCATATTGTTTTCCTTTCGTATAGTTAATAAAATAATTCACTCAACGCTTATAATATTAATTTGAATGAACTTAGCAAATAATAGCACATATAAGCATCAAATGCAATTATAATAATTAAATCGTTATTTGCACAGAGCGCGTAAATTGAAAAAGTAAATTCCATCCCCTGTTTTAGGTATAAGGAAGTAGCTATGCAAATTGTCTCTGTAGAACTTACTTATTCAAAAGCAGTTTTTAGTCTTTTATATTCGATCTTTATTCTTTAGATTTGCATTTGCTTATTCATTAATCATTGGGGGGTACCCCCCAATGATTAAATCGCATTTCCTTTATCTTTGCTGTTTCTATCTTTGTTATACTATCTCTATGAACGGTGTTTGCCTTACTTTGAGAGGAGCTTCGTTATGAACAAAGGAGCACATCTTACTCTTTCTGATCGCATTCATATCTCTTCCAGCTTGACACAAAATAAAAGTTTTCGTCAAATTGCTTCTGAAATCAATAAAGATTCTACCACCATTTCTAAAGAAGTTAAACTTCATCGTCAACGCATTCGTTCTGGTTCAATCGGCAGAATTCATAACAGTTGCCTATATCGTTTTACTTGTGATCACTAAGGACTTTGCTCTAAACCTGGCTGTCGCAGAAGCTACTGTCGTTCGTGTAGTTACTGCAATAATGCTTGTTCTAATTATATAGAGGAAATTTGCTCTCATTTGAGTGAACCGCCTTATGTATGCAATGGCTGTAACCAAAGAATGAAATGCCCTTTGTTTAAATCAGAATATAATCCCGATATTACTCACAAGAAGTACTTGGATACTCTTTCTTCCTCACGGGAAGGCTGTACGGTATCTACTGATGGATTAGCTGATTCTTCCATTTATTCATCAAGGGCATCTAATGCATGCACAAGAAAAGGCTATTGGTGAGTAGCCCGTAGTCCAGTATTGAGTAAGACCCTAACGAATGAAGTCTTGAAGTTGTATAGATATACCTATTTTTTAGAATACTACAAAGCTATTAACTTATGAGCCGCCGTATACCGAACGGTACGTACGGTGGAAGGAGAGGGGCGAAGTAACTTATTGATTACTAGCTTCTACTCTATTTCTTTTGCAACGAACCAAAATTTCTGATTCATTTATTTGCATGCATCCAGTTGTTTTTCATAAATAGGATCATGATTGATGATACTGATTTGATCGGTTTTGTAATACCCGGATGCAATCCAGAATAATTCAGCTTCATCTGATGTCAGATAAATGGAATTAATAGCTTTTGCTTGCAACATAGCTTCGGCATGTTCTACCAGTGTTTTGCCAAGATTGCTTCGCCGCAATGAAGCGTCTATATATAATTCACGAATAAAACCCCAGCTTTCCCGTTCATTCCAATCACTGCTTGGAGAATCAATTTGAAACCAAATGAAACCAACAGCCTTGTGATTCACATAAAGTAAATCTAAGGCAGAAATTCCTGCCATAGCACTGTCGATAATGCGGGTACACACCTTGGTACATTGCTGATCCGTCAGTTCTATCTTAAAATCATCTCTTGAATAAGAACCAAACATTTCTGTAAAAGATGCAAAATCATTGCATGAATACGGTCGTATTTCCTTGTTTTGAACTATCATTTCTTCCTCCTGATATGTAGGAAGGTTATTTCGCGCGAACCCTCCTTGCACGCATGATTGTTTGATTATATTTCATAGCAGATCATCCTCTCTCTTTTGGATTTACCGCACAAATGTCTTGTGGTTATTGCTGTGCAGCATTGCTTACTATTATACCAATGATGTAGTAAAAGTACCATAAAAATGTTATAGGCAAATAATATGACATGCTGTATAAATACTAGTAGAAACAGATGGATTTAGCAGAGCTGCTTTTTATAGCGGTAATGAAATAAGAGCATCACCGCAAATTGACAGGGATACTCTTATGTTATTTATTTTGTTTTTAGCAAATGATTTGCTATTCTACGAATGAGGATATTCCATATGAGAGAATATACAAATGAAAAAATGTAAAATCCCAAGATTGTCGGAAAGATAGAAAAAGAATTTGCGACTTCCAAAAACAATGGAATTTGAATCAAATAAGTTAGTGCAAGAATGCCTGTGGTCAAAACTATCCCAGCAATAAAACTAGCCATCGCAACTCCTTTTTGTACTGACAACGTTCCAATTGCGATACCCAATATCCCGGTGGTAAACAATAGAATAACAGCCTCCTGTGCACTGACGATCACAAGCAGCAATGAAGACGAAGCAAGCACTGCAACTCCCAAAGAAAAATGGAAATATGTTGCAAGGGCAATCGGCAGTGTACTAAAGGGGCTTAATACCAACCCGATGGCAGGTAAATATACCGGAGCTGCTTGAAGCATAACGGTCATTGCAGTAAAAATGCTTCCCAGACAAAGGAATTGAATAGAATTGCTTCTTTTTTTCATATCCAGCAATTACGGCATGATCTCAAAGACGGTTCCTAAATGCAGATCAGCAGATCTGGCAGAACCATAGACACCTAAAAACAATCTCGTTTGATCTAAGTTTGTCCCTAAACTGACATAGTACGCATTTTCAGTACCAAAATCGTAGTTTGTTTCAACGACACCAAAATCGCCCTGCCTAAAATCGGATCTGATATGGGTATATCCCAATGCACCTCGAATAGGAAGGCGCGGCATTTTTACTCGTGCCCATTCAGAAAATAGCAATGCTCCGCTCAATTGGGGGATTTTAGTTCCTAAATAAGGCTGAACAGCAGTCAGTGAGATACCGCTGAATTTATCAGGACGAGGATCGTCATGATAATAGGTGACTATTGGATGCAGGCGCTTTAAGGATGTTTCTATCGCTTCGTCATAAAAAGCAATTACTTTTTCGCTTAATGCCGGATTTTCGGAACATGGTCTTAAAAATGCAGTAGGAAAAGCTCCCTCCCAGCCACGCCAGCCTAAATTGATTATTCCTTCATGATTTACTTGATTGTTTTGCATAGCAGCCTGAACAAGCTGGGTTACAGGAAGCGGATTATATTGGATAAAAGCATAAACTGCTTCCTCCAAATCCTGACCAACATTTCCAACATACTTAATATATTGGTTTTGCAATTTCTGATAAGCAATGCCTGTAGGATTACGGGTTCCTTTTACCATAACGGCAAGTGCTTCCTGAATCAGCGGCGGAAGTTCGTCAAAGCGGCTGACTGCAGGGGGAATACCATTAGAAATGTTTTTTGTTAAGTCAAACTCAATAATCTTACCTGCCACTTCCATGATATCTTGACCCAAATTGAATGGATCATAGCCAGACCCGCCATCCCCATTGGTAAAAACAAGTTTGTTGTTTTCCGGTGAGAAATTTAAGCTATTTACACCATTATGATTCATGAATGGCTGTCTGATATTTAGCAATGTACGCATTCGCTGTAATTGACCATCCGGCTGCAATGCCCATTCCTCTACGGTATCGATGTGATTATATTGTGTCACCCGGTCAGTCCATTTTAAATTTAATGATGCAGGATCGCATGGGTCAGGCATGAATGACTTGGGTTGTGCTCCAGGACCTTGCGACCCGGCTACTGAATAATGGACATAAAACAATCCGTTTCTGGAAAATTCGGGATGAAATGCCAGTCCGAGCAGCCCTCGTTCATCATAGCCCCCACTGGCGGTGCCTAGCTGAATGACTTGTGCCCTGATATCCAAAAACATTTTTATATCGCCGTTTTTTACATTAAAGATTTCGCCAACCTGTGTTGCGATGAATAATGACTCTGATGTATCTCCCGGCAAGACTGCTGTTTTGATTACAGTAGGTGTATTCACTTTACTAACAATGGGACGTAAATTAACTCTTACCTCTTTCAATTGCCAAACCCCCTTCTATTCTCTAATCATATGATGGAAAGGGATTCAATAGTACAGAGAGCTGGAATCCATGCAGTATTGTCAACAGCATTGAATGCTCCATGGCAGTACAATAAAATCGCATTACTAATGGTTGGTTATGGTATAATGAATTGATTTATTTCCAATATCAGCCAGAATCAACCTTTCCAGGTTTGAAAAGAAAAGGAGCAAAATTGATGAGTAAAAAGAAACGGATAATCTTTCTTATATTGAGTATAGTTGTCCTGACAATATTTGTAGTGATACCTTTTGGACTTGCTGCAATGATCTATGAGGATAACTTTGGCAGCCGCTATACAAGTTATGAACCAATGGCACGCAATATCGATGAATTCAAAGATTTGCAGGCACAGCGTGTTACTTTTCCTTCTGATCAGGGACAAGCATTGGTTGGCTATCAATATTATAAAAATAAGACAGATGCGAAAGGTATCGTTGTGATTGCCCACGGATTAGGAGGTGGCGGACACAACTCTTATATGGATGTAGCTGATTATTTTGCTTCACAGAATTATATCGTATTTGCTTATGATGCAACAGGTAATGATGAAAGTGAGGGCAGTTCCGTAAGAGGAATGCCGCAGGGGTTAATTGATTTAGATTATGCAATTCGGTTTATAAAGCAAACAGCAGCTTTTGAAGGATTGCCGGTTTTATTGTTCGGACACAGCTGGGGCGGCTACTCTGCAGGTAGCGTATTAAATCTTCATCCTGATGTGAAAGCTGCCGTTATCGTGGCCGGTTTCAACAACTCCGTTGATATCATTGCTGAAGAAGGAGAGCGGATTGCAGGAGACAGTATCCATGTTCTGATGCCATACATTGCAGTATATGAACGTATCAAATTTGGCAAATATGCTACTTATAATTGCTTAGATGGGTTTCAAAACACCGATGCCGGAGTTATGATTATTTACAGTACGGATGATGAGATGATTTCACAGGAAAAAAGTTTTGACCTTTTCTATGATGCGTATCAAACGGATGCTCGCTTTCAATTTGTGAAATATGAAGACCGTGGTCATAATTATGTATATTATTCTGATCAATCACGTTCCTATCAGGCTGCCTTTAATATTTCTTTTGATGCTTATGTCAATTCCTTGCCGCAATTGACACCGGAATTGAAAGCAAATTACTTCAAAGATCATCTGGATAAAAGTATGTTGTTTGATTTGGATCATGCTCTTATGGAACGTATTGTTAAGTTTTACGATGAACTAACAAATTAAGAATGTATTTCACTTGCACTATGCAGTAGAGGATAATTAGTCAGTATGTAATTCAAGTTGACATAACTCCTGCTCACTCTTGCAATATTCTTCGTACTGCTTTGTAAAGTAAGCAATTTTATGCGTGACTTTATGCAGATGTTTGGTTACTTCCTCAATATGCTGTTCTACTTCCTGCTTATGAGCGACCAGCATTTCACAGCGTGCTTGGAGTGTTTGCGGCCCTTGGGTACTCAGCATGACAAAATCCCGGATTTGCTTGATGGACATTCCGGTATGTTTCAAGCAGCAGATTAAGCCAAGCCACTCCAGATCGGCGTCCGTATAATGACGGATGCCGCTTTTTGTTCTTTTTATATGCGGCAGCAAGCCCTCTTTTTCGTAGTAGCGCAGTACATGCGGGCTTAAATTCATCTTCTCTGCGACCATCTTGACTGTATAACCCATAAAATACACCTTTCTTTCAATTTACCCTTGACTTAACGTCAACTCTAAGGTTTAAAATGATCATAAAGCATTGCTTGCATTACTGTCAAGCATGTACCAAGGAGGAAGAACTATGAAGTCATTGATTGATACGTACAAGCTAGCCAACGGAGTTGAAATCCCTTGTATTGGGTTTGGAACTTGGCAGACACCGGATGGTGAAGTTGCTGTCTCATCTGTTCTTAGTGCAGTTGAAGCAGGATATCGCCATATTGATACTGCCCAAGCTTACCGCAATGAGGAAAGTGTTGGTATTGCAGTAAAACAAAGCGGAATCGATCGCAAAGAGCTGTTTATCACATCGAAATTGTCAACACGCGAACATGGCTATGAAAACACGCTGGCAGCGTTTGAGCGCACCTTGCAAAAGCTGGATACAGAGTATTTAGATTTATTTTTAATACACTGGCCAAATCCGATTGCATTCCGTGATCATTGGCAAGAGGCAAATGCCGGTACCTGGAAAGCGTTTGAAGAATTGTATCGGGCAAATCGTATCCGTGCGATTGGCATCAGCAATTTTCATCCCCACCATATAGAAGCTCTTTTGAAGACAGCGACAATTGCACCGATGGTGAATCAAATCAGACTATGCCCAGGTGATACCCAAGATGATGTTGTGGATTATTGCCGGTCAAAAAACATGCTGCTGGAAGCATACAGCCCGCTGGGTGTAGGACAGATCTTTGAAGTTCCGGAAATGCAGGCACTGGCAAGCAAGTATGGCAAATCGATTGCGCAGATCTGTATTCGCTGGAGCTTGCAAAGAGGATATCTGCCATTGCCGAAGTCGGTTACTCCAGCTCGCATCAAAGAGAATACAGAAGTATTTGATTTCAAACTGGATGCTGCTGATGTGCAATTGATTGCTGATTTAAAAGGTTGTGTCGGATATTCTGCCGATCCTGATACCATTACTTGGTAAAAATAAGAAAAAGGAGGAAATACTATGTTGAATTTTGATTTTTATGCACCAACTCGCATATTGTTCGGGAAAGATACCGAGCAGCAGATCGGAGTGCTTCTGAAACAACATGCAACGAAAGTACTGCTGCATTATGGGGGAGGAAGCATCAAGCGCAGCGGATTATATGATCGTATTGTCGCATCCTTGGAAGAAGCTGGCTTGGCGTTTGTGGAACTAGGCGGGGTGAAACCCAACCCACGTTTGTCATTGGTTCGTGAAGGAATTGCTTTGTGTCAAAAAGAGCAAGTTGACTTGATTCTGGCAGTGGGGGGCGGCAGCGCGATTGATTCTGCGAAAGCGATTGCCATGGGTGTCTATTACGAGGGTGACCTCTGGGAGGTCTATGAACAAGGCAAGGAAATTGAAAAAGCGTTGCCAGTGGCTACTGTCCTTACGATTCCGGCTGCAGGAAGTGAATCGAGTGCAAGTACAGTGATTACGAATGAAGAGAAACAACTGAAATATGGGTATGGCAGTCCGCTGCTTCGTCCATTGCTGAGCGTGATGAATCCGGAATTGTTTGCTACACTGCCGAAAGAGCAGATTGCTTATGGTGTAGCCGATATGATGAGTCATATCTTTGAACGGTATTTTACGAATACATTGCATACTGATTTGACAGACGGACTTTGTGAGACTGTGCTGAAGACAATCATGAAACATGCCCCTGTTGTACTTGCCGATCCGCAAAACTATGATGCATGGTGCCAAGTTGGCTTTGGCGGTACAGTGGCGCATAATGGGTTACTTGGTATGGGACGCCAGCAGGACTGGGCATGCCATGGCATGGAGCATGAGTTAAGTGCTATTTATGATGTGGCACATGGTGCCGGTCTAGCTGTGCTGACTCCGGCATGGATGGAATATGTCTACCAAAGCAATATCCCGATGTTTGTGCAATTTGCTGTTAATATCATGGGTGTCGAAGGAAGCTACCGGGAACCTGAGGCAATCATTCAGGAGGGAATCCGCCGCTTGCGTGATTTCTTCCGGCGTATGGGCTTGCCTGCTACGTTAGATGATTTAGGAATTGATGAAACGCACTTGGAAGAAATGGCTAAGAAAGCAACGGGGGCTGCTTTTAAAGAGGAAGAACCATTAGGCGGGCTGCAAAAATTGTATTGGAATGATGTTTTAGAAATTTATAAGAAAGCACAATCTGCTTCATAAACAAAAGATGCAATACCTATTCACAATTAAAAATATTTGGTCCTTCTTTGGCCAAATATTTTTTGCATATGGTTGTGCTAAGCCTCTGTCAGAATAGTATCTGTTATTGGTGTTTCAGATACAAGATGGAAGCGCTGAATCAAGTTATGTAAAATTACCGCTTGCTGAACTAATTCTTCGCTCGTTGCAGCACTTTCTTCGCTGGTAGCAGAATTGGTTTGGATTACGGCATTGATTTGATGAATTGTTGATGTGACTTGCTGGATCGATTGCTCTTGAGTATAAGCACCTTTCTCAATTTCTTCCATAGATGACATCGTTTCCTTGGTTGCAATAAATACCGCATCCATATTAGCAGCTGTGTTTTGTGCGACTTTGACACCACGATTGACGGCAGACACGGCTTTTTGAATCAATTCGCTGGCAGTGGTTGCGGCTTCCGCACTCTTGTGTGCCAAATTTCGTACCTCATCCGCAACAACAGCAAATCCTTTTCCTGCAATACCGGCTCGTGCTGCTTCGACGGCTGCGTTGAGGGCCAAAATATTGGTCTGGAATGCGATGTCATCAATAGAACGATTAATTTTCTCAATGGCTGTCGATGTCTGGTGAATTTCCTGCATCACCTGAATGAGATAATTCATTTGGGTGTTGGTATTCTCAAGCTTTTTTCTGACCTCACCGGATTTTTGGTCTGCTGATTGCGCCGTTTCCCGGCCGGCTGTAACCTGCACTTGTACCTGGTCCAGCATTGCGGTAAGGGTTTCAATTGCATTGGATTGGCGGACTGCTCCGCTCGCCAAAGTCTGTGAAGCATGGGTCATCTGGGTGGCACCAACTTCTACTTCAGCACTGGAGGCATAAATTTGCCGAAGGAGCTGATCCAAATTTACAATCATCACGGAAAAGCTTTCTTTGATGGTCGCAAAATCACCTGGATATGCTTGAGTCAATGCGATGTTAAGATCGCCGTTTGCCAATAATGCAAAGTTTACTGCAATATCGCTCAATACAGCATCCCAAGTTGTGAGAACATGATTGATTGTCTCTATTACATCATAAAACTCATCTTGAGAGTGATATGCCAGCCGCGACTTAAAATCGCCTGCATGAATCTGGACAAATACTTCTTTTATTTTCTGAATCGGTTTTCGGATTGCCCGGCTTGTCGTTAAGCCGATTGGTATCACAATACACATCGCAAGAACAAAGAAGATGGTCATGCTGATAAGAAGGTGATTGATTGTTTCACTAAGCTGCAAAGATTTGTCTGCTACCATGTCATCGGTTATTTGCTCAAGCTTGGATACATATGACTCGATGGCTTGCAATTGACCATCTGTATTTGTCATGAGGAAATATTGTGCTTTCGTATCCGTGCTTTGCAAGGCATGGATCAGAGAATTTGTGGTAGCGAGCCATTCTTCAACTGCTGCCGTATAGGAAGAAAATGTGCTGTTACCTTCATAGCGCAGCCGCAATTCATCGAAGGCTGCGGAGATTGCTTTCTGATTGGTAAAAACAATGTTTTCATCGGCTTCGGTCCATCCGAATTGAATCATCCGGCTGACATATCTTTGAACGGTCAGCACTTGCACTTTCGTGTCGATGACCATTTCCTTCGTTTCATTTAATTCTTTAACAAAGTGATCAAATTCATTGTTGATAAAACGAAATCCGAATATTCCGATACCGACGCTTCCCAAAAGCAAAACCAGCGGCACGATGACCAGAATTCGAAGACGATTTCGAATCGTTGCTTTCATTGTATCTCTCCTTTATCATCCATGGCGATTATATCATGGTAAAATGCAAAAAAAGGGCAGTTGGAAGATTATTACAGAAGTATTACCTTGGCTTTACAATCCATGAAAAAAGCGAACATACAGCAGGATTGAAGAATGATTGGAAGACATCAAAAGATGAAAGAAAGATAGTCTTACGTTTGAATTGTAATATTTTTATTTTTTTAACAAGATAGTTGACAATTACAAGGCTGTACAGTAGAATGAAAATAAATTAAAGGTTTGTTACTC
Source organism: Bacillota bacterium (assembly GCA_023388995.1). Lineage (GTDB taxonomy): Bacteria > Bacillota_I > Bacilli_A > Erysipelotrichales > Erysipelotrichaceae > JAEWFD01. Next base: position 29,632 of record JAEWFD010000039.1, read on the forward strand.
AAAATTCTTTGAGGCTTGTCCTGAAACATATGCATGTTATGCGAATGTTTTGGCTTGCTTTGGAGAATTTTTTTTGTAAGGAGAAACAAACTATGCTGAATTTTTTGAAAAAAAATATAGATTTATATGCACCGGTTGTCGGCAAAGCAGTGAAACTTGAAGATGTCCCTGATAAAATGTTTGCTGAAAAACTGTTAGGAGATGGTATTGCATTTGTATTTGATACAGATGTAATATATGCACCCTGTGACGGTGAAATCATAATGATTGCTGCAACAAAGCATGCATTAGGCATACGTGCAGCGAATCATGCAGAGATCATGATTCATATTGGCTTGGAAACGGTTAATTTTAATGGGGAGGGGTTTACTCCTCTTGTAAAAGATGGAGATAAGGTAAAAAGAGGACAAGGTCTGATAAAGATTGATCGCGCATTCTTTGAAGAACATAACGCAAACTTAATAACACCTATGGTTGTTACTACAAAAGAATATGACTTGAAGTTACAAGAAGTTTCTGAGGTTGATTGCAGTAGTTTAGTAATCAGAATTCGCTAACAGAAAGGATATGGCTGCATGAAGGTAATTAAGAACATCAACAACAATGTATCTCTTTGTGTGGACAACATTGGAAGAGAAGTAATCGCATTTGGCAAAGGAATCGGATTTATTAAGCCTCCTTATGAAGTGCCATTAAGTCAAATCGAACGTACGTTTTATAACATTACTACTGCCGATTCTGAAATTATTAAAAAAATTCCGGTATCTATTATTAACGCATCCATGCGTATTGTGGATTCAGCAGAGAAAAACTTGAATGTAACCTTAATGTCTTCTGCAACATTGGCATTGGCAGATCATATAGACTTCGCAATACAAAGATTAAATAAAGCGATTATGCTTGATGTAGCACTTCAAGAAGATATTAAGCAGCTTTATCCTGATGCAATGAATGAGGCATATAAAGCTTTGGCAATTATCGAAGAAGAAACGGGAGTTAAACTAGATCGCAATGAGGCTGGAACAATTGCACTTCATTTTATCAACAATCAAATAGAGGGCAAGAAAAACAATCAGATTATTAGTAAAAGCATGATAGAAAAAAGTATCTGTATTATCGAAAAAGAATTTAACATTTCAATTAACAAAGAAAGCTTCAATTATTCGCGCTTTGCGACTCATGTTGATTATTTGCTGCGAAGAACATTGAATAACAGTCAAATTGAAAGTGAGAATATCAATATGTTTGAATCACTAAAGAAACAGTATCCAATTACATACAATTGTGCGCTTAGCATCGGCGATCTATTTAAAAAGAAATTAGATATTGAGTTAAATGATGAAGAAAAGTTGTACTTGATTCTTCATATAAATCGCTTGTGTTCAAGAGAAATAGCTGCAAATTAAGGGAATAGGGCGTATTAGGTGGCCAATATTACGCTTTCCAATAAGAATCTATAGGAGGAACATAGATGAAAAAGAATTATGAAATTCTTGCAAAACAAATTCTTGAAAGCGTTGGCAGCAGCGACAACATCGTGAATGTACTGCATTGCTATACGCGTTTAAGAATTAATTTTAAAGACAGCAGCCTTGTGAATTTGAAGGCTTTAGAAAAACTTGATGTGATCGGAGTGCAATTTGTAGGGGAACAGCTGCAAATAATCATCGGCAATGATGTGAAAGAGTTATACGATGAATTCGTCAAAGTGTCGGGTGCAAAAGGGGAGAATGTCATTCACGAAAAACTGGATGCAAATCTTCCAAAGAAGAAATATACGATTCAAGGTATATTGGAGGCAGTTGTTGACGGTATTGTAAGTTGTATGGTCCCTATTTTGCCGATGTTGATTGCTTCCGGTATTATTAAGGCAATCATCTTGCTGGCGCAGCAATCAGGTTTAGTGGGTGCTGATTCACCATCCATGACAATCTTGTCACTTGTTGCTGATGCCGCGTTCTACTTCATGCCTGTACTGATCGGTGTTTTTGCTGCTAAAAAGTTTGGGGCAAATATCGCGCTCGGCGGAATGCTTGGTGCTGCATTAATTCATCCAGCCTTTGTTTCGCTGGTTGGTGAAGGTGCAAAACTTAGTATCTTCGGTTTGCCGATCTACGCAACAGGTTACAGCAGTTCGGTAGTCCCAATTATATTGTCGGTTTGGGTGATGAGTTATGTGGAAAAATTTATCTCTAAGTATTCACCGAAGTCAGTTCGCGCTTTGATTGAACCTGTTTTAACAATATTGATTATGACTCCGCTAACGTTTGTTTTACTGGCACCGTTAGGAGCAATATTCTCCATTGCATTTGCGAATGTATTGTCATGGTTCTATGCAACATTTGGTGTGATTGCAGTTGCTGTATTCAGTGCGATTATTCCGTGGGTCGTTATGTTTGGGATGCACGTTGGAACAATTCCTATTTCGATTTCATCCATTGCAGCAACTGGTATGGATAAACTGCTTATGCCGGCATTCCTGATTTCCAATTTTACACAAGGCGCTGCTTGCTTAGCGGTGGGGATAAAAGCCAGAAATGCAGATGTAAAATCTCTTGCTTTCTCCAGTGCATTCTCTAATATTGTTCCGGGCATCTCAGAACCGGGTATGTATGGGATTACGTTGAGATACAAAACACCAATGTGGGGTGCAATGTTTGGAGCAGCAGTTGGAGGTTTGTATTTTGGACTAACAGGTGTTGGTGCATTTGCATTCTTGCCACCAAATATCTTTGCTTTAGCAGGATACGCTGGATCAGGAGCGCATGCAGCTAATTTACTGAATACGGTTATCGGAATTGCAGTTGGAATGATTGCTGCTTTTATTGCAACTATGTTTTTATACAAACCAAGCAGTGAACAATAGGAGGAATACAAAATGACAGCGTTTCAAAAAGGATTTTTATGGGGAGGAGCAACATCTTCCTCTCAATTAGAAGGAGGATACAACGAAGGAGGCCGTGGGTTATCACACATGGATTATATTCGTCGTGTCGAGAAGTCTGATCGGGAAAAAGTCTTTCCAATCAATGTCACCGCAGAAATGTTTGAAGATCATAAAAAGCATGAACATGAATATAACTTTGCATTTCGAAGAGGGAATGACTTCTATCACAACTATAAAGAAGATATTGCATTGTTGGGTGAAATGGGATTTAAAACATTCAGGATGAGTATTGCATGGAGCCGCTTATTCCCTACAGGACTAGAAGAAAAGCCTTGTGAAGAAGGGGTTCAATTTTATCACAATGTATTTAAAGAGTGTCATAAATACGGCATTGAACCTCTTGTAACAATGATTCATTATGATATTCCTGTTCATCTTACGGAAACGATCAATGGCTGGGAAAGCCCCAAGACGATCGCGTATTTCACGCATTATACAAAGTTCATCATTGATGAGTATAAGGATGAGGTGAACTACTGGATTACATTTAATGAGATCAACATGATCATGAATTCTTCCTATTTGGGTGGCGGAATGTTTGTGGAGAAATCTGCTAGACCAAAGGAAACATGTATTCATCAGGCACTGCATCATCAACTCATTGCCAGTGCATTGACGGTTAAATATTTGCATGAGACGGCTCCGCATTGCCGTGTTGGAAATATGATCGCCCGGTTGCAAAATTATCCATATACGTGTAACTCTGCAGATGTTTTGGCTACACAGCAACAAAATCAATTTAACTACTTCCCGACGGATGTACAAGTAAAAGGATACTATCCAGCTTCGATTTTAAATTACTATCGGAAGCATGATATTACGATTGAATGGTATCCCAATTATGAAGAAATTTTGAAAGAAGGTACCGTTGATTTTGCGTCAATTAGCTATTATCATACTGCATGCATCAGTGCAGATCCCCAAAAAGCGGAACCTGTTGGTGCATTTATCCGTAATTTAGAGAATCCTTACAATAAGACCACTGACTGGGGTTGGGGAATTGATCCAACAGGGTTGCGGATCACTTTAAACGACATGAATGACCGTTATGGTATTCCTGTCTTCATTGTGGAAAATGGATTGGCCGCACATGATCAATTAACGGAAACCTTTGAAATTCATGATCCATATCGGATTGAATATTTGCGTGCACATATAGAGGCAATCAAAGATGCTATCGGAGATGGCTGCAATGTAATGGGTTATACTTCCTGGGGATGTATTGATTTAGTCAGCTGCGGTGATTGTCAGATGACGAAACGTTATGGATTCATCTATGTTGATGCTGATGATGAAGGAAACGGAACGTATAAGCGGTATCGCAAAGATAGCTTCTATTGGTATAAAAAAGTAATAGAAACCAACGGAACAATATTATAATGAATGGCGTTTCAGGAAAGGTTGTACTAATTACAGGTGCTTCTTCGGGAATTGGTGAAGCATGTGCTCGAATGTTGGGGAAAATGGGAGCAATTGTTATACTGACAAGCAGAAATGAACAAAAACTCCGAAAGATTGCGGAAACCATGAGAAATGAAGGGGTGCGAGCAGACTATTACTCGTTGGATGTCACCGTTTTACCTGATTTTCAAGAAGTGATTAACAGGGTTATTCAAACATATGAGCGGATTGATGTATTAATCAATAATGCCGGAATTATGCAGCTTTCTGCGATTCGCGAGTTAAAAGTGGATGAATGGTATCAAATGATTGATGTAAATCTAAAAGGGGTATTACATGGAACAGCTTCTGTTTTGCCGGTGATGCGCAATCAGAAAAAGGGAATGATTATAAATATGATTTCAACTGCTGCATATCGCGTTATGCCTAATTCATCTGTATATTCTGCAACTAAATTTGCCATTAAAGCATTTAGCGAAGGGCTTCGAAAAGAAGAAGCAAATAATGGAATAAGAGTTTGTCTGCTTGCTCCTGGTCCTGTCAAAACAGAATTATTAAATCATACAACATCAGATGCAATACGGGATTCCTTGGCAGAGTATGTTCAAGGTTATGGATTAGAACCGGAAGATATAGCAAATGCCATTGTTTATCAAATTGCAATTCCAGACAGTGTTTCAATTGATGAATTGATTATCTCACCGAGTCATAAAATGTAAGTACTTCATAGTTGACCACGAGATTATTTACAAAAAGAGGTCTGCGATCATGCAGTCCTTTTTTGGGATATTGAACTTTCTGTTTCATTCATCAAGACTGAACATTGGTAGTTATGATCATATCATGATTAAACTTAAAAAAAGCGAGTCAGAAAAGTGTTAGAGAAGAATTAGCTTGTGTTTACAAGTAGAGAGAAACTATAAATAGGCTTCTCTATCTAAACATAAGATCGCATGATTGAAGAGCCAGCTGCTATTTAATTGAGCTAATGATAATGAAAAAATGTAATAAAAATTCATGTACTACATCATATCAAAAAGTAGATAAGATAAAACGAAATCGTTTTTCTCATCTACTTTCACTTTGTCAAGAATTTTAACGTAATGATAGTACTTTAATGGAGCGTTGTTTACGAACTTCTTAAATGATTCCTTTGGATTATCAATGCCGCTGAATTAAGCGATTTGCGTTATAACAAGATGTGCTGAGACGGGTCTTGTTCCTCCGGCTAAAGGCGTGATTGTTAATGCGGTTGAGTTTCCTGTAGGATTTTGAACCGTTAAAACAGAATTAATAACGGAAGTGTTAACTAAAGCAATGCCTACTATTTGTGTTGTTCCCGTTGCGCGTCCTACAACAGTATTACTCAAATCTGCACTGCTAAGTGTTAATATCAATTGTCCTGGCTCATCAATGCTAACTTGAAATAATACTAGATAAGTACCAATTGCTGACAAATTAAATGTACTAGCCGAGAGTCGCGAAATTGCAGTGCCTGTAAATGGACCGTCTTGTGGGAATTCTACATTGCTGCCCGGTGCAACAGTAGCGGCATTATCCGGTGGCATCAAAGCATAGAAATCTGCAGAACTTAACAAACCTCCAGGTATGCCTTGCGGTCCAGTAGGACCGGTAGGACCAGTATCACCGGTTAACCCTGTAGGGCCGGTAGGACCAATATCACCAGTTAATCCTGTTGCGCCAGTAGGACCGGTATCACCAGTTAATCCTGTTGCGCCAGTAGGACCGGTATCACCGGTTAACCCTGTAGGGCCGGTAGGACCAGTAGGGCCAGTTAACCCTGTTGCACCAGTAGGTCCAGTAGGACCAGTATCACCAGTTAATCCTGTTGCGCCGGTAGGACCAGTAGGGCCAGTTAACCCTGTTGCACCAGCAGGACCAGTAGGGCCAGTATCACCAGTTAATCCTGTTGCGCCGGTAGGGCCAGTAGGACCAGTAGGGCCAGTTAATCCTGTAGGACCGGTAGGACCAGTAGGGCCTTGTATACCTTGTGGGCCAGTAGGACCGGTATCACCGGTTAATCCTGTTGCACCAGTAGGACCAGTAGGGCCAGTTAACCCTGTTGCACCAGTAGAACCGGTATCACCGGTTAACCCTGTAGGGCCGGTAGGACCAGTAGGGCCAGTTAACCCTGTTGCACCAGTAGGTCCAGTAGGACCAGTATCACCAGTTAATCCTGTTG
>JAEWFD010000002.1 GCA_023388995.1 Bacillota bacterium
TGCCAGAAGCAGACGAGTGGCGTAAAGACATTTGGGCTATCATCAAGGAAAGAACTGATATTGATTTCTTGATTTTAACAAAGCGAATTGATCGTTTTCTCGTATCACTTCCACCCGATTGGGGTGCAGGCTATGACAATGTGAATATTGGTTGTACTGTCGAAAATCAAGCATTAGCTGATTACAGACTGCCACTCTTTTTATCTTATCCGATAAAGCGGCGGTTCATCGCTTGTGCCCCACTCTTAGAAAAGATAGATTTGACACCGTATCTTCGTGGAGTAGACCATGTAACTGTTGGTGGCGAAACAGGGCGAGAATCCCGTATATGTGACTATGATTGGGTACTTAATATTCGGGAGCAATGTGTAAAAGCAGATGTAACATTTTGGCTAAAAAATACAGGTTCTCTTTTCAAACGTGATGGTGTGGTAGAAAAAATAAATCCATTTAAACAAACCAGTGTAGCCAAAGAGCTTGGCATAGATATTTTAAACGGAAAAAAATTGTTTTAATAAAATAATACATTCAGCTTTCCATCACAACGGTAAATAAAAAAACCGTTGTTGTGGTGGCGGCATAGTTACGCCTAAAGCCAAATACAGTAAGCCTAACGGCGGTTTTGAAATAACATTCAAAGCCGCCGTTTTTTTTCAAAAAGTAAAACAAGGTGGGTGTATTAAAGTCACCCTTTTTAAGGATACGGCGGTATCTTAGGAGGTATAGCCGTGTTTTCTTTTGCCCAATCACTCGGTAATTTATCAAAAAAAGCCACTTCATATTGTGGGGCGATTACGGGCAGCGGCACGAAATTACAAACTACATAACAAGAAATAAGTACGTCTATGCCCGATTGAGATTTTATGAATTTCAATCGGGCATTTTTGCGTACATAAACCCTCGGTGTCGTTCCCCTCCCACCATCCTTTCAAATTCAGTTTTAAACCCAAATTTGAAAGGATGGTAAGACAATGAAAAAAATAAACCTAAAAGATTACTATGCTCATATAAGCGTAGACATATATATCGATATTCCCGATAAAGTATTTAATATTTTTGAAGAATACCGCAAAGCAGAGCAAGCCTATCAAAGCAAAGTATATTACCACAAGGCATACTACTCTCTTGACCGTGGTGACGGCATTGAACACAGTGCCTTGTTTGTTTCCTGCTCGCCCGATGAAATTTACGAGCGTAAGCTCACAAGGGAACAGCTTCACGCTGCAATTGCCACCTTGCCCGATAAGCAGGCAAAACGTATTTATGCTCACTACTTTTTAGGAATGAGTAAAACGGCTATTGCTAAAGCCGAGGGAGTAAACAAAAGCCAAGTAACACGGTCAATTAACCAAGGATTATCGCATCTTGAAAAATATTTAAAAAATGTCTTGTGATAGAGCAACTAATCAGCTCTTTTTCTAAAGGTATATGAGAGGAAGTTTTCTCTCTGATATGTAGAATAACATAATTGCTCTTTGACAATTTCATATACGATATTTTGAGTACATTACTTATGTGAGCCGAAAGGCAAAGCGACTTAACAGACATCGCCATGATAACGGTATGGGGAGGTGAATTAAATACCTTTGGAGCGACAAAATGGACTGTTAAACCGAGCTTGGCAAACTCGTCCGCAATGACCCACATAAGGGATAATGATACTTCAATACGTTTCGCCCTCGATACGATTAAAACGGAGGGAGTCCCTGCGGTATGCGTGGCTTTTGAAAGGACAAGCTACGGAACTGCGGGGCTATGATAGCTGTGCCAACAGCAACTCAAAATATCCCCGCCATTTTAATGGCGTTTTGCCGGGGTGCGTGGCAAATACGGCAAACAGGTAAAACTAACCGCACCGCACTTTTGTTTTAAGCAAATTTGCGGTGTGCTTGGTTTTACTATAAATGATACAGCGACAAACTTTTCATAAATCGTCGATACGCTTATACTTTATATAAGCAAGACACTTGGAGGTGATTGCGAATGGAAAATATCAAAAATGCACCTAATCCCACTGCTACTGCTGCTACACCACCTAATTCTTATGAGAAAACCAAAGCATATCAGGATTTTATCAATGTACTTTCGCAGATTATAGAAAAACATGGTGCAGCGGTTTTAGATGAAATCAATCGTGTTGTCTAAACGAGCAGTGCTTATGGATTGATGTTTTCCAATCATTGATTGGAGGTCAACTACTATGAATCGGAGTGGGAAAAAATGTGTACTTTACCCTCGTGTAAGTACCGAAATGCAGGTTGATGGGTTCAGCTTAGACGGGCAGAAAAACAGCTTAAAGCGTTTTGCAGACAGAGAAGAAATGGAGATTATAGATATTTACGAAGATGCTGGTAAATCCGGCAAATCCATAGAAGGCAGACCCGCTTTTAAACAAATGCTGTATGATATTGAAAATGGCTTGGAAATTGAATATATCTTAGTCTATAAGCTCTCTCGCTTTGGCAGAAATGCAGCCGATATTTTAAATTCTTTGGAACATGTTCAATCCTTTGGTGTAAATTTAATTTGCATTGAGGAAGGAATTGATTCTTCGCAAACAAGCGGGAAACTTTTAATTTCAGTATTGTCTGCTGTTGCAGAAATAGAGCGTGAAAATATCATAGAACAGACAATGAACGGACGAAAAGAAAAAGCCCGTCAAGGTGGATGGAACGGTGGATTTGCTCCTTATGGCTACTACCTTAAAGATAAGCAGCTCTATATCCAAGAAAATGAAGCCGAAGCGATACGAATTATCTTTGATAAATATGTAAATGGCAATATGGGATTTTATAAAATTGCAAACTATCTAAATTTGCAGGGTATCCCCAAAATCAAACGTGCCAACGGTACTCTTTCACAATGGAGTACGCATTTTGTCAGAATGATAATCGACAATCCTGTGTACACTGGAAAAATTGCTTTTGGCAGACGAACAAGAGAAAAGGTCAAGGGCACTAAAAATGAATACCGCCAAGTACACCAAGATGAATACATTATTGCAGACGGTCAGCACGAGGCTGTTATAGATGAGGAACTATGGAATGAAGCACATGAAAAACGAGAATTAACAGGCATTAAATCCCCGTCCAAAATTGGTCGGGACAGGGCACACTTATTAAGTGGCATCTTAAAATGCCCGAAATGCGGTGGCCCGATGTACACCAACAAACACGCTTGGACAAACAAAGACGGTACATATAAAGAAATCTACTATTATGTATGCAGCAAGGCTCGCACCGCCAGAGGAAAAAGCTGTGATTATAAAGCCATGCTCAAAAAAACTGATATTGAACCGCTTGTCATTGAGGCTATCAGAGAATTAATTAAAAATCAGGATTTTGCGGCAGAAATCAAATCAAGAATAGGCAAGGAAATTGATACTTCCACTTTAAATAGAGAACTCAAAAACTATGAAAATAAGCTTAGAGAAGTGGAACTCAATAAAACTCGTCTTGAAAATGAAATTGACTGCCTGCCAGAAGATACCCGTTTTAGAGAACGCAAGCTCCACGATATGACCCTCCGTCTGGATGGGCTGTATGACACCATTGTTGAGCTGGAAGAAAAGATTGAAGATGTAAAGCTACGCCGCAAAGTCGTGGAGCAAGATGCTATCACACTGGAAAATATCTACACCCTACTGGAAAACTTTGATAAGGTATATGATAAAATCAGCGAAGAAGAGAAAAAATCTCTAATTTCTTCGTTAATCAAAGAAATAGAGATTTTTCCATGTGACGAGGCTGAATTGCCTTTGAAGTCTATTTTATTCAATTTTCCTGTTTATAAGGATGGTGGAGATGTTTGTGGGTTTTTGTGGGACAAAAGTACGCACGTCTCAACATGATTCGTCCTTGGAAACATATCCATCGGCTGAACTTTTTGCAAGTGATAACCTAACGTTTCAAATAGTTTCAGATCTCTCGCTAAAGTCACTACATTACACGACACGATCACAACTCTCTCAGGATTCATATCATGAACACATTGAATCACTTCTTCTGTTAGTCCTTTGCGCGGCGGGTCAAGTACAATCACATTGGGTTGAACTCCATCTTGTACAAATCGTTGTGCCGCTCCACTGGCATCAGCACATATAAACTGCGCATTGGTGATATGATTTCGCTTGGCATTCTCCGTAGCATTATTCACTGCATCCTCAATGATCTCAACACCAATGAGCTCTTTCACATCATTCGCCATACTCAAACCAATGGTACCAGCTCCACAATACAAATCCAGCAATACATCCTCTTTCTTCAGTTGCGCAAATTCTTTTGCAATGCCGTATAACTGTTCAGCACCGGCACGATTTACTTGATAGAATGATAACGGCGACAATTGAAATTTTAAGCCACACAACTCATCTTCAATCATGTCACTGCCGTAAACAGTAATACATTTATTGCCTAAAATCACATTTGTTTTCTCTTTATTGATATTAAGCACAACGCTAGCGAGTGATGGAACACCTGCTTGCAGGCGATTTGCATATTCTTCCGCTTCAGGCAACATTTTTCCGTTAATCACCAAACAAACCATTGTTTGATTGGTCTTCTCTCCATGACGAACATATAAGTGGCGTACCAATCCTTTATGTGTCTCTTCATTATAAATTGAGATATCAAATTCTTCCAAAAAAGATCTCGTGATGGATACAATGTCAGAGAAAAATGCTGGCTGCAAGCGACATTCACTGCTATCCACAACATCATGGCTGCGTTTTGCATAAAACCCAATCAGTATCTTGCCATTCTCATTCTTGCGAATTGGGTATTGCGCTTTATTGCGGTAGCCATAATCAGCATCAGAAGGTACAATCGACCGTTTCTCCACATCACTTAAATCTAAATTCCCGACTCTGGACAAAGTATCATATACATAATTTTCTTTGATCCTGCATTCTTCTTCGTAACTCATATGACGCAAAGAGCATCCCCCGCATCGATCATAGACCTTGCAATCTGGATCAATTCTTTGTGCCGATGGTTCGATAATCGACATTACCTTCCCAAAGCCATATTTTGGTAATACCTTCAACACCTTTATCTCCACAACTTCTCCAATACACACAAATGGAACAAAGATGGCAAACTCCTCAACCTTTGCTACTCCAAACCCTTCATTTGTAATATCAACAATCTTTCCAACCACTACATCATTTTTCTTCACAACAGTGTTCATATGTATTTCCCTATCTGCTCTCACGCTTCTTGTCTATTATACCTTGAATAAAACTTAAAACCAATTATTTCCCGAGAAATAGTAAAGTTGCTTTACTTCTTGTCGGTTATAACTATCTATTGAGCAGCAGACAAATATCTGCGATATTCAAGTAATTTACGTTGCCTGAAAAATAATACAGCAATAATGACTCCCTATTTGTCAATTGTATCTTATGTTGCTCAACTCATCTTAAGATCAGACTTTAGATTGCACCATAAGCTTTCTTCTCACAAAATAAATCCTGCCACCAACGCAGCAAATACAATCAATGGTGCGGGAACTTTCTTGGTTAGCAGCAATCCCACCGTAACCACGACAACAACAATATTATCAACGTTAAATCCGCTCTTTTGCATTAAGATGATCGCAGCAATGGAAATAAGCCCGCCTGCAACAGCAGTAATGCCCTTCAAGGATATTTTAATCCCTCTGATCTTCTTCAAATCATCCCAGATCGGATAGATGAAGAAAATTAAAAGAGTTCCCGGCAAGAAGATACCGATTCCTCCCGCCATCGCTCCCACTATTTGAATAAAGGCACTCCCGCCGCGCGCCGCCATTCCTCCTGCATATGCGCTAAAACTGAACATTGGTCCTGGCAGTCCCTGCACCAATCCAAACCCGGTCAAAAATTCTTGACTTGTCATATATTGCCCTGTTTCTACCAGTTCACTGTACATCAAGGGAACAACCACCTGCCCGCCGCCAATTACCAAATAGCCATAGCGGTAGAAACTTTCAAACAAGCGAATAATGATATGATCCAGTACAAGATTCATAGAAATGCTGGAAATAGCAAGTACCGCAAAAGCAATCAGGTACCACCACGGCGGATTTAAAGTTACCCGATTCCAGAGTTTTTTCTCTCGTGAAGTAACAATACTCACAATACCACCCGCTACTAAGACCAATGGATAAATCCAAGGCTCTCTAATCAGATAAGTCATGACAGCACCAAACAGCAATAAAAAGAAAGTAATCCAATCGGTAACTACTTTCCTGCTGATATGATAGGCTGCCACAATAATAAAGCCGACAGCCATCGGACCGATGTAACGAAGCCCATCCAGTGAAATCTGTGCATTCATGAAAAAGGCACTTAAAAAAGAAAGCAATGTCATCACAATCAGTGGTGGCAATGCCCATACCAACATTGTGGCAAGCGCCAGCAAAGGCCCGCCCATCTTATATCCAATCGCAACAATTGTTTGGGTGCTGCTTGGTCCTGGAAGAATTCCTGTCAAAGCAATCAGCTCAACCAGTTCCTCTTCACTTAAGTAACGCTTTTTAACCACCATCTGGTCAGTAAAAACACCGAAATGCGCTTCAGGCCCACCATAGGAACCCAAAGAGCAAATTATGACATCTTTCAAAAAGGTACTCCATCGTATTTTAGAATACTTTGCTATCATTTTATTCTCCAAATAATGACCCCCTTCTTCAACAATTCAACTTTATGGTCAAATGTTCCAATGATTGCTTATTGATGCATTTTTATAGCTTTAAAATGCCTCTGAATGCGCGTGCACTGTAAAATGAATTCGCTCCATTGTGATAAACGAACACATGTCCATAGCGACGATCACCAAAAATCGCTCCCTCTTTGGCACGGATATCCCGCGGAGTTTTCAACCAGCTCGATGTTTTCAAGTCAAACTCTCCTAAGGTCTGCAAATATTTGTATTCCTGTTCATCCATAACCTCAATTCCCATCTCTGCAGCTTTTCCAATGGCACTGCCACCTTCGGGAAATAATCCTTTCTTTTCGCGCTGCTTTTGTCCTTCTACATCATAACAGCAGTTGCGGCGACCTGCTGGGGTTTCTGCCGAGCAATCCGCAAACATAATCTCACCTGTTTCTTTCACAATACCAATGACATCAGGCTCTCCGCCTGTCTCTTCCATCTCCATCAGTGACCACAACTTCTTTTCCTGCTGGTTTAAGCGCTCTTCCACTTGGCTCCACGCAATGCCTTCATGACGGCTTGCATATTCTTCAAACCGTTGTTTCAATGTTGTTAGCAGTTCATCTTTAGTCATTTTTATTATCCTCTTTCGTTTGTTCCTTTTTCTGCGCAAATGTCAGTCCTGCTTCCTGCAGTGCTGCTCTTAGTTTAGGCATGGAAGCTGGCCCCATGCCATGCAATGCTAATATCTCTTTCTCCGTATGCTGCGCCAGCAATGTCAGGGTTGTGATACCAGCATGCTCCAGCGCTCTGCGGGCCGGATTAGAAAGACTAGCCAGAAACCCGCTCTCCGGTTTGCTTTGGGCATCGCATTGCGGACAACTCTCACAATCACTGCTCTTATAAAATTGATGTCCATTCGCACATGTTTTTAATTTCTTGTCATTTGCCATCCTTCTATCCTCTCATTCCTAGTATTTTCTTAATCATACAAGACGAACCGTCTCTTGTCACTTTCTGTGCATAAAAAAGGATTTCCGTCTGAGCAGAAACCCCTATCGTATGAACCACGTCGCAATGGTTGTAAACAGGAAACAAATCATAAACCCCACGCCTGTCGGAATCAAGAAAGAGAGTATTGTCCACTTCCAGCTTCCTGTTTCTTTTTGAATCGTAAGAGAAGTAGTGGAGCATGGCCAATGAAACAGCGAAAATAAAATCACATTGATTGCGGTAATCCATGTCCATCCGTTGTCCACCAGCAGCTGCCGCAGCACAGAAAGGTCCGCAATATCCACTAAGCTTCCTTTAGCCATATACGCCATAATCAAGATCGGCAAAACAATTTCATTTGCCGGCAACCCTAGAATAAAAGCCAGCAGTATCATGCCATCCATTCCAAAAATGCGAGCAAAGGGATCTAAAAAATAAGAACAATGTACCAGCAGTGAATGACTGCCTATGGTGATGTTAGCCAGCAGCCAGATGACCAGTCCGGCCGGTGCTGCAACCGCTATTGCCCTGCCTAACACAAAGAGCGTGCGATCCAATATGGATCGTACCAGCACTTGCCCGAATTGCGGTCTGCGATAAGGCGGCAGTTCCAAGGTAAAGGATGACGGTATTCCTTTCAATATGGTTAAAGACAGCAGTTTGGATATGAGAAAAGTCATCAAAATGCCCAGTAAGATCACACAAGCCAGCAAAAAGGCCGACAGCAGAGATCCCTGAATACCCCCGATTGTTCCCACAAAGAACATAGCAAAGATAGCAATCATGGTAGGAAAGCGTCCATTGCATGGCACAAAATTATTGGTAATGATCGCAATTAAGCGCTCTCGTGGGGAATCGATAATCCGACAGCCGATGACTCCCGCTGCATTGCAGCCAAACCCCATACACATGGTAAGAGCCTGTTTCCCGCAAGCACTGCACTTCTGATAGACATGATCCAGATTAAATGCAACCCGCGGCAAATAGCCCACATCTTCCAATAGCGTAAACAATGGAAAGAAAATAGCCATTGGCGGCAGCATAACCGAAACAACCCATGCCAAGACTCGGTAGACACCCAGAATCAGTACTTCAGTCACAAGTACAGGCACTGAAAGCCACTGGAAGAGAAGCACCAATTGATCCTCAACCCAGAATAATCCTTTGCTCAGCAGCTGCGAGGGGTAATTCGCACCGGTAATGGTCAGCCAGAAAATAGCCAGCAAAGTCAGAAACATCACCGGGAAGCCCGTCCACTTGCTCGTTAAAACCTGATCTATGATCCGGTCCTGCTTATCATAGCTTTTATTATGAAAGGTTACTGCGGAAGCAGCAATCTCCGCGGCTTTACGCACAAGCGTATTCACCAATGTATCCTGCATTTCCTGCTTGGTTATAAATTGTTCTTCCCAGGATTGATAAATAGAACTCAAAATACGAATGAGAGCCGGATTCCCTTTAATTTTGATCTTTAAAGACTCCTCAATGGTCGTGAGCAACGCTTGGTCTCGTTCCAATATCCTGAGAGCCAGCCAGCGATGATTGACTCGATCACCCACCAGCTGTTCTAAAGCAGGCAGCAGCTGCACAATCGCTTGCTCTATAAAGTCCGGATAGGAAAGCTGGTACGGTTCATACTGATTCAATTGGCTATCAGCAGCAGACATCAATTCTTGAAGTCCCTGCTTGCTTCTGGCAGCTGTTCCCACTACAGGAATGCCCAGTATTTTGGAGAGTTTCGGCAAATCTACTTCGATTTGTTTTTTCTTTGCCTCGTCCATCAAATTCACACAAACAATTACATTCGCTGTAAGTTCCAGTATTTGCAGCACCAAATTAAGATTGCGTTCCAGACAAGAAGCGTCGCACACCACAATCACTACATCAGGATGTTCAAACAAGATAAAATCTCTGGCTGCTTCTTCCTCGGCAGAATGAGCCATCAAAGAATAGCAGCCCGGCAAATCTACCAAGACATATCCTTTATCCTCAGCTTGATAATACCCTTGGGCATTCACAACTGTTTTCCCCGGCCAATTTCCGGTATGCTGTTTCAATCCGGTGAGTGCATTAAATACCGTACTTTTCCCTACATTGGGATTACCCGCCAATGCCACAACACGATCGGTTTCCTTGTGTTTGATAATCTGCAAAGCAGATAGGTTTGCTTCACATTTTTCTTTTGCTTTTCTTCGTTTCATACAATCACCGTATCCAAATCGTTGTGGAATCTTCCATCCTCAGGGCAATGACGCTGCCGCGAATAAAATATGCAGCAGGATCACCCAGCGGACTTTTATTGATGCACTCCACATTTGTTCCCGGTATAAACCCAATATCCTGCAAGCGCCTGCGAATACTTGTATTTGCGGTGAGCTTCTCTACGACAGCACATTCTCCTTGATGCAACTGCGCCAATGTTCTCATATTGTCAGTCTCCTCATATTAAAAAATAGTGTAAGAACGTCGGTTTCCTACACTATTACAATATGCATCTGATGGTTTTATGATTGCTTGCAAGACGAAATCGATGAGTTCACCTATAGCAATTCTTTCCGAAGGGCATCGGCCTTTTCTTTATTGCCAGTCTCAAAATAAAGATCCAGCAATCTGCTTTGTACCTGCGAACGATGGCGCAAATCGGTGTGTGTTAAGGCATCAGTCAGTATTTGCTCTGCTTTCTGTATGAGCGCATCCGTTCTTTTCTTTGCATATAAATAAACTTCAGCAAGACCCGCATATCCCCATCCCCATGTTGGATCTTCGCTCAGCCAGTTTTGGTACAATTGTTCTGCTTCTTTCGCATTTCCCAGTTCAAACTGCGACTGCGCCAATCCGCTGCGGAAGTTTTCCAGCAAAGCAGGATCAGTATCCCGTCCAAGCTCCAGCATGTCCTGACACAATGCCAAACGATGCTTGTAATAGGATTTTGTTTTAAATCCTGCATTGGACAATTCACTTTCTAAGTCTTGCACAAATACCAGCAGATGTTCTGCCCATTCATATTCCTCATTCAACGGTGCCAAACGGTCAAACCCCTTTTCTGTCAGGATTGCCTTCAATGCTTCCCACACTGCCAGCCATTCATCACATGCTTTCTTTGGTTTATCTTGTTCTGCATATTGATAACCCTTTTGTATTTTCTCATTCAATACTTGATATTGTTCCATCTTCTATCCCTCCATGAAGCTACTTCTATGGTAACAAATAATACATTGTTTTACCATCAAATTTCATGAACTCTAGTAAAGTTTTGTTTCATATACCAGCTTGCCAATTCTTGATACTTCTATGTGCTGATCAAAATCAAAAATTGAAAAAAAATATTTACAATTCTAAACGCAGCCACAAAGCGGGGCGAACTCCGCCGCTGTTATCGCCTGTTAAGGGATGAATCGTGTTGCTGCTATAGCGGAATGTCCCATTTCCTTGAATGCCGATATTGCCGTCACCGTGAATATATACAGCTCTTCTATTGTCACGTCCTGGCGAACGTAGCCACCACCACCATACATAGCCATCAAGTGTCGATCTTCGCTTAATGTTGTTATCGTCCTTTTTTTGAAACCAGTATCGTTGCTTGGCACTGCGATTTTCAAGGTTTTTACTGCTGTCACCAAAATAGTTGCAGACAGCTTCTTCAATGCTAAGAAGAAAGAAATAATCCAGCGAATCTTCTCCGCCATTTGAATCATACCACTGATTGTTATGGTTCTTATGCAATACCGGAATGATTCTTGCCTGTTCAACCTCAGTGAATTTATGATAAAACTCCCCGTTCAAATATTTTCTTAGCGAACAATCTGCCCATGTCACATCACCAGCGCGATTATGAAATGGCTGCTGTTCGATCATGTATTCAGCAATAAGCAAAGCCTCATTGTCTTTTACATCAAGGATACGCCACTGATAACCGCCAAATGGCACAATTGAACCGATCTCAAAGTCTCTCATCTACTTTCTCCTCCTATAAATTTTTCGTCTGCTTCATGCAATTCAA
Organism: Bacillota bacterium; assembly: GCA_023388995.1. GTDB lineage: Bacteria > Bacillota_I > Bacilli_A > Erysipelotrichales > Erysipelotrichaceae > JAEWFD01. The sequence goes on from JAEWFD010000002.1 coordinate 11,629, forward strand.
GTGCCAATACAATACTATTCGGTCTAGCTAAACCATAAAAAAGTTTTGCATATAGGTACACCAAGCTAACTATGCTTAGAATTACCGTTTACTGCTAGTGATAACGATTGATAGTTCCCAGCAATTTCCCGTTTTGATCATAGATTGCCTGATCTTCATTCGGATTGTATGACTGCTCTGCTCCCTGCGTATATTCTGCTAATAAAAATCGATGCTCAAGATGCAAGCTGTCTTTGGCAATCAGTGTCCACGTAACTGTTTCCCCTTGCTCTAACAAAACAACTTCTTTAAATTCTTTTCCATTGCCCAGCAGGTCCACTGGATATTCCGCAACTTTTACTTCATTTTTCATAACGACCAAATTAGCTGAAACAAATTTTACTGTTTCCGGCAGGAGCTCGGATGGCTTGCTGTTTAAAAATATTGTGCCTGTTAGTCCAAAGCCTGCTTTATCATCCGTGCTTCGATAATTAAAATCGATAAATAAGTGCGGGAAGAAAGACTCTGTAAAGTAATCTACTTTTAGTCCTTCGCTGCGTTCCACTTTACTGAAACTGCCATTTGTAATTTGAATAACCGGAGCATTCAATGCTTCAAAAAGACCTTGCTCTTCCGTATAGGAAAATGTTGTTCCTTTTCGTTCCATTATTTTTGGCACACCATCTACTTCTAACGTGACAGTTGTGTTTGGTGTCAGTTCTTTTGGTGTCACAAGATAAGTGACCGGTATGGTGAGGTGCTCCGGATCAAAGCTCCCATACAAGATTTCCGCATGTTCCACGATGCTCTCTTGTTCAACTAGCAGCTGCTTGATATTTTGCTCCAATTGGCCTATCTGGGATGATAGCTGACTTTGTATGTTGTTTGTTTGTGACAATTGAACGATCGTTTGTTCCAAGCTTTTTAACTTTAAGAATGTGATGCTTTGCAAAACCAAAAGCAATCCTATGATAATCATCCAGCTTTTTTCCTTCATGGCATCCTCCGTATTTAACTTGTCTAGCTTAGCTACTGTATCACGTTTTGAAGCGAACTGCAATAAAGCGGAAAAACAAAAATGATGTGGCTTTAACCACATCATTCCTCATACTGTCACTTTGCGCAATATACTTTTATTGCTTCATGGAAGAAGCTTGCAAACCCCGGAGCTACCTGCTCAAAGTTTAAGCGAAAGCGCTCATCTTCTACATACATCTGCGCCAATCCTAAGTGTGCTTCTTGGGAATACTGCTCCCAGAACAAAGATAACCATTCCTTGTGCACCAAACATGCTTCTTGCGCTGCATCACAAGCAGGATCATTTATCTGCATTGCTTCCTTAACCAGTTCGTGCCATTTGCTGCTAAGAGCATTCATCTTTTGATATTGCTGTTCAGTCAGTTTCATCAGCTGTGCATTGCTTTTAGCTGCCGCATCGGCACCATAACGCTCCTGCACTTCCTTTCCATATTGTGCATCATTTTCTTCAATCATAGTTCGTTTGAATGCTGCAAATTTTTCTTCATTTGTCATATCATATTCTCCTTTTTTATAGGCAATTGTCTTTTCTACATGGTGGATCAAGGACTCATAATATGCTTTTTTCTCTTGCAATGCCTGTAAATGTCCTTGCAGCGCTGCCATTTCATCAAATGTTGGAGCATGCACAAGCTGCTTGATATCTTCCAGCCGCATATCAAGTGCTCGATAATACAAAATCTGTTGCAGAACAGCTAGTTCCGCATCACCATAAACGCGATATTCATTTCCTTCTTCGCGCTTCGGACAAAGAAGGCCTATCTCATCATAATAGCGAAGCGTCCGCTTGCTGATTCCTGCTAATTTTGCTAACTGCTGAATATTGTATTCCATGCATTCACCTCAACCCACAATTCTTCCAAGACTATTCTACTATAAAGGATGACGTAACGGTAATGTCAAGCCCCTCTTTTGAACTTATATAAAGATGATTAAATTGGCAAAAATCTTACAGGTAGCGCCTTGTTCTCTTTCTGTATTGTTGATACGCAATACCAAATTCTTGCATACACCAGCGTTCTTCCGCAAGAATGATCCAATGCCCGGCAATCTGAAAGAGTAAAACCGCAGCTCCCAGAATCAATGACTGTGTCAGAACAGCACATCCGCTGAAGTACAGAAAATATGATACATACATCGGGTTGCGGGAATAGCGATACAGACCATTGTTGTTGAATTTGCCGTCTGGCGGATCAGCAAAATGGATAAGGGAAACAGCACACAGCACCAATCCAACAAGATACAGCATTACTCCCAGATAAAAATACCAGGCAAACGAAATGATTACCTTTAAAAACATCATGGATAGCAATAGGATGATTGTTGCAATCTGATAGATCCAATACGCTAGGTTCTCCATCCCATACATCGGTGCAAAATGGGCAGCACGTTTCAACGCGGCTTTGTTGACAAACCCATAGCGGATAAATAGAAACGGCAGCAATAAGAATATACCCTGCATAGCATTCCACTCCTTTCCATCTTTTCTTCTGCTTTATAGCCAGCAAGTTTCACTTTAGTCATAGATTTCCAAACAATACAGCTAGCTTCAAGCTGAAATTATAAAACTTCTGCAATAGTGATCAGAATAACTGTGAACAGCAGAATATAGCATATTACATGAACTAGCTGCAGCGCTATTGGTTTCGTTTTGTTTCTTAGTTGATACGATAAAAACCCAATCGTTGCTCCCATTGTATTAATCATAATGTCATGAACATCAAAAACCCCAAGATAGGTTATCATCTGCAAAAATTCTAATAACGTAATTGCTATCACGAAAATGAATAAAAATCGTGGATACTTCATGTTATCGATCATTGGCAGCAAAATGCCGAAGGGTACAAACAGCAGCAGATTGCCCAAACTGATCATCCATGCTTTTAATAGGTCAAATTGCAAGTGCTTGGGAAACCATAGCGGAATTGATGCAGGAATGATCTCATAGCGGTACTCGGTAACCCCGCTATGCAATCTGCCAAATCCAAAGAACATAAAATATCCTAAAAGCATCGTATAACAAAGCAAAATCAGCATTAGGTTTCTTTTTGTCAGTTTCGTTGCTTTCATGCGCCTAAATTATTCCCTTCTCTTTATAGAAATAGCAACTCTATGAATTGCTAAATGTAGTTGATAACTGGTTCTGTCTTTATATTATACTGCAATCTGCTTGTTCTGTCATGATCTGCAAAATGGTATCATGCCCAAGAATACTATCATGAACTCATTGCAAATCAAAAAAGTAAAAACAGGATGCAAAACCTGCTCACTCCCAACAAAAAACCGAAGATCTGCATCCTCGGTTTATATTCTTGTATGCTTATTCGTCGCCTTTTGCAGACTCTTCCGGTTCTTCTGCCTTCTTCTTGGCCTCTTCCAGCTGTTTCACATAGTCTGGATTTTTTGGTGAAGACAACACTTCTACTGTAGCTTGCTCCATATTGCTTTTCTTATGGGCAACAACCACCAAGCTTGGGGTCACAGAACTGGTCGCATATTGATCGGACAAATAAATTTCCAGATCATACATCTTTTTGATTCCGCTTCTAGTGAAATAGGTATTCATCGGCAATACGTCAAATACCGACTTCAACAATTCATTGCCCAGTTTCTTGGCATCATCTACACTGATGTCATTTTTGATATCCACCAGAATACGCAATGTAGAACCCTCCAAGTACAGCTTGGTATCCTCTACATTCGCAGCAGCTCTAATCTTAGCTTCTGCTTCGCTGACTTTCTCCTGTGCAATCGCCGGGTCCAGATCATTGAAATAGCGGTCCCCGTTGATCGGAGTTCCCGTCTGCATGCTTGCTTGTATCAGCATCCATCCAACCAATACGACAGGAATCATGGCAACCAAAAGAGCAAACCATAAAAATTTGCTATGTTTCATTTTCCCGGCTGACTTCTTCTTTTTCGTCTGGTCTGTTTGCTGCGGCTTTTTCTTTGGGGCCGCTTGCTGTTTGTTTTCGCTCATACGACAACTCCTTTACTTAGGTTATTATACACCAATCCTTACCGTTTGGAAAGTTCCTTCACCAGCAAGGTATTTGTAAGCGCGGGATTTGCTTGTCCTTTGCTCTTTTTCATAATTTGGCCGATCAGGAATCCAACAGCACGATCCTTGCCGTTTTTATAGTCCTGAATGGACTGCTCATTCTCTGCCAGCACCTCATTAATCAGCTGCAGAAGTGCACCCTCATCGCTGACTTGCGTCATTCCTTTTTCCTTGACAACAAGTTCCGGGTCTTTTTGCTTCATTACTTCTTCAAAGACAACCTTCGCTTGCTTTCCGGAAATCTCCTGCCGTTCAATCATATTCAGCAGCTTTGCCAGATGCTCAGGCAGAACCGGATTGTCATCCATGGTTTTGCCTTCTTTGTTTAATACAGCAAGCAATTCGCTTAGAATCCAGTTTGCTGCTGCTTTAGCCAATGTTGTATGCTTCATGACTGCATCAAAGAAATCAGCTGTACTCTTATTTTGCGTCAGTAAACTAGCATCATACAAACTCAACTCATAGTCATTCATAAATCGTTCTAATTTCGCATTCTGCAGTTCCGGCAGCGTACTGCGTACCCGCTCTATAAAAGCTTGGTCTAAGCGCACCGGGAAAATATTAGGCTCAGGGAAATATTTATAGTCCACACTGCCTTCTTTCGAACGCATTGATATCGTTGCTTTGAGTGTTTCATCATAACGGCGTGTTTCCTGCTTCACAACACCGCCGCTTAACAGCAGATTCGTTTGCCGCTCAATCTCGTATTCCACTGCTTTTTGAACGTTATTGATGGAATTCAAGTTTTTGATTTCCGTCTTCACACCAAACTGCTCACTGCCATGCGGACGCAAGGAGATATTGACATCACAGCGCATAGACCCTTCTTCCATCTTGACATCACTGACATCCAGATAGTACAAAATAGACCGCAGTTTCTCTACATATGCTGCTGCTTCCTTGCCGCTGCGAATATCCGGTTCCGAAACAATTTCTACCAATGGTGTTCCCGCACGGTTGAAATCAATCATTGTGCCATCATCATAGTGAAATTGCTTGGCTGTATCTTCTTCCATATGCAAGCGGGTAATCCCGATCTTCTTCGCAACACCATCTACCAAAATAGCAACTTGCCCATGCTCACCGATGGGATGAAACTGCTGGGTAATTTGGAAACCTTTCGGCAAATCAGAATAATAATAATTTTTACGGTCAAAGCGAATTAACGGTTCAATTTGCATATCCAAAGCCATGCAAGTCCGCACTGCCATTTCTACTGCTTGTTTATTAAGAGAAGGCAAAGTTCCCGGAAATCCCATATCAACTGCACTTACGCATGTGTTCGCATCTTGATTAAAAGCGACAGGAGCACCGGAAAACATCTTTGTTTTCGTCTTTAATTCACAATGAATCTCAATTCCGATTACGACTTCAAAACTCATGCTTCCACCTCCTGAATGCGATCTTGATTGCCCAGCAGTTCTTCCATGCCTGCACCAATGTCAAACATCATCTGTTCGGCAAATGGATTGGCAGTAATGTTAATGCCAACCGGCATTTGTTCGCTGTCAAATCCCAAAGGCAAGGTCATGCTTGGATAACCGCTGAAATTTCCTAATACCAAATGATTTTCCGCAATTAAATATTCTTCGGACAACCGATCTTCACTGGCCGTACTTTCAATCAGCGGTGCACCGCTGCCTGCTGCAACCGTCAGCACCACATCATAGTTAGCCAATACCTGTTTCAAATCTTCGACAATTAAACGGCGTACTTTCTGTGCCTTGCGCAGCACTTTCTCCTGATTCTTTGCAAACAAGGCATAGCTGCCAATTAAGAACCGCTGGCGGATAAAACTGCTGAATCCTTTGGTACGGGAATGCACCATCACTTCTTCTACACTGGAACCATCTTCCTGCATGCCAAAGCGAATACCATCTAAATTGGAATGGTTGGCAGATGCTTCAGCATTAGAAATAATGAAATATACCGGAAGCAATGCTTTCATCAAATGTTCATTAAAACGAACTGGTTCAACAATTGCACCCGCTGCTTTCAATTTTCCCAGCAACTCCTCAAACTGCTGCAAAATAGCAGGATCTTTTACCGCATCCGTCACATTCTGCAAAACGGCAATCCGCTTGCCGGAAAGGTTATGATTTAATTGCTTTGCATAGTCCTCCACTGCGCGGAAGCTGGATGTCATATCATGATCATCTCTTCCTGCCAGCACGGTAAGCGCTGCAGCTGCATCCACTATATTGCGCGTAAAATAGCCCACATGATCTAAGGAAGATGCATAGGGAATAATCCCATAGCGGGAAATACGCCCGTATGTCGGCTTCACCCCTACGATATGGTTGTATGAAGCAGGCTTGCGCACGGAATCGCCTGTATCACTGCCCACTGCAAACGGCACGACACCGCTGGCAACTAACACGGCGCTGCCGCCGCTGCTGCCGCCCGAAATGCGGTCTAAATCATATGGATTATGAACAGGACCGGTGTATGCAGTACGGTTGCTTCCGCCCATCCCCAGCTCATCCAGGGATGCTTTTCCGACAAGTAAAGCACCAGCTTTTTTCAATTTCTCTACAATCGTTGCATCGTAGACCGGAATATAGTTATCCAGGATGCGGCTGGAGGCCGTTGTCTTGATTCCCTTCGTATTGATATTATCCTTCAATACAATCGGAACACCATAAAAGGGGCTATTTTGATCCGCTGTTGCTAAGTGTCCGTCTTCATATTCGCAAAAGGTTACCATGGCATTCAGCTTTGGCTGCACAGCTTTTGCTTTTTGCAGTGCCTGATCAAAGACTTCCTTTCGGGAAGTTGCTTGTATTGCTTCTCTGGTCTTTTGTAAGCTCATGACTGCACCACCTTCGGAACCAATACATGGCCCTCTTTTACTTTTCTTGCATTGCTTAATACATCTGCTTGTGTCAATACATCACACACTTCATCATCTCTCATAAATACTGTCTCATCATCAAATGGATAAACCATTTCCTCAACACCTGCGGTATCGATATGATCCAGCAAATCAATTTGCTTCAGCAGAATTTGAAACTCTGCTTCCACATGGGCAATTTCTTCTTCATTCAAATCAAACATCAACTGACGTGCCAGTTTCTTGTAATCCATGCATGCTCCTCCTAATTTAGAATAATGGGCTGAATTTGATTCTTCCCTTTGTTTTTCAATATAATCGCCTTGGTTTCACCCAAGGTTTTTATTTTCACTTCCAGATCAAAACTGTTGTTGTAGAAGGTCTGGAGCAATTGACTCGCATAGCGAATCATCCCCATCAATTCCATATACGTTTTGGGATTTACTTCGACATCAATGCTTAATTTTGCCATCTGGTTATTTACATAAAAACCGTAGCCGACAACACCGACATCCTCGGTCATAAAGCTGCTTAGGCTTTGCTTAAACATATTAAACTGCGATGAATTCTCGGTGTCCAGCTTCGCAATCGCATCACTTGGGTACAAATACCATACTTCATTGAGCTTCTCAAACGATGGCGAACGATCCTTGAAGAATGCTTTCGCAATCATCTTCCCCGGCAGATAGCTGCTGTTGGTGCTTTTGGTATAGATCGTAACCATAATCGGCAAGTTCTTCACTTCTCCCAGTGTTTGCAGATAGCGTACGAGTTTGCGTCCCATCTCTGTTCCGTACTCATATAAGATTTCGTCAGATACTTGTACAAAATAAGCAGTGTTTCCTGTTTTCACTTCATGTGTCGGATTCATGACAATGGCCACCGACAATCCTGCCAGTTCGTATTTCCCATCTTTCTCCACAAAGAAATTCTGCTCCACAACATCGGATACCATAACGGCACTTTCCAGTTCCACACCATCTTTGCCGGTAGGAAACTTGCTGCCATTCTCGGGATTCAATCCTTGCTCATTGGTACCTGATACACTTTTCACCAATTTCATTAAACGTTCATTGGTAATCACGGTTCCTTCTCCCAGATAATACTGATTGGGCGGAAAGTGTTTTTTCGAAAGTTCCATCAGGCGATTGCCGATATTTTGGAAATCATAGCTGGAACGCATATAGAGCTGATGATAATCTCGAGTATCCGACAGCTGAATCGGAACAATCATCTGATAGCTTTCTTCATTGGCTTTTTCTAATACAATGCGCGGCACTTCTTCCTGAATGACACCACGGTTGGTACATGCGGAAAGAACTAGCATCCCGCAAAGCAAAAGTCCCCATTTAGCTTTCATGCTGCTGCACCTCCGCCAAAAATTCTTCCTCATTCATAACGCGAATCCCAAGCTGCTGGGCTTTGGTCAGCTTGCTTCCCGCTTCTAATCCGGCAACCACCAGATCTGTTTTCGCCGATACACTGCCTACGACATTTGCACCTAAGGATAACAGAATTGCTTGTGCTTCCTTGCGGCCCATTTGTTCCAGTGTTCCTGTGAGGACCACATTCAGTCCAGTAAAACTGGATTGCTTTTTCGTTGATTTGGTTTGGCTCAGGTTGACACCCTTTTCCTGCAAGAAGGAAATGAGCTGTTTCGTGGCATCAAGCGAAAAGAAGTGGCTGATTGAGGATGCTGTTGCCTCACCAACATCTTTAATGTTTGTCAAGGTTTCCATATCGGCTTGCATAATGGCGTCCATGGAACCGAAATACTCCGCAATTACTCTGGCTGCTTTTTCGCCGACATGGCGGATGCCCAGCCCATACAACAATTTCTCTAATTGATTTTGCTTTGTTGTTTCAATGCTTTGCAGCAATTTATCAACACTCTTCTGCCCGAAGCGTTCAATTTGGCAGAGGGCTTCATAGTGCTCTCTCAATGTATAAATATCTTCTATTCGCTGCAAAAAATTCAATTCATGCAGGAGTTCTACTTTTTTATCACCTAAACCATCAATATTCATGGCATCTCTGCTGGCAAAATGAATCATAGCTTCAATGACACGCGCCTTGCAGTCAATGTTGACACAATATGTATCTGCTTCTTCTTCATTGCGTTCCAGCTTGCTCAAACAAACCGGACACTGGGTTGGAAAGACAAATGGCTGCTGGGCAGCATCCCGGCGTTCGATCACAGGGCGGACGACTTCCGGAATAATATCCCCTGCTTTGCGGACGATGACGATATCTCCAATGCGGATGTCTTTTTCGGCAATATAGTCTTCATTATGCAGCTGTGCCGCAGCAACGGTAGTTCCGGCAATCCGCACCGGTTCCAGTTCCGCATTTGGTGTCACCTTGCCGGTTCGGCCGACTGTGCAAAAGATATTCTTTAACTTGGTTGTGACTTCCTCTGCCGGAAATTTATAGGCAATGGCCCATTTGGGAGTCTTTGCTGTATAACCCAGACGCTGCTGTTTTGCCAGATCATCAACCTTGATGACCATGCCATCAATTTCATAAGGCAGATCATGACGCTGGATGGTAACTTCCTGAATATAGGTCCAAACTTCCTGCATGGAATGAAATTTCTTGCGCAGCTGATTGGTCTTAAGATTTAGCTGATCCAAAAAAGCCAGGGTTTCAAAATGGCTGGTCTGCCCCATATTCATTGCATCAGGCACATAATACCAAAAAGCATCCAGCCGCCGCTGGGATGCAATGCGGGAATCTAGCTGGCGGATAGTCCCGGCAGCTGCATTGCGCGGATTCGCAAACAATTCCAATTGTGCTTCTTCCCGCTTCGCATTGATACGCTGAAATTCTGCTTTCGGCAAATATACTTCGCCGCGAATTTCCAGTTCTTCGCGATAGGGAATGTTCAGCGGCAAAGACCGGATGGTCTTGACATTATGGGTCACATCTTCCCCGACTTCACCGTCGCCTCTTGTAACTGCCTGCACCATCGTTCCATTTTGGTACAACACCGACATAGCCAGCCCGTCAATCTTCAATTCCACAACGTAGGCAACGCTGCCCACATCTTGACGCACCCGCTGGTCAAATGCCAGCAAATCCTCTTCATTATAAGCATTGCCCAGCGACAGCATCGCTCTTTTATGTACTACCTTCTGAAATGCCTCCAGCACTCCGCCATTTACCTTTTGGGTTGGCGAAGAAGCAGATGCATACTCGGGATATTGATTTTCTAATTCCTGTAATTCCTGCATCAGACGGTCATATTCCTGGTCGGATACAGTGGAAGCATTTAATACATAGTACGCATAATTGTATTGTTCCAGTTGTGTCCGCAATTCCTCAATTCGTTTTTGTACCATACGCTACTCCCTTCTTACACGATGCTAATTATATCATGATTTATTGCCAGATAAAAGATTGACATTCTATTACCATGATCTTATTGTGCTGCCTTTTTCCTATGTAATCAATCTCTTGCGAAGATCGCGTATTTATCGTTCTTGTGTCTCGCTCGAACACGCCATGTATCTGTTGTTGATTACGAAAAAATCCCCATTCAGACATCACTGTCTTGGGGATTTGCTTCATATCTTCAACATCAAGATAATAATGGACACCAAACTCAGGCACAAGCTGGTCAAAGATAAGAATTGGACCACCTGCTTTGGCGAAAGTCCGGTATTTGCCAGACGATGGTGAATTTGCGTTGCATCCGCCTCATATACCGGCTTGCCCTCCAGAATGCGCTTCAATACTACGTAAATGTTATCGAAGATCGGCACCCCAAGCACCAAGATCGGAATTACAATGGAAACAACCGTTGCTTGCTTGAAAGCTCCATCCAGCGAAATGATTGCAAGCAGGAACCCTATAAAATTGGCACCCGAGTCCCCCATATATGTTTTAGCCGGGAATTTGTTGTACCGCAGAAAACCCAAGATTGCTGCCGCAAGCAAAACGGACATCATGGCTGAATCCAATCTGTTCTTTGCAAGAGCCACCACAAATAGGGTGGAACTGGCAATTGCCGTAATGCTGCCAGCCAAGCCATCCATGCCATCAGACCAGTTGATCACGGTAGTCAGTCCGAAAATCCATAAGAAAGTGAAGATAAAACTGAGCACTTCCGGCAATGCCACATAGGTGCTGGTAAAGGGATTGGTAAAACCGGTAAAATCAATTCCCGCAAAGTACACCATAACAATCGCCGCCGATTGCACTAACACCCGGGGCCAAACCGCAAACTCTTTTCCTTTCGTTTTATACCAGTCATCCACAAAACCAATCAAGAAAACCATCATGGATGCAAGGAAAATAACCAGAAACTTAGGATCAGAGGAGCGAATAAACAGGAAATATCCAGCAAAAAAGGCAAGTACAATGCCAAGTCCGCCAATCAAGGGCATCGGCTGTTCCTGCTGCTTGCGCTTTGATGGCTGATCACAAAACTGGTGTTTCACAGCAAGCGCAATCAATTGCGGCATAAGCATTGAAACAATCCCTAATACAACAACACTAGCATATAAATATCTCATTGGAATGTCACCTTCCATACATTTTCATCAACATTCTTATTATACCACCACCTACATCCAAATTCGACCATGAATTGCCAAGAATTGTATCTTAGTGACCTAATTATTTCATAACAAAACAAAAGATAGGTGTTTGCTTGTTGACATTCACATCCCGAAGGCATATACTGTTAATAGTTGAATAGTTACTCAACTATTGTACGGAAGGAGGCCAAGTATGACCCAACAATGCAGCTGTGAAGTCATTCATGAAGAAGTTGTTGCGCAAGTTCGCTCCCAAATGCCGAATAAGGAGACCTTTGTCAGGCTGGCAGATTTCTATAAGATGTTTTCGGACAGCACCCGCATTCAGATCCTACAAGCGTTGGAATATAGTGAAATGTGCGTATGTGATCTGGCAGTACTATTAGGAATGACCAAATCGGCGATTTCCCATCAACTAAAGTCCCTGCGACTGAGCAATTTGGTGAAATATCGCAAAGAAGGCAAAGTTGTCTATTATTCTTTGGCTGACGATCACGTAAAAACAATCTTAGATCAAGGATTTATCCATGTTCATGAATAACGAAAGGAAGAAACAACAATGAAAAAAACATTTAAATTAAACGGATTGGACTGCGCAAACTGCGCACAGAAAATTCAAGATGGCATTTGCAAGCTTGATGGGGTGAATCAGGCAACCGTAAATTTCATGACAACTAAATTAGTCATTGATGCAGAAGCGGAGAAAATGGATGCCGTTGTGGAAGCAGCAAAAGCAATTATCAAACGTCTGGAACCAGATGTTGAGATGAATAAAGCATAAATAATACAGGATGCAGCAATGCATCCTTGCTTAAACCCTAACAGTTGAACAATTGATCAATTATATGAAGGAGAGATATTATGAATAAGTTACAAAAGAAACGTCTGCGTATTATAAGCGGTGCCCTGCTCTTTCTGCTGGGACTCGTCTTAGAACTGCAGCCGTCATTGGAATTTCTGCTTTTTCTCATCGCCTATCTGATTACCGGATATGATATTGTCTACAAAGCAGTCCGCAACATCCTGCGTGGACAAGTATTTGACGAGAACTTCTTGATGAGTATTGCGACTATCGGTGCTTTCCTGATCGGAGATTTCCCGGAAGGTGTCGGTGTCATGTTGTTTTACCAAGTCGGAGAACTATTCCAAAGCTATGCTGTCAATCAGTCCCGCAAGTCGATTGCATCCTTGATGGATATTCGTCCGGACTATGCCAATTTGAAACGCGGTGATCAGCTGGAAACAGTAGATCCCGATGAGGTTGCGATTGATGATATCATCGTTGTAAAAGCAGGAGAGAAAATTCCTTTGGATGGGATTATCATAGAAGGATTTTCTTCTCTTGATACTTCCGCGTTAACCGGGGAATCACTGCCTCGTGAGGTTAGTGCCGGAATGGATGTATTGAGTGGCTGCATCAATATAAATGGACTGCTGACCATTCGCGTTACCAAGGAATTCGGCGAATCAACCGTCAGCAAGATTCTTGATCTGGTTGAAAATGCGGCGAGCAAGAAAGCCAAAACCGAAGATTTCATTACGAAGTTTGCCCGCTATTATACCCCTGCTGTTGTCGTTTTGGCAGCGATCATTGCAATCGTGCCGCCGCTGGTGCTGCCCGATGCAACGTTTGCCGAGTGGATTTACCGCGGACTTACATTCCTCGTTATTTCTTGCCCATGTGCACTAGTTATCTCTATTCCGCTTGGTTTCTTCGGAGGCATTGGCGGTGCTTCCAAAAAAGGGATTTTAGTGAAGGGAAGCAATTATTTAGAGGCATTAACCAAAACCGAACTGGTTGTTTTTGATAAAACAGGCACTTTGACAAAGGGTGTCTTTCAGGTAACGCAAATCCATGCGGTAATTGGCTCTGAAGCAGAACTGTTGGAAACTGCTGCCTATGCCGAAAGCTATTCCAACCACCCTATTTCATTGTCGCTCAAACAAGCTTACGGGAAAGAAATTGATGCCGCACTTGTCAGCAATGTAGAAGAAATTGCCGGACATGGCGTACAGGCAGTTGTGAAGGATCATACCATCCTCGCAGGAAATGCAAAGTTGATGATTCAGCACCAAATCCCATATATCAGCGAAGTACCTGTCGGCACGATTGTCCATGTTGCTGTGGATGGGGTCTATCACGGGTATCTGGTGATTGCGGATGAATTGAAAGAGGATGCACAGGCAGCACTGCAGGCACTCAAGCAGGAACAAATTCAAAAAACAGTCATGCTGACCGGTGATTCTCAAGCTGTTGGCAGCCACGTTGCCCAAGCATTGGGTCTGGATTCCTTCTTTGCAGAATTGCTTCCTGCGGATAAAGTGACCAAAGTGGAAGAATTGTTTCAGACAAAATCAGCATCCGGCAAACTAGTCTTTGTCGGGGATGGTATTAACGATGCTCCTGTGCTGGCACGTGCCGATATCGGCATTGCCATGGGTGGTTTAGGTTCTGATGCTGCCATTGAAGCAGCAGATATCGTAATCATGACAGATGAGCCTTCTAAGATCGCAACAGCCATTCGCATTGCGAAAAGAACCATTCGTATCGTTAACCAAAATATTATTTTCTCTCTTGGCGTCAAAGCTGGTGTCTTGATCCTCGCAGCCATGGGCTATGCTCCGATGTGGGCTGGTGTTCTAGCTGATGTTGGCGTCACCATTCTCGCTGTGCTCAATGCATCGCGTGCATTAAGAGTTAATTCTCTATAAACTAGTTATCATCTGACCATCGCTAAACCCGATGGTCTTTTACATTGAAATGGGATATCCTCATTTATCATATACCATTCTAAAAATATATTTCCCCTTTCCTTTCCCCTTTACAGATTCGATAATCTCCAGTGTTCTCATAAGTGAAATAATTGATCCTGCATTCCGTTCTGAACATTTAAGCATTTTAGAGACTTCTCTTCTTCCAAACACCTGATTATCATCCAATTCATTGTACAAATGAACAATGGAATTTTTCATAATATCAGAAATTTTCTTCTCAATAAACAACCTCTCAATCGGCACTTTTTGATGTCCAACCGGCACTTTTTATTTATTAATACTTATATTCTCATTACATTCTTCACACAAAAAAACCAACCTTTACTCTTAGTTATCTAAGATAAGGTCAGTTTCATTGTGCGCAAATTCTAATTAACTTCAAATATTATTTGTTGTATTTCTATTAATTCTTTAACTGCAAGGACGGATGCCCTGTCATTAAAGTCTTGATACCATGCGGATAAGCAAACGCAATCGTCACACTTGCTTCATCAGCCTTAATCACAATTCCTTCGCCAAACACACTGTGAACCACAACATCACTTTTCTTGAACCGTGTTTTGGAAGCTTTCTTAATCTCATCCTGGCTGAACCCTAATTCCGTAATTGTAGGTTCCTTCTGTTTCACAGGCTGAATACCGATTTGTTCCAAGCATTCTTCATCAATCTCTTTGATGAAACGAGAAGGGATTTTCAAGCCATTAAACACAAAACTGAACCCTTGGCTGTCACTGAGATATAACTGCCGCTTCGCTCTGGTAAAAGCAACATATGCCAATCGCCGTTCCTCTTCCAGACCACGGGAGCCTTCTGCCATTGCCCTCTCATTCGGAAACACACTTTCACTTAGCGAAACTACCAGTACCGTATCAAATTCCAGACCCTTGGCACTGTGCACTGTCATCAAGGATACATAATCTCCTTCTTCATACACATCCTTATCACTGTATAAAGAAATAATCTGCAAATATTCATCAAGCGTGCCTTCCGGATTGTTTTTCTCAAAGTACATGATATCATTCAACAATTCCTTCAAGTTTTCGCTGCGGTCAATCTCTTTGGATTCTTCGAGCATAAATTTGTATCCCGATTCCTGCAAAATCAGTTCCAGGAGTTCGGTAATCTTCATGGCAGTCATCTTCTCTTGCCAGGATGCCACCAGCTGCGTAAATCGCTCTAATTCTTTTTTGGTTTTGCCGGAGAACAACTCACTTTGCGTACTCGCTACTTCGATCAACGTCTTCCCTGTTCCATCTTGCTGCTGCACCAGAGTATCCAAAGTCTTAGCTCCGATTCCCCGTTTTGGAGTATTGATGACTCTGGTGAAAGCCAGGTCATCGCCTTTGCAAACAAGTCGCAGATAGGAAATCGCATCCTTGATTTCGGCACGGTCGTAGAAGCGCATGCCGCCAAAGATTTTGTAAGGAATATGACGCTCCAGCAGCACTTTTTCAATTCCCCGGGAAATGTAATTCGAACGATACAAGACAGCAATATCACGATATTTGCGACCTGCTTTGTACTCTGCCTGAATGGTATCACAAATAAATTGCGCTTCTACTTCCTCATTTAAAGCGCTGTAATACCGGATTTGATGGCCATTCTCCCGTCTGGTAAACAAGTCTTTCTTCAAACGATTGCGATTGTTATCGATCAGCGCATTCGCCCCCCGCAAGATATGACCGGAAGAACGATAATTCTCATTCAGATAAATAGTTTGCGCACCGGGAAAATCATGGTCAAAATTCATTATAATATTCACATCCGCACCACGCCAAGTATAAATGGTTTGGTCGGGATCACCTACAACATATACCTCATTGCGTTCACCTGCCAGCAAACGAATAAATTCATACTGCACACCGTCAACATCCTGAAACTCATCTACCAGGATATAGTTAAATCTTCTTTGCCATTTCTGCAAAGCCTGCGGATTCGTTTTAAACAAACGGACGCAAAACAACAACAAGTCATCAAAATCTAGTGCAAACAAAGCTTTTAATCTATTCTGATAATATTCATAGACCTTTGCCTTCTGCAATTCATAAGGATTCTTCCCTGCCAACTCATAGGCATGTTCAATGCTGACATCGCCGCCCTTATTTCCGCCGATATAATCTAATGCATTGCTGTACGAGAAGTATTTGCTGTCAATATTTAATTTTTTATAGGCTTCCTTCAGAATACTTTTCTGATCATCACTATCCAAAACTGTGAAGTTGCGCGGATAGCTCAAATACTGAATATCCTGCCGCAAAATGGTTACGCAAAGGGAGTGGATGGTGGAGATATGAACCCCTGCCGCTTTATCTTCCAATAGCTGAATAATGCGGCTTTGCATCTCTTTGGCTGCCTTATTGGTAAAGGTAATCGCCACGATATTGCGCGGCGGAACACCGATCATTCCAATCAAATATGCAATTCTGGTGATCAAAACTCTGGTTTTCCCGCTTCCCGCACCTGCTACAATGCGTAAATACGGAGCACTGGCAGTCACTGCTGCCTTCTGTGCATCATTCAAATGTTCCAACAATTCCACGTTGATCACCTCACCATGACAGTATATCATAACTTTCTGAGCACTCAAATAGGATTGTCGTTTTCTGCAGGGAAAAGAAAAGTGACCAGTTGCTGCTTTGTCCATCTATCAAACACTTAACAATCAGAACGAATTGGGGTATAATAAATCATTGTAAAAGGAGTATCCTATGAAATACGTAAAACCTAACAAAAAAGCAAAACCAATCGTAGCAACAAATAGCAAGCAAACCAGAAAAACAAAAAAACGGAAACTGCGGATTGCGGGACTGGATGTATTGTTGAGCGTTGTATTGCTCGCTGCTTTGATCTATTTATTTTATATTTTAATTCCGATGGAAGTTCTGCCAGCCACTTGGGTTACACTAGCCGTTCTGGTAGGAGTCATTTTGCTTCTTCTGAATTTGATCCTTTCCATGATTCGCCAGCCCATGGCAACCCATTGGGTGCGGCGGCTTGTGGTAGTACTGCTTGTCGGAGCCTTCGGCTTTGCTTCCTATTCTGTACAGAAAGTGGATGAGGCCATTACCGAGGTCATGCAGCTGCCAACAAGCGTCAAGGAATATGTCTCCATCATCATGCTGCGGGATGCAAAGCTGACAGATATTCGCAGCTTGCAAGGAAAAACAGTCGGCTTGCAGCGGACATTTGATGCAGAGCACATGGATATTGCGACGCAGCATCTGAAAGACAGCGGTGTTTCCTTCAAGACAGATACCTTTCAGGACTATGCCAGTGCCGTCAAAGCACTTTATGACAAAGATATTACAGCGATTGTCATGAGTGAATCATACCGGACCTTGGTAGAAGAAACATACGAAGACTTTGCAGATAAAACGGCAATTGTTGATGCAGCAGAAATTGAGATTCCTGTCATGCAAATCGTGAAGCCGATTGATATTACTGCCAACAGCTTTACCGTCTTTGTCAGCGGAATTGATACATTAGGAAAAGCAAGCTTGCGCACACCTACGGATGCCAACTTGATTGTGACGGTTAATCCGCTTACCAAGCATATTGTCATCAACTCCATCCCGCGGGATGCTTATCTGCCAAATGCCTGTATGGGCAACCGGCCGGATAAATTGACCCATACCGGATTGCAAGGAATTGACTGTACGATCAGAACGATTGAGCAGGCATTGGATATTGATATTAACTACTATGCGAAAATTACCTTCTCCTCTGTCATTGATGCCATTGATACCCTCGGAGGCATTGATGTGAATGTGCCGATGGATTTCTGTGAACGTCCGGCAAATCGCAATTACAGCAAGAAGAACATTGTATATGTGAAAAAAGGTCAGCAAACATTAACAGGTGCGAAAGCATTGGCACTGGCTCGTCACCGCAAAACCGTAAAAGATGGTGACTTGGGACGTGCCAAAAACCAGCAGCTGGTAGTCAATGCCATGATTAAGAAAGCCGCTTCTCCGGATACTCTGGGGAAAATCGATCAGTTGATCCAAGTTGTGAGTGATACCGTGCAAACCAACCTCACAAAGAAAGAGATCTACCGGTTTGCGAATGCATTTGCCAGCGACTTGAAACCATGGACCTTTACCAACCATGTAATTAAAGGCGTTCCAGGCTGGGGTGAAACGGCCAGCATTCCGGGTATGGAACTGAGCATTGTCAATCTATCTCAGGATGACATGGATACAATCAAATATGTCATCAAGATGGCAACTTCCGATACCGACCTATCTGCGTTCCAGTTCTCTACGAACAATCTAGTGATCAAAGATATTCCGCTAGATGGCGAAACAACAGGCGCAGAAGGTACCGATTTCTGTCATTTAAATTAATAGACAAAGCAGCGAATGGAAAATTTGCTGCTTTTTATATGGTAGCGATACTTTATAGGTGACTATTCAATTCCACACGAATCCTTAACAATATCAGAATTATTGTGTATAATAAACTTAGTTAAGGGGGAATTTCATGAAACAAAGAAAAGCAGTTCATAAGCCAATCCCAGCAAAAACAATCCGGAAACGAAAACGGAGATTGCGAATAGCTGGTTTGGATCTGTTGCTTGCGGCTGTATTGCTGTGTTCTATCATATTCCTGTTCATCACCCTATTTCCGCTGGGCATTCTTCCTGCAGCATGGATAATTCTGGCAGTCTTAGCATGTTTTTCCTTGTTGCTTCTGCAACTTATTCTGGCGCGGGTTCGCCAGCCAATGACACTGCATTGGCTGCGTCGCTTTATTGCTGTCATTGTGATTGGTGTCTTTTTCTTTTTCGCATATTCCATTCAAAAAATGGATGAAGCAATGACAGAAGTGCTGCACCTTCCTGTCGGTATGACAGAATATATCTCCATCATAACCCTGCGGGATGCCAAACTAACTGATCTAATGCATTTAAGCGGAAAAACCATTGGTTTGCAGCGAACCTTCGATGCAAAACATATGGATCTCGCAGCAAAGTATCTCAACAATAGTGGTCTTACCTACCAGACAAAAAACTTTCAGGATTATCCGACAGCCGTCAAAGCTTTATATGACAAGCAAGTCGGCGCCATTGTCATGAGCGAATCCTATCGCTCCTTAGTAGAGGAAACGTATGAAGACTTTGCGGCGAAAACAACCATTGTTGCCGCCGCAGAGATAGAGATACCAGTTGTAGAGATTGTTAAGCCAATTGATATCACAACGAATAGCTTCACCGTTTTTGTCAGCGGGATCGATACATTAGGAAAAGCCAGCTTGCGATCTCCTTCCGATGCCAACTTGATTGTGACCGTAAATCCGTTAACCAAGCATATTGTTATCAATTCTATTCCGCGGGATGCTTATCTTTCAAATGCTTGCATGGGCAATCAGCCGGACAAACTGAATCACACGGGCTTGCAAGGGATTGACTGTACGATTAAAACCATTGAGCAGGCACTCAATATTGATGTTAACTACTATGCCAAGATTACTTTTTCTTCTGTAATAGATGTAATTGATACCTTGGGCGGAATCGATGTGAACGTTCCTATGGACTTTTGCGAACGACCAGCCAATCGCAGTTACAGCAAGCAAAATATTATCTACATCAAAAAAGGAATACAAACATTGACAGGGGCCAAAGCATTGGCATTGGCGCGTCATCGCTCTACCGTTCAAGGCGGTGACTTCGGCCGGGCTCAAAATCAGCAGCTGGTAGTTAATGCCATGATCAAAAAAGCTGCTTCACCGAAAACAGTGGGTAAAATTGATCAACTGATTCAAGTGGTGAGTGATACGGTTCAAACCAATCTTACCAAAAAAGAGATTTATCGTTTTGCCAGTACCTTTGCAAGTGATTTAAAGCCATGGACCTTTACCAATCATGTCATCAAGGGCGATATCGGCTGGGGTGAAACTGCTAGTATGCCAGGCCAAGAACTTAGTATTGTAAATCTTGCGGAAGAGGATATGAATTCCGTCAAATACATCATCAAAATGGCCGCATCAGATACCGATTTATCTAATTTCCGTTTTTCCGCAAATAACCTTGTTATTCAGGAAATTTCCATCGACGGTGAAACAGCAGGTGCTGAAGGTACCGATTACTGTCATTTGAATAAGTAGTATAAATCTACGGATATCCTCTATATTACAACCTTGACAATAGTCCGATTTCAGACTATAATTACAGTATCCGAAATCGGACACTTACAGGAGGTGGATTCATTGAGCGAGCAAATCAAGCAGCAATTGAAACAGTTAAACAAACAAGTCAAAGAACTAACTGCAATCTACCATCACGCCGCAATCAAGGCTGGACTTTCCGATGGAGAATTCTGGGTCTTCTATGCCCTATTGCTGCTAGATGGCGAATATACCCAGCAAGACATTTGTGATATGTGGTCCTTGCCCAAGCAAACCATCCATTCCGTCATTACTACGCTGGCAAAGAAAGGCTATGTATTCTTGGAGACGATACCTGGCACACGCAATAAAAAGATCATTCGTCTGACCCAAGGCGGAAAAAGTATATCCGAAAACACCATGTCCGGAATCTTTCAGGCCGAACAACGTGCGCTTGCCCGTTTGACTGAACAAGAACGGCAGCTATATCTTTCCTTGCTAGTCAAATATACCTCTTTGCTGCAGGAAGAAATGCAACGCATTCCTTCTGCGCTAGAACAGTGAGTACCTTATGAAAAACGATACAAGCACAACTATTTTCACGATTCCAAATCTGCTTTCTGTGTTTCGCATCACCCTAATTCCCCTTTTCATCTGGCTGTATACCGCGAAGCAGGATTATTTGATGGCAGCAGGTGTCTTGCTGTTTTCCGGAATTACTGATATCGTGGATGGCTATATCGCAAGACGCTTTCACATGATAAGCAATGTCGGCAAAGTATTAGATCCTGCTGCTGATAAGCTGACACAGCTAGCCACGCTTTATTGCTTGCTTACCCGCTTTCCGGCAATGCAGATTCTGATGATATTGCTAATCGGCAAAGAGCTGTTTGTTGGCTTTACAGGATTACTGGTACTCAAAAAAAATAAAGAAGTATTTGGCTCCAACTGGCATGGCAAGGCCGCAACTTTTCTTCTGTATGCCATGATCATTCTGCACGTAGTCTGGCATGATATTCCGCTTCGCTATTCCAACTTTACGGTTGCACTTTGCATCATCATGATGACCCTCTCTCTTGTATTATATGGAGTACGCAATTTGCGAGCTTTGCGAAACAACGTGAAGGTCTGATTTCTATGCAATACATAAGGTGATGAAATTTTCATCACTTTTTATTAGGCAATGCATAAGCAATGCTAAATTGTGCTAATTCTACTGTAATCTTGCGATTCTTCGTCTTTTTTCGCTCCTTCTTCACTATAGTTATGGTAGGAGTGATCATAATGCGCCATGTTGACCGTTTCTTGCTTGGTGTCTTCTTTTTCAGCTGCATTGCCCTGATCTTTATCTTAATTCAAATGCAATTGCTGCCGATGCATATTGCCATCGTACTGTTTTTGCTGTTATTTATACTTTGTTCTCTTTTTTCCTATGGCTCGCTGATCAGTGCTTCCATGTTATTCCACCGCATCCGCCGTTCCCTGCAAGTACTGGTATCAGCCACCTTATGCATTGCTTCCTTGGTTTTGCTGCAATTCGATCATACCATCTCGCATATGACAGATATTGATGACAACAGCATGCATATCCGCCTCATTGCCCGCATTGATCAAGACGATGAAATTGCCTCTTATCACAACAAGAAAGTTGGCATCTATACCAGTGATTATGATGCCCAGCAGCTATTTCTTGATTATGCAAACTCCCAGCATCAGATCCATCTTGTTCCGCAGCAATTTGCTTCTGCACAGGAAGGATATGAAGCCTTAAAAGCCAATAAAATAGCTGCTCTGATTGTAACTGCCAATACCTATGAAATGCTGGATGATACACAGCATTTAAAGAATAAAGTACGTCTTGTTTATGAATATGTAGTAGATCAGCCGAAGGAAACCAATCTGCTGGAAACCCCATTCCATATCTTAATCACCGGCATCGATCAAATTGGAAGTTCCAAAAAACATGCTCGCAGCGATGCCAATCTGGTTGCAAGTGTCAATCTGCAGACCAAAAGCATTCTTTTAACTTCCATTCCCCGAGATGCTTTTATCCCCAATGTATGCTTGAAACAAGTACCGGATAAATTAACGCATATTTCCCTGCAAGGGGATATGTGCACCATTCAAAGTTTGGAAACATTGCTGGGGATTTCGATCTCCAATCACATCAAAGTTTCTTTTACTTCTGTCATTGAATTGATTGATGCCATTGGCGGTTTGGAAATTCAAGTGCCGATGACCTTCTGTGAGTATGACGAAACCAAAAAAGGAGTGCTTCACATCAAGCAAGGAAAACAGGTGCTGAATGGCCGCCAGACACTGGCCTTAGCCCGGCATCGCTATACCTTGTATGATGGCGATATTGGCCGAACCAGGAATCAGCAGCTGATTCTGAATGCTTTGCTGCGCAAGACTACCTCACCAAAATTATTAGGGAATATGGAAACCATCTTATCGTTGGCAGCTAAAACAGTTACTACCTCGCTGTCCCAAAATCAGCTCTATTCCCTGATTCGTTTCCAGCTGGAAGATACCAGACCTTATATCATTCAAAACCAAACCTTGAGCGGGACATTCGGCACAAAGATTACTGCCAGTATGCCATATCAAGCTGTATCTGTTGTGCTGTTATCCAATACAACAATCCAAGATACATCCAGCCGCATGAAAGAAGTAGCACAAGGAATCGATCTTTCTAAATTCCGCTATTCCGCCAACAAATTAACCACAAAAAAAGATGCCGGCGAAACAACCGGTGCCAAAGGCACCAACCGCTGCCACATCTCTTCCTAACGGAGCAACTGCTCCTTTTTTATTTAATCAATCGCAACGACGCGATATACACCCTCATACTTCACCATTGTAATAACAGCATCTGTTTTCAGTGCATTATCCGGCAGTTTCGTATCTTCATATGCCAATGACAGCCGAACTTGGTATGCATTGATTTTCCCTAAATCCTTATCTTCAAACTTTGCTTCCGCCGGATCTACTGCAACCACTTCTTTTACTTGCGGCAAAGATTCGGCACCATATTGATTCACAATCAGACTATAGTTTTTATAGTAATAAAATAACACATAGTCCTTTGTTTTATCGCGTTTGGATTCTTGAAAGTATGTCAAACCGCCAATATCTTTCTCACTGTCCTTATTCTTGAAAGAAAAGAAATCATAAGCAAAACTGATCGCAGCTTGTTTCACAATTGCCTTTTCGTCTTTCTTGCTTATTTCCTCACCAAGCAGGTTAAATGCTTCGATCTGCTTTGGCGTCGGATTCTTCGGATCTGCATAGACTTCATTGCTTTGCAGTTCCAGTTTCTTCGTTTCTTTCGCACAACCGCCAAGCAGCACAGTCAATACCAATAAGAATGCCAATAGTCGTTTCATAAATCCTCCATTACTCTAACTCATCCGCATGGATCAGTTCGTCTATTTCATATGTATGTTTTGCAGGCTTTCCTATGATATCATCATAATACTTGCAATGCAATCCATTGCCCGGTCTTTTTTGCGTCACATTTTCTGGTGTAAATACCTCACCTGCCTGAATGATCCGATTGGCCACCAAACTCTTGCGGGCAATCTCGCGATTTTGCCGCTCGGAGGATGTTACTTGTTTTTGTTTCATTCCTACCGCCACTTCAATATTGCGGATCATCGTTACCATCATCCGCAGCTCCTGCGGATCAATACTTGCTTTGTGATCCGGACCTTCCATCGTTTTATCCAGCGTAAAATGTTTCTCAATTACCTTTGCCCCCAAAGCCACAGCAGCCAAAGGAACTTCAATTCCTACGGTATGATCGCTGTACCCCACAGGGACTTGAAAGGTTTCCTGCAATAGTTCCATTGCCTTTAGATGAACATCTGCAAATGGTGTTGGATATTGTGTATTGCAGTGCAGCAGCGTGATGTCGGAAGCACCATGATTGCGCAACGTATCGACAGCCTCCGAAATCTCCTTTAAATCACTCATTCCCGTTGATAGGATAACCGGCTTTTGTGTCTTGGCAATACGTCTTAGCATCGGCAAGTTGGTGATTTCACCGGACGGAATTTTATAGATCGGCATCTGCAGTTCTTCCAGCAAATCCAAGCTGGACAAATCAAAGGCAGAGGATAAGAATAGAATTTGATGCTTCCGGCAATGCTCGATCAATGCCAGATGATCTTCCCTGGACAATTCCAATTTGCGGATCATCTCCAGCTGGCTTTCGCTGGCATCCGTTGTTTGTTTTTGATATTCCGCCTTCGGTGCATGCACACTTACCAGTTCTTTGGCTTGAAAGGTTTGGAATTTCACTGCATCCGCTTGTGCCTGCGCTGCCGCTTCAACAAGCTGTTTGGCTAATTCCAAACTGCCATTGTGGTTCACACCCGCTTCCGCAATAATAAAGGTTTTCATACAATGCTCCGGGCCGGACTTCCTACCACTTTGCTCTGGTATAAGACATCTTCCAGCACGGTAGCATTCGCTCCGACAATTGCTTCTTTGCCGATTTTGATACCCGGAAGCACAACACTGCCTGCTCCCACAAAAGAATCATCCTGAACTGTGACAGTGCCGCACAGTGTAGCGTTCGGAGCAATGTGCACATTGCTTCCTATGGTGCAGTCATGTTCTACAACACTGCCGGAATTAATAATGCTGGCTTTGCCAATCGTCACATAGGCATTCACAATTGCTCCTTTGCCGACAAATACCCCCGAACGGAGCTGTGCCCGCTTAGAAATAATTGCCGTCGGATCAATAATACTAATAAGCTTCAAGTCATATTTGGTGCATTCCAAAAGCAGCTTTTTGCGAAGTCCTAAATCACCAATGCTGATAAATACATATCGAATTCCTTTGTTCGCTAATTCGGGAATCAAGGCAAACCCGCCCAGCACCGGAATATCTTCAATTGTAGTCCCGACTTCCAAAAGGTTGTCCAGAACTCCCGCTATTTCATATGCATAATCATAGGAATCCAGCACACTGTGGAAGTGACTTCCTGCTCCAATAAATACCATTTTTTCCATACTTACCTGCCTATGCTAGAATATGCAATTCCGCTCTTTTTCATCTCTTCCACTTTAAAACAATTTCGGCCATCAAATACCAATGGCTGTTTCATGCAATTCACAAACAGCATCTGATCCATTTCTTTTATTTCTTTCCATTCCGTAAAGATGAAGCAAAGATCGGCATCCTGCAATGCTTCCGAAATCGATTCACAATAAGTCAACTCGGTTGGATAGTGTTTCTTGAAGTTTTCAACCCCCACCGGATCATATGCCTTGATGATTGCTCCTTCATCTAAAAGCAGCGAAACATTCTCCAAGCTTGGAGCATCCCGCAAATCATCAGTATTTGGTTTAAATGTCAGTCCCAGAATCGCAACCTTTTTATTTTTAAAGGAACCCACTTGCTGCTTGGCTTTCTCAAACAAACGAATTTTCTGCCGTTCATTCACTTCGATCGCAGCTTTCACGGTCTTTAATTCCACGCCATTGATCACGCTTAGCCAGTGCAGTGCTTTGGTGTCCTTCGGGAAACAGCTTCCGCCATATCCGATTCCTGCCTGCAAGAATTTATTGCCGATGCGGGAATCCATTCCCATTCCTTTTGTGACGTCGGTAATATCAGCACCTAAGCTTTCGCACAGATTCGCAATTTCATTTACATATGATATTTTCAACGCTAAAAAATCATTGGATGCATACTTCACCATCTCTGCGCTGCGGCGGTTCATTGCCAATACCGGCACTTCAAAGTTTTGGTACACTTCCTGCAAGATTTGCTTGGCCCATTCGCTTTCTACTCCGATTACAATGCGATCTCCATGCAAGGTATCCCGCACTGCTGTGCCCTGTGCCAGAAACTCGGGATTGCTGGCTACCTCTACCCGATACTTGCCGCCAATTTGGGCTTGGATTGCCTGCTCGACTTGATCATTGGTTCCAATTGGCACGGTTGATTTGACAACCACCAAGGTATCTTTGTTGATCGATTTGCTGATTTGATCGGCAACCTGAAAGACATACTCCAGATTAGCACTGCCGTCTTTCTTTTCCGGTGTACCGACGCCAATAAAAATGACATCTTTATTTTGATAAGCTTCCTGATAATTGGTTGTATAAGATAAGCGGTCTGCATGCATATGCATCAGCTCTTCCAGTCCTTCTTCATAAATCGGCGACCGCTTTGTTTTCATGATCGCTATTTTTTTCTCATCTGTATCGACACAAGTGACATCGTGTCCATGATGTGCCAGACAAACTGCTGTCACTAAACCGACATAACTTGTACCCGCAATGGCTATTTTCATGGTTGAATACCCTCCTGATTCGATTATACCATTTATTATCTACTCTAGGCATATCAAAATTAGCTCACATAAGATAAATTAATGTAGATAGTATCTTTCTATTTTGCTATATGTCAATGCAAGCAATTTACAAGTAGCTTTTTCTTCGTAGTTTTCGTTGCAGTCTGTAAACAAAATCTATCTTTCTAACATCACAAAAAAGCCATAGAATTTCGATAGCTCGCATAAACTATCTATTTCTACAGCCTACTACTTTTAGAAAATCCCTACTGCCGCTCCAAGTATTCCAAATAATATAATTCCGAATAAAACATGTGAAACTTTAATATCTTTCTTTAAAACCCAGAATAGGAATAATGTGAATCCTAGCGCAAGCGCATTGGGGAAAACACCATTAATAGTAGCAAGTAAATTCCATGATCCAAAAGAAATAGCCAGAGGTACTTTCACAATATTTGATACCATCGCACCAATTACCATCAGACCCAAGATGGCAGTTCCCTTAAATATTTTTCCCATCATTCCCGATTTTTCGATTTTTTCGAGGAATGATGTTCCTAAATTATAACCGTACTGCATAAGCATATATCTTGCGGCAAAGTTAGGAATATTAAATATCAGAAAGAATAAGATTGGACCCATTATATTTCCTTGCAAAGCAAGATCGGTTCCTATTGCAGCTCCTAAAGTGCGAATAGTTCCAAAGAATATAGAATCTCCAATACCACTCAGTGGTCCCATCAAACCGACTTTCACAGCATTGATTGTATTTTCATCGAAGTTTTCATCATTCGCATTTGATTCTTCAAGTGCAGCGGTAATTCCGAATAGTACTGTACTAATATAAGGTGTGATGTTATTGAACTCCAGATGACGCTTCAATGCTTTTGCCATTTCTGGTTTATTGTTACCATAAAGTCTTCGTAATACCGGCATTAATGAGAATACCCATCCTAAATTTAATTGCCTCTCATAGTTAAATGACCCATTATAGCTAATTGATCGTACAAATACATCATTAAGATCTTTTTTTGTTAGCTTCTTTGTAATATTAGAATTCTTCATCTTGGACATTACCTCCCTGAATGGATTTATTATCTTGGTTGACGATCAATACTGCAATAATGATGGCGAATGTAGCAATTCCTAAAACCGGCAGATTTAAGTAAGCAGCCAAGCAAAATCCTAAGAAAAAGAACGGTGCAACTTCTTTGTTAAAAATCATGCGAGCTAGCATTGCAAATCCTAATGCTGGTAACATGCTTGTTGCAACCGACAGTCCTTTCATGATAAAACTTGGAATAACGGCAATAATATTTCCAACTGCTTCTCCCCCAAATTGAAATGAAGCAGCAGTTATAATTGCAATCGGTACCGTATAACATAAATTAGCTAAAACGTGCTGTCTTGCTACTCCTTTATCATCGCCAAGCTCAGCATATCTGTCAGCACGGTGGGCAAACCAACCTCTTGCGACAGTATAAATCAAATTCTTAAAAAGCAATGAAATGGTAGCAATCGGCAAGGCAAGTGCAAGCGCACCTTCAACACCAGTACCTAATGTAATGGAAAAGGCAGTTCCCAAAATCCCACCTGCAATAATATCCGGCGGTAAAGCTCCGCCGATTGTGATGTTACCCATAAATGCAAGTTCTAAAGATGCACCTGTTAGTAATCCAGTATTAATATCACCAAAAATCAATCCTACCAGCGGACCAACAATGATTGGTCTGCTAAACTGCCCATATCCCAGAAAACTCTCCATGTTCATGATAAAGGCTAAGATACCAATTAAAATAGCTTCCATTATAATTTCCCTTTCTTTTGTTTAATGACAAGCATTGCAAGTAACTGCTGTTTCAATATATGTAATATTTTAGCCTCCTTTCATCTAAAAGCATTCTTTTTGGCTTTTATAGTTGCATTATAGCAAAGTACTTATATATCGTCGTTCAGTGTCGAAACTCTCAACAACAAAAGCATTTTTTTATAATTTGCTAAACTTCATCAACACTACCAATACTCTTTCAAACACTTACTCGGTATAAAATACCTCAGCTTTATTAAATATCGAAACCGGATCAAGGCCTAGTTCCTTCTTTAGAAATCCTTTATCTCCTACTTCTCCGAATCGATCGTGCACGCCTATCTTCAAAAATTTACATTTTAAGCAATGCTCTGCAATCATTGCTGCAACCATATCGCCAATGCCGCCCAAAACATTATGGTTTTCTACTGAAATCACATGACTGTAATTTTTTATTTCTTGAAGGAGCTCTTCTGTCTTTTGCGGTTTTACAAAAAGCAAATCAATTACAGCAGCATGTATATCGTTGTTTGCAAGCATGGGAATGACCTGATAGAATACATCACTTGTCGTATCCCCTGCTGCAATAAACAAAATATCTTTGCCTGTGCCAAGTTTTTTAAATTGTCCAAATGCAAAACATTCAGCAGACTCATAAATTGTCCGCATAAAACTTCTCGGTGTACGACAATAAACAGCACCACCATGTTTTGCATAGTATCTCATCATAAATGCTAAACTTTGGGAATCACTCGGTGCGAAAACAGTCATTTCGGGAATAGTACGAAGCATTGCAAAATCCTCAAAAGTTGTGTGGGTTCCACCATTATATTGTGACCAATATCCTGGATCCGAGGCATAAATAAAAATATTGTTTCTTCCATAGGCAATGCTTGTATAAATCTGATCCAGAACCCTGCGTGTAACAAAAGGTGCAAAAGAATGAACTATCGGTTTTAAGCCGACAAGAGACAAACCCGCCGAAACACCAATCATATTTTGCTCGCTAATTCCAGCATTGACACATTGTTTCGGAAACTTATTAAACGCTTCCAACATGCCGGACGATGATGCCAAATCAGCATCTAAAGCAACTATTTCATTATTATTGCTAAGTATATCCAGCAATGTATCGCTAAATACTTTTCGCATTTCTTTTTCTATTGTTTCATTACTCATGATTCACACTCCAATACTGTCTTTAACTCTTGAATAATTCCTTCAAAACGAATCACATCATCATGCGTTAATTTTAAATGGTGACTAATTAATTTGTTTTCATAATACGGCAAGGTCTGGGCTTTAAGCGAGTCAAGAATTAGTACCTTGGCTTTACCTTGGCTTTCCACCAGATTAAGTAACTTGTTTTCGATATCTTCAAGACTAGAACCAGAAGCTGTCATAACTTCAAAATTCATTGCTTTGAATATCGATTCAAAATGAAAAGTAAAGCTTATATCCTTTGTTAAACCATCTACTTGCTGCTTGTTGTCGTCCACAATAATAATTAGATTATCCAATCTCTTGTTTTCGGCAAATTGTAAAGCTTCCCAAACCTGACCCTCATTGCATTCTCCATCACCAACAATGCAGAAAACCTTATTTGACTTGCCTTGCAGTTTTAATCCATATGCAATGCCGACTGCCTGCGAAATTCCTTGACCCAGTGATCCTGTCGTCGCATCTACGCCTGGAGTTAAGCGCCGATCAGGATGGGATGGCAATATTGTGCGATTCTGGTTCAAAGTCAATAAAACTTCTTCTTCAAAATATCCAAAGTTGGCAAGCGTAGCGTAATATCCCGGTCCCGCATGTCCTTTCGACAATATGAAGTAATCGCGATTACTATTTTGAGGATCACTTGGAAAAGTCTTCATGATACATCCATATAAAACTGTTAAAACTTCAATAATAGAGAAGGCACCTCCTAAATGCCCGAAACCTCGCTTTTTAATCATTTCTAAAGTCAATATTTTAGTTTTTATTGCTTTGTTTCTTAAATTTATGTTTTCCATTACATTACCGAAATAGGTTTGCCTTATCAATGCAGCCAAATAACTCCATTTTGTGTGCTATAACCTTTTTAGCTTCTAAAATAGCAGTTCCATATACCTTGGGACTCCAAAATGCTTTTGTCTCATTTAATGTTTTTGTAGTTTGTTGAAAAAAAGCTAAACGATAATCACTTGCAATATTTACTTTATTGACACCAAGCTTGCATGCATTCTTAATTTCTTCATCTGAATTTGATGAACCTCCATGCAATACAAGCGGGATATCCGTAACTTCTGTAATTTTTTCCAGAATATCTAAGCGCAATTTGGGAACCATTCCCTCCGGATAAATACCGTGAGCTGTTCCAATTGCAATAGCAAGAGTGTCAACTCCACTTTTTGATACAAACTCGACGACTTCTTCAGGCTGCGTATAATGAATTTTATCGACTCCGCCTTCTACGCTATTGCCAGTTATTCCAATGGTGCCAATTTCTCCTTCAACAGAAACACCCACTTGCCGCGCTATCTCAGAAACTTGCTTGCATAGTGCAATATTTGTTTCAAAAGGAAGCTCTGAACCATCCAGCATAACTGAAGTGAAACCATACTGAATCGCTTTCAGACAATCTCCGATTGTTTTGCCATGATCAAGATGAAGCACACATGGAACTTTACTATTTTTCAGCCGTTCAACAACATATTTAAAAAACTCTTTGCCAACAAAATCAACTTCAGGAGGTGCAAGTTGGATGATTACTGGCGCATTCAATCGTTCCGCTTCCTCTATAACAACTTTGAACAATACATTGTCGGCAATATTAAATGCGCCAACAGCAAAATTATTCCCTTTAGCGATCGCTAATACTTCTTTCATTGTATATAACATACTTATTCCTCTCCTAAAATTTCTCTACAATACTGAATCATGTCCGTGTTTGTAGCATCACGGAAAAAATTTGTCTTGAATTCAGGATAATCGATAATGTTTTTTACTACATCATCTCCAATGCGATTCAGTAATTCATAAATACTTGGATTCATTGCTTGCTTCATTTTTACCAATGCGTTTCGGCTGATTAGCTGTGATTCTGCAAGTTCTTCCGGATAACCCTGTCCAAACTCTTGTTGAAATAGGGTATCAAAGCAATAACCACAGTTTAAGTTTGCGCCCCATCCATAGTTTTGTGCAAATCGCAGTGAAATGGCATTACCGCAGTTCACTTGGCTAAATAAAAATGCATCAAGAGGTGAATCCACAAATCCGCAAACGATATTTGGAAACGAGTTCATAGAAATCATGGCGCCTTGCCCTGTACCACATCCAGTTACCACGAAGTCAACAGCACCTGCCTCCAGTAAAATTGATGATATAATACCAACCTGATAATATTTTATTAAATTTACATTGTTATCTTCATACATTCCGTAATTGACAATGTCATGATTAAATTTTGTGCTCGAGTTTTTCAGTTCTTTAAATATCACATTATTTTTCTTCATTTGGGAACTTTCCATTACTAATGCAACTTTCATATTAACCTCCATAGTACTTAGGATTATCGCTCGGTACAGTCCTTATTTCTACACGCTTACCCATTTCGAGTAATTTTTTAAGCATCTCTTCTTCTTCCGGCAAAACATGAACATTGTTAGATAGAGTTTTAGTATTAGGTTTTGCTTTTGCGCTTCCCACATTCACAAGCTCAATTTGACTAACTTGTGAAGCAATCAGGTACGCATCATGTATGTTTTCTACTACTACAAATAACTTGTATTTATCAGTTTGTCCTTCATTAATTGCCTGAATACTCTCTTCAATACTTTTCATTACTAATTTAATCCCCTGTGGCTTTGCCAGTCTTAATGTTGTTTTTCTAAGGTCGTCCTTTATGACTGCATCATTGGCAATTAAAATACTATCTGCACCCAAATAGCCAGTCCAAGCAAAAGCCACTTGTCCGTGCAATAGCCGATGGTCAACGCGTAAAAGTTTAATCATGTTTTTCCTCCTTAAAATGATTCATCATCTTCATAGTTATCTATTCTTCTGCACCACTTTACATATGTTTGAGTTTCAGCAATCAAAGACTCTATACTGTCCGGAGTTAAGCTTTCTTGAACCATTATCAAAGATAATAGTAAGCCTAAATTCAGTCCTGTTAGTAAATAAAATGGATACTGATTTACATATTGCATAAATTCATTGTTTATTGATCCTCCAAACAAATCAGTGATTACAACTAATTGTTTTTCATCATAATCATGTTTGGTGACGATGTTTGCAATCTCTTTTGAATAATCCTTGGCATCTTCTACATATGCTGTAAAAACCTCAATATTTTTAACATCTCCAACAATCATTTTCAGTGAATCATAAATGCCTTCTGCAAATCTTCCATGTGTTGCAATAACAAGTCTTTTTTCCATACTATTCTTCTTCCCTATTGTCATTGTTAATATAGTCGTATAAGTACGCAATCTCACTAATCGGAATTTCAACCCGATAGTGCGTACAAAGGCGTGAAAAACTTTCTTTCACAGCTTGAATTAATTTCTTATTTTCGTCTTCAAAACAACCCAGTTCCAAATGCGATTCATTTGGTTCTTTTGTGACCAGCCTTTCCACTAGGCAGCTGATATGAATGTATAATCCAACGAGTGTTTTACTAGTTAAATTGAGATTTAGTTTTCGTTTTAAATCATTCGTTGCATCTACCACAAAATCAATTAAAATATTTGGTTCCAAAATCGTTATATTGCTTACCAGATTTTGAAGTGAAAAGTTTCTCAATAAGTTATTTTTAAACATTTCAAACTCAATTGCAGTTAAATGATTCAACATTAAGCTTTGTATTCTAGTAATTGAATTGATTAAGTCCTCAATAGGTATAAATTCTTTCCCTTGGATTCCCGGACCAAAAATGCCCGTAATGAATAAAACGTTGTATTTCTTTTCAATCTCCATTAGATAGCTTTTTGATAAAACATTATTGTACTCAAGCGTAGCAAGCTCAATATCAGCTACTTTAGGCAGACTTTTCTGAAAAAGTGTACGAAAGCGATTTGCCATATAGACACCGTTATCGGAAATAAATACTATCATATCCTTTAGACGGTCTTGCTTCATTAATTTGTAGGTACATCTTGCCTTTTTCTGAGCTCTAGCAAGAATACTTTCTAAATCACTGTTATTTAGAATTTCATATCCAATTTCTAATGCCATTTGTGTTGAAACGGAATTAATAATACCAATATTACGGTTTCCAGATTCTACTAGCTCGCGATCAATAGATTCTAATGATCCCATATCTACTAGAATAATCACATCGCTTTTTACAGTTGATCGTGAAATATACTTCTTTAGTCTTTCCGAGACTTCTTTCATACTCGTCTCAAGGGGCATATCAATTGAATCAAAAATATATGTATTCAGCATCGTATTAATAGCTTCCGCAATACTGCTTGCAGTTGTATTGCCATGAGCAATAATCACTGACAAATATCGTCTCTTGAGTGATAACTCTTTATTTCGCGATAGAACAAGAATCAAAAGAACTTTACTTGAAAGATCAAGTTTCAATTCAAATGATGAAAAAATAACCTGTTCAACTCGTTCAACTATATAACACTCATTGTTGAAGTCTTTTTCAAACACTGCATATATATCGATCAGTGCAGCTTTATTGATTTCCTGCCAACTCCCAAAAGATGTATCATACTGAGTATTGATATGAATGACTCTGGCAATTAGACTTAATATAGATTCAGCCACCGTCAGACCATGTTGCTCGAGAACGCCCTTAACAATTTCCTCAATAGAATGTGCCAATATTTGCTCTTTCTGTCTTCCCCGCAGTTTATGATAGGAGTTATGCTCGGTGTAGTTTTTAATTGCATTATCTACTTCATTGAGAAATTGCTCATCAATGATGTAAGATTCTTTGCTTATACCGAATGAAGCAATAATTGTTTCAAATAGTTGAATCATTGACGCTGTTTCATCAACTGGAACATAATTTTCGACATCGATGTAATTTACTTCCGATGCTTTTGATACTTCAGTCTTTGAAAATTG
The DNA here is from genome assembly GCA_023388995.1 of Bacillota bacterium. Lineage (GTDB taxonomy): Bacteria > Bacillota_I > Bacilli_A > Erysipelotrichales > Erysipelotrichaceae > JAEWFD01. The sequence goes on from JAEWFD010000002.1 coordinate 46,153, forward strand.
TGCCAGAACCTCTTCTGGCAGTTGAAATAATTTAATAAATAAATCATGCTCATTCAATGTGCCGTAATTCTCTTTTGCACAAAGCGACTGTATTACCTTACGGATTCCCTTAACATTCTCCTTGTAATCATAATTCACAAGCGCACTCATCGCCATATCGCTGACAAAAATACGTCGTTCCAGTTTCAGTGATTCATGCTTTAAAAAATAAACGATAAACTCTTCTTTTTCTTGAAGGGGTCTTTCCACGACACTCGGTATCTGACATATTGCCGGGAATACTTGAATGAGTTCATTTGAAAACATTCCCGGATACTTTCCATTCACCACTAAAATAATTTGGACTTTTAATTGCTGCCTTTGTTTTTCACCATAACGTTGATATGAATTTGATTCTATGATTTCATACAAGAAGTTCTGATTTTTGGTTGATAAATTTTCAGCATTATATATAAATAATATATCTCGTTCACTGGTATCCAGCGCTCCTTTTTCGGAAGCATCCCCAACCAGCAAACTCATAAATCTGGCTTCAAACTCCTCATTGCTCTGACAGCTAATAATTTTCATCTTTTTGCTTTTAATAATGTCATTGGATTTGCAGTATTCAAAAATTAATTTACAGACAGTCTTTTTACCTGTTCCGGATTCACCATACAGTAGCAAAGGAAGTCCAAAGGGAGGGTAGACTAACGAGGAAATAATTTGGCTAACCTTACTTTTAAAACTTCCGTCATATCCAATTAACTGACCAAATTTAGAGCGATGCGGTGTATTTTCTGCGATCTGGTTTAAGAAATCTTCAATACTGAAATAGGTTGGTGATTTGAGCGTAACATTGTTAGCAAGTTCATATTTTCTACGATGAATAAAACAGACAGGACGTGTGCTTATTTTAATGAGGTACCCTTCCTTATGCAGTTCATTCAAATACTGGCTCGCTAAACTTCTTGAAATGCTTAGTTCTTCACTTACCTTCGAAGCAATGAGATGACTAATTGTTTCATTTTTCAAATTGAGCGTTTCAGCACAGATATACTCAAGAATTTCTTCTTTTGTAGTAACCATATTTTCCTCCTTTACGAAACAGTAAAGGCTCCAGTAATAATTTCCTTCATTTCGCTGAAAGTTGGTCTTAACGGCGAGTTATTTGTATTGACATCAGATAAGGATATTTTTGTTAGCATATCGATATCCTCTTCTTTAAAATCTTTAGATACTAATCTTAATGAAGTCGGAATTTGAAGCCTTTTGTTTACATCTTCTATCGCTCTTATTATATCGTCTTTACGAATCACATAAGCAAGAGTTGCTAGTTTTTTCTCAACATTTTTATCTTTCATTAAATATCTCAAAACATGAGGCAAAATAATTGCGTTTGCTAATCCATGAGGAATATGATATTTTGCGCCAACTGTATGTGCAATACTATGCACAACTCCCAAACCACTATTAGAGAAAGCAATTCCACCTAATGATGAAGCAGCTTGCATATTTGACAGCGAATCAATACTTTTTGCATAGTAAGCTTCCTCAATGTTTTCATAAGCAAGTTTAAAAGCTGAAAAGGCAACTGCATCCGAAAAAGCATTTGCTTTTAAAGAAACATAAGATTCGATAGCATGCGTTATTGCATCCATTCCGGTTGCTGCAATGAGATGTTTTGGCATTGATTCCGTTAACGTAGCATCAAGCAATGCAACATCAGGAACCAAGCCTAGATTCTTTTCAACAACAGCATATTTTTTTTTGTTTTTGGTATCTGTAACTACCGCAGCGCGCGTAACTTCACTTCCTGTCCCGGATGTTGTGGATATACAATATAGAAAAGCTTTTTGTCTTAAAGCTGTTATTGCACCCGGCTCCACAAGTTTCTCAAGCGTATCAAGTTGCGGATTTTCATAGCAAGCCCAAATTAACTTAGCTGCATCCATCGCTGATCCGCCACCAAATCCGATAATTATGGTTGGCTTGAATTCACTTGCTATTTTTGTTCCTTCTACGATATTTTCATAGCTGGGTTCCGGCTCCACATTGTAAAAAAAACATAATTCTTGAGTAGTCATGCATTGCAGCACCTTTTCTTCTGCACCAATTTCTTTTAAAATATACCCATTTTGCACAATAAGAATTCGATCACCACTCTTAAGTGCATCTTTAAGAAACGATAATGAGCCACTGCCAAAGTAAATACGACCTGCTCCTAGTTTTATTGTTTGCATATGTTCCTCCTTTAGGTCTATTTCATTTTACATGATTCAAAAATATTTGCTTTTAGTGTTGAAACTATTGACTTAATTTCCTTTATAAATGTAGCAACAGTTCTTTTTCGTCACTATCTACCTTTTTTTTGACACTTGAAGTAAAATTATACTTTCAGCCAAGTAATGTAACTCACAATTATTTATTTAGGAAACAAGCACTTTTTATTGGCATTAGCGCTATGAAATCAGTATACTGTCATTGTTAACTTAAGTAATAAAAAAAGACCATCTCCAAAGGGAGACAGTCCTATGATTCTTAGTAATTTTCGCTGCGGATTTCGAAGTATGCTTGAGGATGCGCACATACTGGGCAAGCAAGAGGAGCACTTTCTCCAACATGCAAGTGACCGCAGTTACGGCAAATCCATACTTGTTGTGTTGATTTCTTGAACACTTCCAAATTATCGATATTTGCAGCCAATTTCAAATAGCGTTCTTCGTGTTCTTTTTCGATCTTCGCAACACCGTCCATTAAGCGAGCGATATTTTCAAATCCTTCTTCACGAGCTTCTTTCGCAAATGTCGCATACATATCAGTCCATTCATAATGCTCGCCAGCCGCTGCATCACGCAAATTGTCTACTGTAGTACCGATTTTCCCGCCGTGCAATGCTTTGAACCATAATTTTGCGTGTTCTTTTTCATTGTCGGATGTTTCTTGGAAAATAGCTGCGATTTGCTCATATCCTTCTTTTTTTGCTTGCGCGGAATAAAAGCCATACTTTACGCGAGCTTGGGATTCCCCAGCAAACGCTGTCATTAAATTCTGTTCTGTTTTTGTACCTTTCAAGTCTTTCATGTCCTTACCTCTTTTCTATGGTTTTACTTGCGTTCTGCACAACTTACATGCAATGCTTACAAACACCGCGAATAACGATATCAACACCGGAAAGCATTCCATGTTGTGTGTGAGACTTCATGATTGCTTCTTTCATTTGCGGATATCCGTCCATCTGGTAATCATATACGCGTTTGCACTTTGTACAGTGAAAATGGGGATGCTCATGAAGATCCGCGTCGTAACGATCTAATCCATCTTCACTGTGAAATTTACGCAATTCATGCCTGCCAGCCATGCTACTTAGATTGCGATAGACCGTCGCAATACCGATATTCGGCATTTTCTCTTTTACGAGCTGATAAACTTCTTCAGCGGTTGGATGAACTGGATTCTCACAGATTGTCTCATAGATGAGTTTTCTCTGAATCGAATACTTCATAATCTAACCTCCCTAAGTGATAACCATTATCACTTACAGCTATATTATACGCTAGAAAAAGAAATAGTCAACCCAATTTCAGGAATATTATGTCAGGATTTCAGACTTTATTTAAATGCCATTCCTTTAAGTCCTTGCATTTGAGTTTGTGTATCCGCCAAACATATAACAACCTGCTAATTTCACGGTTCTAGTATTCCCCGCAAACATTTCTTTATAACTTCCCCTTGAAAGATTGTATCCCTCATTGATCCTTTCTATTCTTATGGTCAGAAATCTTCTTGCATTTCCTGAAAATCAACGAACTTTTTGCATAGGCAAAGAAAAAGCTATCCATAATAGGGACAGAAAGGATCTGATCAATATGAAAACCCCTCCCCAAATGCTGAGTCCTAAGGACACCTTATATATCAGCGATATCTTACGTACCATTCTTGTGATGCATAAAAAGCTGGATGAGGAAAAACAAACCATTCAAGACAATGATGTAAGAATGATGTTTGATGAAGCATCTACTCTTTTGAGTCAGCAATATGCATCCATATTGAATTTCTTGAAATAGAGGTGAAACTGATGGCTGAGAAATCTAAAGTTACAAAATCTAAAGTAGAAAACAAAAAGAAAAAAGCACTTCCAAGTGATGAAGTGTACAACGATTCCGACAAGCTCAATGATTTGTTGATTAGCTTGAAAAACATCAACAAGCTGTATGGAACATTCCAGGAAGAAGCGAGCAATGATTTATTGTTCACCAATATCGGTGACCTTGCCAAAGACATGGGGCAATGTGCCCGTGACAGCTTCAACCTAATGTTTGAGAAAGGCTGGTACAAACTCGAACAACAAAGCGAAGACAAAATCAAAACCATCCACCAGCAATACAAAAAAGAACAATCAAAACTGAATCAATAAAAGTTCCTCACGGAACTTTTTTCATGACTGATGGAGCATTTCTTTTTTATGATTCAAGTGGATACCAATGTGCCCAATTCCCAAAAGAATCGTTGCCAATAGCAGCCAGATCACCTTGCCGTATATTCCCAGAAGAAAGAAAGCAAGCACCGGCAAGGTTGCACCGGCTACAGGTACCCCGAGGTAAGAACTGTAGAAATCTGCTAAGGTTTTAGCACTTCGAAAATAGCGCAGCCACCAACCCTCATACAAGATCATGCACAGCAAGGAAGCAACGAACCAAAGACTCCACAAAGACCATGGTTTTATATTAAAATCCTGAAACATCAGCACGGCTGCCGTTGTACATACCTGACCGATCCGTTCTAACAAGACCAAGCTTTTGGCCTCCGTTTGTGCTTGGTAGCCAGCAGGCTGATGCTTAGCCCAAACACTGTTGGGAATCCAAAGCATAAGCAGATAAATCAATCCGATATAAGAAAATCCCCAGTTACCCATTTTTGTCCTCTCCTAGTAAAAAACTGTTTTGCTATATAATACTTTGCCAATAATACGAATTGGCAATTCTTCCACTTCCTGCACGGTATAATAGCGCGTTTCCACCGCGGCATTGGCTGCTTCCAAAATCACCATCTGATTCTTTTTGATGACCCGCTTGACCGTTGCTTCATCCCCATTGATCAATACAACAGCAATTTCGCCGCTGTTCACATCAGCGCAGGAACGCACATAAATCAAATCGCCATCATGAATTTTTGCTCCTACCATGGAATCTCCTTTGACTTGCAGAAAGTAATGACCTTTGTGAAAATCAACCTCTGTTACCGATTCATAGCCAATAATATTCTGCTCCGCAAACCAGTCATATCCCGCTTTTACAATACCGATGACCGGCTTCTGATAGCCATCCTTTTCCGCCAGCAGCAGCTCTACATCTGTTCCCAGCAAGGTTGAAAGACGCTGGATTGTTTCCTTCTGCAATTTCTTAATTTCTCCGGATGCCCAGCGGCTGACTGTCGCCTTGGTCACACCTGTTTGCTGGCCAATCCATTCATACGAAACACCATGATTCTTTTTATATTCTAAAATTAATTCCTGCAATGTCATATGATCACCTTTCTTTTTATTATACACACGTATCCTAAAATACGCAACAAAAATAAAAATTGAAAAAATATCCAATAAAAAGTTTCTTAATATTGTTGATTTACGTAACTTTATGCATATAATAGAACTTGCAGGAGGATATGCCATGAAAGAAAGAATCATACTACATGCTGATATCAATTATTGCTATGCCCAAATCGAAGAAATGCGCTATCCGGAACTGAAGCGTGTTCCAATGGCTGTTGGCGGAAATCAGGAAAAACGGCATGGTATTATCTTAGCCAAAAATGATTTAGCTAAGAAATATCAGATCAAGACGGGAGAATCACTGCTAGAAGCAAAAAAGAAATGTCCTGATTTGCTGATTATCCATCCTGATTTCCTTGCTTATCAATATTATACGGAGCGTGTTAAAAATATTTATCGGGAATACACAGATCAAGTTGAGAGTTTTGGAATGGATGAAGCCTGGCTTGATATTAGCTCCTCCACCCAATTATTCGGGAGCGGCTATGCCATCGCCAAGACCATTCAAGACAGGGTACTGGCAGAATTGGGACTCACCATCTCCATCGGCGTGAGCTTCAATAAAATTTTTGCCAAGCTAGGCTCCGACTTAATTAAGCCCAAGGGATTGGTACAAATTTCACGAGACAATTTTAAAGATGTCGTATGGCCTCTTCCAGTCAGTGAATTACTATATGTCGGTTATGCAACAAAACAAAAATTGCTCGCTGAAAGAATTACCACCATTGGCGAACTAGCTGCTTCGGATCTTTCCTTTCTCAGCCGGAAGCTGGGGAAAATGGGCGAAGTGATCTGGCAATTTGCCAATGGCTATGATCTTTCCGAAGTTGCGTTAAGCACACATAAAGAAGAAGTAAAATCTGTTGGCAATAGCATTACAACCATACGTGATATTATGCAATATGAAGAGGCGAAGCTTGTCTACTACGTCTTGGTAGAATCCGTTGCTTCCCGTTTGAAAGATCAAGGACTAAAAGGCTCCGTCATTTCCATTTCGTTGCGTGATGCACAATTAAATTGGCTCTCACGGCAGCGAAAAATAAAATGCAGCACTAACATTACGGAAGAAATTATGCCCGTTGTACTGGACCTGCTGGCACGGCATTGGGCTTTTCTAACGCCCCTTCGCAGCATTGGGGTAACAATTTCACAGCTGAGTCCAGACACGCAAGCCGAACAACTGAATCTATTTGAAGATGAAACAAATCATCAAAAGCGGCTGATCGTGGATCGCACCATGGACCAAATCCGCACCAAGCATGGCTTTCAAGCCATCCAGCGCTGCTGTCTTCTGCTTGATCAGCCGCTGACAGACTTTAATCCGAAAGGGGATCATACTGTGCATCCTGTAGGATATTTCTGATGCTATATAAACGTTATATTCAAGTAATCACCTTGATTGGCAAACAAGGTGAATTAACTCCGCTGTATGTGATCTGGGATGATGGCATCCGCTATGAGATCGATAAGATTTTGGAAATCCGGCATGCAACTTCCAAGGTTGGCGGAAACGGTATTTTATATCGCTGTTTATTCGGCAAGACAGAACGCAGCCTTTTCTTTGAACAAAACCGCTGGTTTATGGAAACCAGCAAGCCATAAGAAAAGCAGCAGACGCTGCTTAGGCTTTCAATAAATTCAGCAATGCCACAACATAGATCTCAGTTTGCAGGAGCAGCTTCTCAATCTCCACAAATTCATCCGCATCATGAATATGACAATCATCACCCGGGAATTCGCAGCCAAACGCAATGGTATTTTGAATACCCTTGGCATAAGTTCCGCCGCCGATGGTTTCCACCTTGTGATCGTAGTCTTTGGTTACTTCGTAATAGGCACTGGAAAGCATCTGCACCAGCGGCGAATCAACCTCAAAAAACAATGGTTCATGGGTTGAGTCGATTACGATCTGAAGCGGTTCTTCCGCAGCTGCCAGCAACGGTTCCGCCACATCCTTCACATGCAGACGAATCGGGAAGCGAATATCAATGCTGCCGATAACCTCATCGTTTTCTTTGCGAATCGTTCCGACATTAAAGGTCAAGCGGCCAAATTCATCAGCCAGATCAATATTCAAATACTCTCCGTAATATGACAAGCCGATACGGCGCGCATAGAACGATACAAACGGATCTTCAAATCCTGCTTCGTAGAGCGCACACATCGCATGCGAAATCGCATTGGTGCCCAAATGCGGCAAGCTGGCATGGGCTGCTGTCCCATAAACGGTCAAAGAACTGCCTGCCGGTACTTCAGCCAATTGATATTTCACTTGGTGTTTCGCAAAATAGTCTTCCAAACGCGGCTGATCAAAGCTTCCGGAAGGAACTACCAGACGTACTTTATTAGGTACAACATTGCCGGCAACACCACCTTCAATTTCCAGCAGCTTGCTTGTTTTCGCTTTGAAATAGCCATGGACCATTCCTTTTTCGCCATGAATGCCCGGAAAGTTTCCGTCCGGCGTAAAACCATAGTCTACATGCCCCTCTTTTTGAACATAATACTTCAGGCATTCGGAACCATTCTCCTCATTGCATCCCATGATCAAACGAATTCGTTTTGATAAGTTGGGTACCAGCTGCTTCACAATTTTCATGGCAACCATGCTGCAAACAACAGCTCCCTTGTCATCCGTTGTGCCGCGGCCATACAATTTGCCATCTCGAATAGAAACCTCAAACGGATCACTCGTCCAGCCTTCTCCTGCCGGAACAACATCCAGATGTCCTAAAATACCGATAACTTGCTCCCCTTCGCCGATCTGCGCATAACCTGCATAATTGTCTAAATTAACGGTTGTAAAGCCGTATTCATGCGCCATATCCAGTGCTTCTTCCAAGCAGTCTGCAACAACTTTCCCAAACGGATATTGCGGGGTAGCTGCTCCCATCACTGATGGATAAGAAACAAGTTTTGTGATCTTATCAATGATTTCATCCTGATACGATTGTACCAATGCTTTATATTCCATAGTTATCACATCTCTTTCATTCTTTTATAGTATCACCAAAATCATACTTTGAAAACAAAAAGAAAAGGGGAATGAACCCCATTTCCTATAGTTGTGCTTCAATAGCCTTTTCCAAATCTTTTGGAACAACGGTAGGTGCAAAACGCTTTACCACATGTCCTTCCCGGTCAACCAGAAACTTTGTGAAGTTCCATTTAATATCATTGCCCATCCACTCGATCAAATGCTTTTTCAGACGCTCTTTGAAGTTCAGCAAGGACTCATCCTCTGTTTCAAGAGGCACGGCATTTTTCAAATAAGCATACAGTGGATGTGCGTGATCGCCATTTACTGCCAGCTTGGCAAACGTTTCAAATGATGTTCCATAGTTCACCTGGCAAAAGGCTGCCAATTCTTCATCAGTGCCCGGTGCCTGATTCAAGAACTGGTTGCATGGGAAATCTAAAATTTCCAATCCTTGATCGCGATATTTGCGATATAAAGCTTCTAATCCCTCATATTGCGGGGTAAAACCACAGCCGCTGGCTGTATTCACAACCAAAAGCACTTTTCCCCGGTAATGATCCAGGGATATATCTTCTCCTTTGGTATTTTTTACGCTAAACTCATAAATATTGCTCATGATCTACTACCTCCTGTTTTGTTTTATTATATCGCTTCATACAAGACAAGCAAGCAGAATGCCTATTCCTGCACTGACAGGCGGATGATGTTTTTCATGATTTCCACTGCCAGTTCCATTTCTTCAACGCAGGCATATTCATTGCGGCCATGGTATTGGTAGCCGCCTGTTCCCAAATTCGGGCATGGAAGTCCCGCATAGGTCAGCCGAGCCCCGTCCGTGCCGCCGCGAATCGCTACATTGCGTGGTGTTAATTCCGCCATTTCTACTGCTTTCATCGCATTCTCGACAATATACATATGATCCTGCATCGATTCTCTCATGTTGGCATAGGAATCCTGGATCGCAACGGTTACTGTCCCCGGATGGCGGCGGTTCAAAAACGCTGCTGCAGCCTCAAAATCTTCTTTTTGCTTTGCAAATCGCACCTTGTCATGGTTGCGGATAATATAGTGCAATTTTGTTTCTTCGACACTTCCTTCCATTTCATTCAAATGGTTGAATCCTTCATAGCCTTCCGTATACATCGGATTATCGAATACCGGCAGCATGCTTTGGAACTCCATAGCAAGCAATATAGAATTCACCATCTTGTGCTTCGCCGTACCAGGGTGGGTATTCGTTCCTTTGATCGTAACTTCGCAGCTGGCCGCATTGAAATTCTCGAATTCTACGACCTCAACCTCACTGCCATCCAACGTATATGCATAATCAGCACCAAACTTTTTCACATCGAAATAGTCTGTTCCATGTCCGATTTCCTCATCCGGTGTAAAGGCGACCTTAATCGTAGCATGTTTCTCTTCCGGGTGCGTATGATAGTAAGAAATCAATTCCATGATCTCGGCAATTCCTGCTTTATCATCGGCGCCTAGCAGTGTAGTGCCATCCGTCACAATCAGTGTTTTGCCAATATGACGCAACAGACTTGGGAATACCGCTGTCTTGGTAACGATTTGCAGTTCTTCATTTAATACGATATCTTTGCCGTCATACTGTTTTAAAATACGGGGTTTGACATTTGCGCCGCTTACATCCGGTGAAGTATCCATATGGGCAATAAAACCGATTGTCTTGCCATGATCAACGTTTCCTTTCACCGTCCCGTAAACAATACCATATTCATCCAGATGAGCATCCTCTACGCCCATCTTTAGCAGCTGCTCAACAAGCAGCTCACCTAGCAGTTTTTGCTTGCTGGTACTAGGTATTTGGGTAAAGCCCGGATCAGATTGAGTATCCATTTTTACGTATTGTAAGAATCGTTCTATTAATTGCATCTTTCATCCTCCTGAGTATGAACATAGTATACTACTATCTTGCTGGAAAAAACAAACAATTGCATCAAAAATGACTTGCTTTGTATAGCAAAAACCTTGTACAATAAATCTATTCAATAAAGGAGTGACCACAATGAAACAAGGAATGTTAGTCTTGCTTAGTGGCCCAAGCGGAATTGGGAAAGATGTGATCAGCGATATCCTGCTGAAGGATCCGCAGCTGCAGCTTTTCAAGTCCATTTCTGTCACCACAAGACCGAAACGCGATCATGAAACAGATGGCAAAGAATATTATTTTATCGATTATCCAACCTTTGAAGAAGCAGTTAAAAATCGGGAGTTATTAGAGTATCAGGAATTTCTTGGACATCATTACGGAACCCCGCGCATTCCTGAGCAATTTATGCGCAGTCTCGGAAAGCATGTTTTGGTTTCTGTGGAAGCACAAGGTGCCCTGCAAGTAAAACATGAAGTACCCGAAGCATTGTCTTTCTATCTGGTGCCAAAGGATATTGATACCTTAGAATCCATGATCCGCGCACGCCGCAAAGAAGATGATGAGGTTGTCAAGCAACGCCTTCATAAAGCCAATTTGGAAATGAAGCTGGGTTCCATCTTCCAATATGAAGTGCCGATTGAAGATCCGGCTGCTGCTGCCGCCTTCATTAAAGAGAAAATATTAGATTTCCTGGGAAATTGAGCAATCAATTTCTTTTTTATTTCTAATTATTTCAATATAAAAAAGCAAAGTCATTGACCTTGCTGTTCATAAAATACACACAACCAAATACAAGGATCAGAGGTATATGCAACGCGATGCCGCTGATGAGCATCTAATATCACGGTATCTCCCCGCAATAAAGAATGCTTCGTTCCGTCCTCGTATTCCAAAACTGCTTCACCTTCCAGTACACTGACCCACTCCATCCAATCCTGATCATAAAAGAAGCCATCCGGACTGGTATGTCCATAAGAAACGATGCGTTCAACCCGCACATGCGGGTTGTGCACCAGAAGCGCACTATCTTCTTCCGCTTGCTTCGGCGGAAGATGCCATAAATTATCCATCAGTCCGCCATTAAGTTAGTGCCTAACAGCATGGACTTTGCATTCAGAATAAACAAACCGCCAATCAGAATATTCATTGCCATGGACGAAACAGCAATTACGGTCATCAATTGTTCTTGATTCAACGGCACCAGCGCCGCAATGCCAACGGATAAGGCAACAGCCGGAATAATAGCCACCAGCAGAACGCCTAATTTCAAGAACTGCTCAACCACTGCATTGTTTCTGCTTTTCATGATTTTCAAGCTCCAGATATTGCCGCCGACAAAAACCAGCGCATATCCTGCTAGATTCACAAATGCACTCAGGACATCGAATACATGAACACGGAACACAATCCATGCCGGAATCAAGGCAAAAATAACCAAAGCCATTAAGCGGGCAATGACCGGAAGCACCAAATACAGCAGCTTCCGGAATGGTTTTTCCGGAATCAGATAGATATAGTGTTTCTTCAATTCCTGAATCACATAATCTGTATTCACGCTCATCATGAGGACAATCAAAATATAGTATTGGAAGAAGACAAAGTCCATCCCCATCAATTTCGCCAGCAGCAAGTAAAACAACATTAAGAAGAGATCCTGCTTGCGCAGCCAGGACTTGGTTTTGCGCAGTTCCAGCACATTTTTGGATAAAATTGCTTTAGGGCCTTCCAAAAACTTTGCATTGTTTACTTCTTTCACTTTGAAGTTGCGTGCCGTAGACTTCCCTTCCCGCATGTTTTGGCGCAAGTCTGCATACCAGATAGAATCCTGATAAGCCTTCTCATAAAAGTCACCTTTCACATGCAAAGTCAGCCATGTAATCAACACACATGCTCCCATGGATAATCCAAATGCCAGCAAAGTAGTTTCGTAAGCATTGGCAGCCATACTCATCAAAGCCCATTTTGCCCATCCAAGCATTGGCAGATAATTAAAAAGAGGATCACTGATAAACATTGCAAAGCCTTTTTGGAAATCAAATCCAACGATTAGCAGGTTGCGCAGAAATACGCCGCCAACAATCACAACCAGCAATATGCCAAGCACTAATTTGATTTTCTTTACATCATCCCTGGTGATTTCCAGCAAATAGAAATAAGTAATCAGAACAAAAATAAAATAATAGAGCACCAGAATCTGGATAATGAGAAAGATCATAAAGCCAGCGCTCATCCCAATCCCGGTTGTCAGGATCATAAAATAAAAGACGGTACCAATGGCAAACAGCATGCTCCCTTGCATCGTATCTACCAGCAAATAGGTCAGAATCTGACTGCGTGAGAAGGGACCGGCAAAGACATAATGCGCGTCCTGTATTTTCACAAGGGCGGTCCTTGGTTGAAACAGCATAACTCCCAGCATAAATGTGACATAGCCAAGCAGCAGCATAACCAGACGCTCAATACTGGAAATATTGCTTGCAAGTGCCATTTTCGGACTGGTCAATGACAGAAAAGCAAGAAAGCCAAATAAGGCTAGTGCCAATATTGTCAGCAACGCCGGAAATGGTTTGGAAAAGACATTGCGTACTGCAGCTTTCATCTTAGTGAAAAATAAATACCATAGTGCCGCCATATTAACTACCTACACAAGCAAAGAAAATGTCTTTCAAGGACTGATCCACCAACTCTTCTTTGCGCACATAACGCATGATTTTCCCGTGATCCATAATATATGCACAATCCCAGATATTGGAGATCACATCAATAATATGGGTACTAATGAAGATAGCAACACCGTCATTTCGCAAATCCAGCAAGATCTGCAAAACTTCTTCGATTGCTGCAGGATCTAACCCGATCATCGGTTCGTCAATCAGCAGTGAGGTTGGCTTCGGCAAAAGAGCCAAAACCAGCGACAGCTTTTGCGTCATCCCTTTTGACAGCTGCTTGGCAACTGTTTTCTTTTTATCCAGCAGATGAAACCGTTCCAGCAGCTGATCGGCATATTCCATATAATCTTTTAGACGATACGACTTTCCAATAAAATGAATATGTTCTTCCACAGTCAGTGATTCATAAAAAATAGGTGTCTCACTGGTATACCCAAACACGCTTTTTGCTTCTACAGAAGTATTCTTATGACCATCAATAGCAATATCACCTTGATGTGTCAGCAAGCCCGCAATACTTTTAATGGTAGTGGATTTTCCTGCTCCATTAGGTCCAAGCAGAATGGTAATTTCCCCATTTTTTGCTTCTAATGAAATATTGTCCACGGCCTTCACTTTATCATACGCTTTTTCTAACGACACGACTTCAATCATAAAATTCCTCCTTTAACTTGTTATATTATAGCGCTATTGCACTTAAAATGCACGAACTATGTGAACGTAAAAACAAAATAACTCCCCAAAGGGAGTTATACACTGCGGTTATACAAGAATTTTACATCATTCTTATTTCGCATCATAATGAAATACACCGAAATCAGGTTAATCGCCATAAATACCATTACGATATAGCGAATATCAAAGTGATCACCCAGATAGCCGCTCAGCAGCTGCCCGATCCCTACCCCAAAAAAGGTAATCATCATGAAGATGCCATTGAATCTTGCACGCTTGTCATCACTGACATAGCTTTGCGTCGCCGAGGTCCGGATATTAAAGGATGTAACGCTGAGCACCCCATTTAAAAATTGCATTCCAATCATCACCGGAAATGGAGAGAACAGCAAGAACATATCCACAATCGCAATCGTACTGTATACAAACATTGTGATTTGGTATTTCAAGTGTGTTGGATATTTAAAATGGTAATGGGCCAATCCGCCAAGAATCCGTCCCAGCGTCATCGTTGAGATCAGAAAGGCATACTGCGTATCATTATAATTCGGTGTCAGTTTGAAAAAAGGCAGCATGAGCGTTCCTAAGACCGCACCGCAAAGATTGGAAACAAAGAAATACTGACTGACCCTAAGCAGTGATTTTTCTTCTTTGAGATAAGCTACCCCTTCTTTGAAATCCTTGAAAATTTGCGCCCGGCCAGCTTGTTTATTTGCGTTTTGAATGTATTTCTCATCGAATTTGATTTGTGTTTCAAATACCGCTGCAATGAAATACATAATTCCCGTAAATAAAAATAACGATGGCATTCCTAAAAACTGATTCCATTTTGCAGCAACCGGCACCATAATCGTATTGCAGATCGGGAAAATCAAGGAGCTGATGGAATAGGCTTTTGAATAATTGCCTTCACTGATCAGATTAGGATAAAAGCTGTCATAAGCCACCATATAGGTTGCGTTGATACACCCTAAAGTGACCCCTGTCAGCAAAAAGATCCAGTAATTCAAAACATCAAAATATAATCCTGCGGAAATCAATGCAAATAATCCGGCAGAAATAAAATCCAAGGTATAAATCATTTTTCGGCGGGAAAAACGATCCAATAGTGGCCCTACAATCGTAGGCAGAACCATATTAGGCAATACCGAGCAAAAGGTTACTAAGGAAAACAAAAAGGTAGACTGCGTTTCTTCAAACACAATCAAACTAAGTGCAAAATTGCTGACGGCAGCACCTAACATGGAAATTACTGTTCCCCATGTAATAATGGTGAAGTTTTTCGTCCATAAAGTCTGTTTCATTTGTTTCTCGCTATTCTAGGGTTAAGCAAGCGCATTATACCAAATTATCGGAAAGAAAACAGTAGTTTTTGTTTTTTTAGTAGCATTTGTATCTCAGAGTAACTGCTCATAGTCATCCGACTGCCATATCTGCAACATTTCTTTCGTCAGAAGCAAAGGCATGCGATCATGAATTGCACAGCGATCGGCACTGGCTTCTTTGGTCAGGATTACGAATGAGGTTTCTTTTTCAAAACAATGATAGATTCCTGCCATATATTGAATGGCATCGGAACCTGTAAAGTAATGTCTTTGTCTAGTTTGATCCCATTCAAAATAGCCGCTGCTAACCACCACTATACGATTACTTATAATTTCTTTTTGAAATAATTTTGATGTGCGAACCGTTTCGCTGCGTGCATTAATAATAGTTCCAGAACCCTGCCATTTAGGATATCCCCATTTCATAAGAGCTGGATGCCAGCTTTGCTGTCCTGTCAAAACCAGGCAATTCTGTGTGGGAAATATCTCTTTTACCGCCATTTCAGAAAGCGGAAAGTTTGGCCGAACTTCCAGAATGCGTTTTTTCCAAAATTCCATAGCTAAAGATTCATCATCCAAATAAAAACGTCCGCACATCAATCTTACCTCATTTCTTATAAAATCGAAGTCTGTTCCAATGTTCTGAGCCTGCTTAGATGCAAATACAGATACATGCGCTCATCTTCTGTAATTGTCGTTTGCAATTCTTGTTCCAAAATCAGGACAATATCATCGCAGATTGATTTGAATTTAGAAAAGCGTTCATCAAATATCCCTTTCAAATTCAAATCGGTATTCTTTTCATTACGCAATACTCGCTCAATAACAAAGCGCAAGTGCACAACAAAACGGCTATAATCAATGCTGCTTTTATCTAAATTAATTTGATACTTTTCACTGAGCAAACAGGTTACCTGATAAATAATGCTATGAATTAAATCAGTAGTTTTTTTCTCTTCGGTGCTATTTCCATACCGAATGTATAACGTGAGAAAATCAATTTCATGATCCGGCAGCTGAATACCGGTGATATCTGCAATTTTCCTAGCCACTTGCATCCCGATTTCATAGTCCTTTGCATAGAGTGACTTTGTTTCAAAATGAAATGGATTCACGATTCGTTCCTGATTTAAGATACGCACGTACATAGCTGCAATATGATCTGTTAACGATTTCATTGCTGAAAAAGAGAATCCGTTGCTGACCGAAGCATCCATAATCTCAATAACTGTTGCAATAAACATCATAGTTCCTTCTTCACTGTTTACTAATTGATATACCTTATCAATGTTGTCTTGCTGTTCTATGATGTCACCTGCTTTTTTTTGATAACCGATACCATTACCTAGTAAAATAGCCTCTTTTGCGCCAACTTTTACTAAAACAGCACTGTTGTTAATTGGTTTAATGACTTCATACCCCAACATGAGGGTCACCAATTTCAAATAACTGGTTCGAAAAATGTGTTACGGGGTGATGTGTATTTAGCAAGGTTATTTTCTCTTTATTGGTAAACAGGATAGAAGTAGTTAGATCTACACCTTTTGCTTCCAGTACTTCTTTGTCAAATTCAACCAGCAGATCCTGCTGGGTTATACGCATTCCTTCTGCTACATGCGTCTTTATGCCAGCCCCTTGC
This sequence comes from Bacillota bacterium, assembly GCA_023388995.1. Classification (GTDB taxonomy): domain Bacteria; phylum Bacillota_I; class Bacilli_A; order Erysipelotrichales; family Erysipelotrichaceae; genus JAEWFD01. The sequence goes on from JAEWFD010000002.1 coordinate 62,865, forward strand.
AAGCGAAACGTATTCACTCCGATATGAATCAAGAATTCATACCCTTCATCACTGCGAATACCGATCGCATGTCCTGTCGGATACATTGCAACAATCACTCCATTAACCGGGCTGTAAACATGCCCGTCACTGGGAATAATCGCAAAACCTTCTCCCAGCATATGCTGGGAGATTGCTTCATCCTTCACTTCTTGCAGCGGTATTATAAATCCATTTAAAGGTGCTGTAAAATCTATTGTACGCATGATATTCTCTCCAATCTATTGTATTGCGCTTCGGATAAATCCTCTGTGCTGCTGCAGACGCTGCATTGCTTCCTTCGCATCTATGCCAAGCAATAGCATAACGATCGCCGTTTTCGGCCGAAACTCACACTGCTCAAGTGCCTGTGCTGCGTCTTCGTAGCTGCACTCACAAGCCTGCATCACGATTCTCTTGCAACGTTCAATTAGCTTTAAATTGCTAGGTTTCACATCCACCATCAGGTTTTGGAACACTTTCCCTAATTGCACCATAGAAGCAGTAGACAACATATTCAATACCAGTTTTTGCGCTGTTCCTGCTTTTAGCCGTGTTGATCCGGTTAGGATTTCCGGTCCAACTTTCACTTCGATCGCAATGTCAGCAAGACTCGAGATTTCCGAATTGGCATTGCAGCTCAGTGCAATGCAAGTTCCATGCAATGACTTCATGTATTTCAATCCGCCGATGACATAGGGTGTTCTTCCGCTTGCTGCAATTCCGCACAGGACATCATTGGCATTTAAGTTCAGTGCTTTCAAATCCTGTTCTGCCAATGTCAGATCATCTTCGGCACCTTCTTTTGCCTTCCGAATTGCTTCATCACCGCCTGCCATGATTCCCAATATTTCGTCGGTAGTCGAGAACGTTGGCGGACATTCCGAGGCATCCAATACTCCTAAACGGCCCGAAGTTCCGGCACCAATATAAATTAGTCTGCCCCCCCGGTCAATCGCCGCTACAATTTGTTTGATAGCAGCTTCAATAACCGGCAGCTCCTGTTTCACAGCTGCAACAACATTCCCATCTTCTTCATTCATAATTTGCAGCAATTCCAAAACTGATAACGAATCGAGATTCTTCGTTTTCTCATTACGCTGTTCTGTATTTAATACATCTAAATTGACACGTTCCATCATCATTTTCTCCTAATTTGGAATCCAAAGCCATCTTGAATATAATCCAAGTAAGGCAAATCTTCAGTTTGTATATTGCCAATTACATTCACACGATGATCGCCCTGCAAATCACAGCGGGCAATTTCTAATTCTCCCTCATAGCGAAGGTAGTTCTCATTGCTGATGAAGATAGTTCCCTTTGGACGCAATGCAGGAACATCAGGCTTCACAGATCGTTTTTGCACACGAGATTCAACGGACCGAATTACATAAGGTGAGAAATCGACACGATCATGATGTATCTTGTCACAAACAAATTGATATTCTTCCAAAACTTCTGCTTGTAGACTAATATACCCCTCTTGCAGCTGTTCTAATTTGCGCCATGACGTTTCACTCAAATCAATGTCGCCCACCAGTATCATATCACAGCGGCAGCGATATTTTAACTCTAATACTTGTTTCAAAACATCTTGGTCGCGATGGTCTTCAACGGTTGGCAAACCAAGATGCAAAGGTCCGCGGCGTACATCATCAGAACTGACGAAACCCATGCTGCGAATACCGTAAGAATGCAGCAAATCGTTAATTTCTCTTGTTTTTTCGATAGATAGTCCTGTCAGCGGTTTAGGATAAAAGTTATGACAAGCCATAATCCGCTGCAAATCAATTCCCGCTTTAACCATCATCTCCATATCTTGCGCCAACAAGGTGGAAGCATTCAAAATGATATAAAATTCTTTTGCCAACTCCACAATTTCCTCTAAAGAAAAACCATAGTCAATGCGTAGATGCTGAATGCCAAATTGTTTCAGGTCAAACAAAGATGCCAGTTCCAGCTTCTCAACAGTACGTGGACCAACATCAATCATCAAAGACAGTTCATGTTCCTTGCACAACTGCATGAGTGCTTTAATCTGCGTTGCATAACCCGCTACCGTTTCTTCAGGAATGTGCAATGATGTAAAGGCATATTGCATTTTAGCTTTTTGAGCCTTTGCAATAACCTCCCGGTTGCATGTTTCACCACTGCCTAAATACAGCGAAATACCTAATTGTTCCATATAAACCTCCTTATCAAAAAGAAGGGAAGCCCCTTCTTTATTCACCAAATGTATCGTTTATTTTATCTTCCTCAACACCAAACAACCATGTGATCACAAAGCCGCCTGCATACGCTCCCAGCATTGCGAGAATGAACGGAAGTTGTTGTCCAGGTTTCACGATCAGCAAACCGAATAAACCCGAAACACCTTGCGAAATTGTTCCAATATTCAGCAAGCGAATAATAACCCCGCCAATCCCGGCGCCTAAGCAAGCAGTAACAAAAGGCTTCATCAGCGGCAAAGTAACTGCGTACATTAAGGGTTCTCCTACACCTAGAATACCAACAGGCAAAGATGCGCGGATGAATGAACGTAGTTTTTGATTCTTGGTCTTCAGATATAATGCTAACCCGGCACCTACTTGTCCGCCCCCAGCCATCATCAAGATTGGCAGCAGATAGTTGACACCTGCAGTTGGACCATTCAAGTCATTCAGCATTGCATGAATTGGTGCAAGTGCACTATGCAAGCCAACGCTGACAATTGGCAGGAATGTCGCAGATAGAATATATGCTCCAAGAATACCAAAGGATTCAAAGACAAAGTTCAATACATTGAAAATTCCTGTTTTTAAGAAAAAGCCAAATGGCTGAATTACCAGCAAGGAAATAATTCCTCCAAGAATTATTGTTACCAGCGGTGTTAAAAACGTATCCAGTATTTCCGGTATAAATTTGCGCGCCGTTCTTTCCAAGTAGGCAAAGAAGATTCCGGTAAATAATGCTGCCAAAATTCCACCGTTAGCTGGCGCAAATTGCGCATTGGTGATCGGAAGCAAAATTGGCTGTTCATTGATCATACGCAGCAATGGCATTGCTGGGATGGACACGGATAAGGCTCCACCGATAGCACCTAAGATTGGTGATCCTTTAAATTCCTTCGCTGCATTCATTCCGACAAAAATTGGCAAGTATAAGAATAGAGCCCATCCCATTGTTGTAATTAATGCATACCACCATTCACCAATATAAGCAGATTTCGTTGAAACATTAATGACATTGACTAATCCGTTGATCATACCTGCTGCAATAATGCCCGGCAGCAACGGTACAAAAATATTGGCAAACCGTTTAAAGAATCGTTGTACACCAGATGTGTGGCTCTTTTGAATATCTGCCTTATTTGCTTTCGCAACATCTTCTACATTTTGGTTATCACTACCCAATGCAATTTTCGTCAATTCAGCAAACTCAGCTCCAACTTTATTGACGCGGCCAGGTCCAAATACGATTTGGACAGTCTCTCCTTCTACAACCCCCATAACTCCTTCGACTTGTTTTAATTCCCCCGCCTTAACTTTGCTTTGATCCACAACGCTAACATGCAGACGTGTCATGCATACTGCATTGCTACGGACATTTTGCCTTCCTCCAACTAGAGTAAGGACTTGTTCAGCAACTTCTTTTAATGTAAGTGCCATACTATCTCCCTTTCCTTTCCAGGCGTACAAAAAGAACCTTCAAAAAGCAGTAATTGCTGATTGAAGGTTCTTGCTCTTTCGATAACACGCCCTGTTAATGCAAGTATATATAGGGTGTAAGCGCTTGTCAAGTACTAAATCATGAAAATTTTATTTTGTTGTTTCAGAAGCATTTTGAAAATAAATTAAGTTTTCCTTGTATTTTCAGGCAACTATGATAGAATTTTGAAGTAAAAGGAGAATTGGAATGTTAACGAAATACGATCATTATGATTACATTATCATTGGTGGCGGCATTGGCGGTTTAATGAGTGCTTATGCCATCGTCAAGAAACAGCCGGAAGCAAGTATTTTGCTTGTGGAGAAAGGAAAAGACCTCACCAACCGCAGCTGCCCGATCATCAAGCGGCAGACTGAAAAGTGCATCAAATGCAAGCCATGCGCGATCATGGAAGGCATGGCAGGTGCCGGTGCCTTCAGTGATGGAAAATACATCATCTCTACCGAATACGGCGGCTGGCTGCCGGAATTCGAACATCCTGATACCGTTTTGCGCTATATTGAGGATGCAGACAAAGTTCTGGTCGAATTCGGTGCAACTCTAGATCGCTATTATCCTGACAATGAATTGAAACGCTTATGCATTCAGCATGATCTGCATATGCAGCAGGCTACCCTAAAGCATCTAGGTACCGATGCCAACTACACAACGATGTTGCATCTGATTGCCCATTTGAAAGACCGCATTGAGATTGTCTGCGAAACAGAAGCATTTGATGTGGAAAAAGCGACCCATTTGGTTCACCTTCGAAGTCGCAAAGATACTGCAACGATCAAAGGAAAACACATCATCTTTGCAGTTGGCCGCGCAGGCAGCCGCATGTTTCTGGAATGGTGCAAAAAGAATCAAATACCGACTGCCAACAATCAAGTTGATGTCGGTGTTCGGGTAGAGCTTCCTTCCATCGTATGGGAACATTTTTCCAAAAAAATCTATGAGCCGAAGATTTCATATCGCTCCAAAGCATATGGCGACACAACCAGAATGTTCTGTTTCAACGAACGGGGCCATGTTGTGACGGAAAATACGGAAGGTGTTCTAACAGTAAACGGCCATTCTTATAAAGAAGAGCATCTGAAAACAAAGAACTCCAACTTTGCCCTTCTCACAACAATCCGCTTCACGCAGCCATTCAATGAGCCAATTGAATATGCCCGCTATATTGCCAGCCTGGCAAACAAAATCTCGGGGGGCACTGTTCTTGTGCAACGTCTGGGCGATTTGGAAAACGGCCGCCGCACAGATGAGCATCGTTTGCATAACAGCAGCACAGTTCCGACTTTGAATGCCGTTCCGGGTGATTTAAGTCTATGTATGCCAAAACGGCAGCTTGATAATATCATTGAAACACTGCATGCACTCGACAAAGTTGCACCGGGAACAGCCAATTACGATACCTTGCTGTATGGCATTGAATGCAAATATTATTCCGGCCGTCCGGAATGCGAGAACTTCCAAATCAAAGGTTGCGATCAAATTTATGCAATCGGGGACGGCGCAGGTTTTACCAGATCTTTATCCCAGGCCGCTGCCAATGGCTTGATGGTGGCCGATTATATCATTGACGGCAAACTTAGCCAATAATATGCACGAACCAGTTCTTATGCTGGTTCTTTTTATATCCTCTTGACCTAATAGTACTATATAGTATAATACTATATAAGGAGGTGTTACTTTGATCTCAGAAACAAATGGCGGCTTTTTGATATCGCAGATCAAGCAGGTCAGCGGCCGCATCTTTGAGAAGCTATTAACGCAAGCAAATGTTGACGCGTTCAACGGAGCACAGGGAAGAATTCTGTATGTGCTTTGGCAGCAAGATAATATTCCGATTGTGACCTTGTCCAACAAGACCGGTCTCGCAAAGACAACGTTAACCAGCATGCTTGACCGCATGGAAGGACTGGAATTGGTTCAGCGTACGTATGATGCCCGCGACCGCCGGCAAATCCGCATTGCCCTTACCAAGCAAGCCCGCTCTTTGCAGCACAAATACGACAATGTATCACAGCAGATGAACGAAATTTACTATGCGGGGTTTTCCGATCCGGAAATCATCAACTTCGAAAACATGCTGCAACGCATACTGACCAATTTAAATGAAAGTGAGAAACAATAATGAATGAAGCAATGAAACAGGAACTTGCATCCCTTATGGAACAAGCCAAAACAGTCTATCTATCTTCTGTTGATGAATACGGATATCCCAATACCAAAGCAATGTTTTCCTTGCAGCGAGATGGGTTTGGCGTCCATTACTTTTCTACCAATCTGTCCTCCAAGCGGGCAGCCCAGTTTCAAAGCAATCCCAAAGCCTGCATCTACTATTGCAACGAAAGCAACTTTCAAGGTTTGCTGTTAACAGGGATTATGGAACTTTGCACGGATGCTTATCATAAAGAACTGTTATGGCGGGATGGATTTGAACGCTATTATCCGCAAGGAGCAGCAGACGAAGATTATGTTGTATTTAAATTTACGGCAGAGCAAGGCCGATACTATCCTGGATCCACCCAAACCTTTGCAATTGAAGAACTGCTATAGCCCTGAAAAGGCAATCACAAAAGTAATTGTTAAAGTAATCTGCCAGGCAGCAAAATAACATGACAAAAAGAGTACGCAACGAAACAATCTATGCCGATATCAAGCAACTTTTATCCGCAGACCCTATTTTCATATGGCTTTTACAAGGAAAATAACACATCAAACTAAAAATATGAAAAACCAGCGTAAGCTGGTTTTGTTATGCCGTTAGTTCTTGTTCGCTTAAAATGGGCTGCAAGCTATTGTACAAATGCCAAATAGCATCTTTATGACGTTGAAACACTTCCACAATCATGGGATCAAAATGGCTTCCGCTGTCTTCCACGATCATCTGAAACGCCACTTCAAATGGATAGGCTTCCTTATAAGGACGTTTGCTGGTCAGTGCATCAAAAACATCTGCAACTGCCACAATGCGGGCACTTAGCGGAATCGCAGTTCCTGCTTTCCCTCGCGGATATCCTTTGCCATTCCATTTTTCATGATGTCCTTCGGCAATTTCAATCCCCATTTGAAACATTCCTTTGTTGCTTTTGGCCATTTGTTCCTCAGCCGCCCGTAATACCCGTCCGCCATACATTGCATGTTTTTTCATTTCCTCATATTCTTCCGGCGTCAGTTTTCCTTTCTTTCGGACAATATCATCCGCAATTGCTACTTTACCGATATCGTGCAGCGGACTAAAACGTCCGATGTCTTTCACAAAGGATACTGTAATTTCTTTTCCAAACAGCTGCTCTTCTTGCAGCAGTTCCGTAATCTTCATAGCATACTTCTGCATTCGTCCCAGATGATCTCCGGTATCTTCATCTCTTGACTCTGCTAATTTAGCAAGAGAAAAAGCACTGCTGTAGATCAGCTCATCAATCAGAATATTTTTGTTCAAACTAATGGCAATACTGTTGGAGAGGGTTTCCAAGAAAGAAATGTGCTGATAGCTGTACGCATTGGTTTGCGTATTGGAAAAAAAGATAATGCCAATTGGCTTATGATTTAAATTTAACGGCAAGGTAATTGAGGAGCGAACTCCCGCATCCAGCAAAATACGATTGTAAGTGCTGGATCTTCCTTTGGTATATGCGGGTAAATCATTAATTACCCGCGGAGTTCCGCCATCAACCACGCTTTGCAAGCTGGTATTGTTTAAGTTTGCACGAATGCCAAACAGTTTTTTCGGCAGCTCTCCCAAAGAAGGATCGGAAATGCCATAGGTTGCTTCAATCATATTTTGATCACGAAGCAGGGCAATCCCGATATGAGAATATGGAATGAATGCATGAAAAGAATTATAGATATAATGAAGAATTCCTTCAAATGAATTATCTTGGTTCATATTTTCCATCAATTCAATCAGCTTATCCAGTTTTTCAAAAGCCTCATTTACTTCCAAAACAGCAGGCATGAAAGCATCAGATACCTGAATTGCATCATTCTTCTTCCGTTTCCCTTTATCCATCCGCATAATCCCATGATAAATGGCTCTCAACAACGAGATATTATTCTTGTAGAACCGCCAGACCATTGCCAGCAAGGTTACCAGTAGTGCAACCCAAATCAGGGCAATGCTTGTAAGTTTGGTCGTTGCGTCGCGTTGCTCAATGCTCCAAATGGCATCAGCCACCTGCCCGTTATAGTTCATTAATTCCTGATCCAATGAATTCAATGTACGAAACGCTTTGGTTGTTTGCTCATCCAGCACCTGACTCGTGCGCACAGCAGAAACAGCATCCGCAAATGGCTGCCATAACATGCCCATATCAACCATAAGCTGCTGGATGCTTAATCCGCTTTTTGCAAATGGCGATTTAGATGTCTGCACTTTGTTTGCTAATTCCATGAATTGTTCAAATTCCTTTTGGGTTTGCAGCAAAGACTGATTGATTGCAATCAACTGTGCAGACAGATCATCCGGCAGCTGCTCAATCATGCGCGCTTGCAAAAGCGCATATTTATAATTGGCATCCTTGGATAACTTTTGAATATATTGTTCTTGCTTGGATATTGTATCCAGCAAAAGCATCTCAGAATTCACCTGATTTTTCATCATACTCGTGGTCGCGATCAAAAAACCGGTCATGACCAGTGTAATCAATACGATACCTATCACATGCTGACGAATTATTTTCTGTACTTTACTATTTTCTTTTTCCATATACAATAGCGCCTTTCTAACTATTGCATAATGATTATCGGCTTTTCTTTGTATTTCTTGACTTTTCTTCCTTGAATATTCTTTCCAATAATTACTAGCGTTTTCACATTGTACTACAGGATATACGAAAACACAAGAAAGGTACTGATTAGATATAGAACAAAGAAGCATACTGGATAAGGATATTGCTAATCCAGTTGTTTTAGCATATTATATTATTTTTGCTTCCGCCATTGCAGCAGCAGCGAAGAATTTATAATAACTGCCACAGAACCAACATTATGCACAAGCGCACCCAGGATAGGATTCAACACGCCGCTAATTGCTAAGGCAATCGCCGCAAAGTTAAGAATCATGGAGGCCGCAAGATTGATCTTGATTGTTTTCATTACCTTCCGTGAGAGGAGCAGCAAATGCGGAATTTCTCGAATATCATCACTTACCAGTACAATATCAGCCGCTTCAATCGCGATATCACTGCCAATAGCGCCCATTGCAATCCCTACTTGGGCCGCTTTGAGCGATGGTGCATCATTAATTCCGTCACCCACCATGCAAATAAGTTCTCCATCTTCCTGAAAACAGCGAATTGCAAGCAATTTATCCTCCGGCAAGCAATCAGCTTGGATATCGGCAATTCCTGCTTTGCTCGCAATATACTGAGCTGTCTGCGATGCATCCCCGGTAAGAAGCACCGTTTTCATCCCTGTGGCATGCATTTCCCTGATCATACTTGCGGCATCAGGACGCAGCGTATCAGAAAGGGCAATCATCCCCATGAATTGGATGTTATCCATTATATAAATAACTGTACTTCCCTGTGCTTTCGCCTGATTTGCATATTCTATAAATTGTTTTGGCAGTACAATGGCATGGTCGGTCAGCATCATTTCATTTCCTGCAAAGATTTCCTTTCCTTGTATCACCGCTGCTACCCCCCGGCCAGGCAGCAGCTGAAAGGCCTCCGGTTCTCTGAGGGACCTGTTGTAGCTTTCTTTATAATGGGCCACAATGGCTTTTCCTAATGGATGTTCAGAACGCAGCTCGGCAGTTGCTGCAAGCGCAAGCAATTGACTATGATCTAACTCAGGGATGCAGCTTTCCACGAACGCTACAGCTGGCTTGCCATAAGTTAGTGTTCCTGTTTTATCAAATGCAATCCGCTGCACCTGTGCAAGACGTTCCAATGCATCTCCTTGCCGGATGAGAATGCCGTATTTCGTTGCATTGCCAATGCCTGCCATAATTGCAGTTGGTGTAGCAAGCACCAATGCACAGGGACAAAATACAACCAGAATCGTCACAGCACGAATTATTTCACCCGTGAAATACCAAGTAAGTCCTGCCGCAACAAGAGCAATCACAACAATCCAGGTAGCCCAGCGATCAGCTATACCTACAATTTTTGCTTTTTTTGCATCCGCGGATTCAACAAGCCGGATCATTCGCTGCAAAGAGCTGTCTTCTCCAACTTTTGTTGCCATCATATCAAAAGTTCCTAGTTGGTTGACTGTACCGCTCAGCACCTCATCCCCCGCTTTTTTATCAACCGGAAGTGCTTCACCTGTCATAACTGACTGATCTATTGATGTTAGGCCATCTGTAATAATACCATCCACAGCAATGGTTTCCCCTGCCAACACCCGCAGAAGATCCCCGCTTGCAACCTGCTGCGCAGGCACAATCAACTCTTCACCATCCCGAATTAAACGCGCCGTAGCAGGCGATAAATGAACCAGTTTCTCTATCCCCGCACGAGCCTTGGCTACTGTTCGTTCTTCCAAAAAAGCACCAAGCTGCATGATAAAAGCAACCTCGCCTGCCGCAAAAACTTCTCCGATTATAACCGAAGCAACCAACGCAAGCGAAACCAGTACATCCGCCTTGATATCAAACTCACTGATAAGTCCTTCTAATGCGCCCTTGATGATTGGAATACCGCAAAGCACAATGGCAAGCCAAGCTGCATCAAAAAGAAAATTTCCTATGCGGAAAAAACTAACCACCAAAGATATAAACGAAAGACCAAGAAATACTATGCTTCGTTTCTGATCATCTCTAAATATAGCTATCATCCTATCACTCCTTTATACCCATAGGGGTATATGTATGTCGCATAGAGTATACCCCTATGGGTATACTCCTGTCAATAAAAAACAACCAGCTGATCCTTGGTTGTTATGTCATTCTTGAAAAATGCTCGACAGCTTTTGCGAATTCGGAAATAGTTTTTTCTGCATCGCCGTGTTCGATGCCTTCTCGCACACAATGGTTTAAATGGCCTTCCAGTACAACTTGGCCAACTTTATGCAGAGCACCCTTGGCAGCATTAATTTGAACAAGCAAATCTTCACACGGGATATCTTCTTCTATCATCTTATCAATTGCTTTTAACTGCCCCATGATTTTATTGATTCGTCTATGAAGATTATCCACATCCATACACTTGCGCATAAATCTTCCTCCTTGATACCCCTGAGGGTATCTTAAAAATAGCATGTTTTCGACCGCAAGTCAATTTGAACTGCTGCTTGCCTATGACAGGATGGTTCATAATAAATTTGCCTTTTACAACAATATATTGCAATCCCAACGATGCAGCATAAGAAAAATGGTACAACCATTGTCATACCATTCCCAATAATTCGTTTATCTTATGATAGCCTGCTAAAGACAGGTTATTTGTCAAACAGTCCTCCGGTTTTTTTCCGATAGATCTTTTTCCGTTTTACACCGATAGACTTATCAATTCCCGCCAACCCTTTTTGAGTGGCACTTTTCTCTTGTTTTTGCTTGATGATTGTCTGCATCAGCTCTACTGTTTTTTCGTTTGGTTTATGGTTCTTTTCCACTGTTATTCTCCTACTCTTGTTTGAAGCAATTGATGAAGCGTCAGTTTCGCATGAAACGCTTCTTCCACTTGCTTTAGCTCTGCCAGCAATTGTTCATTCGGCTGGAAGCGGGGTTTCTTAATTGCACGAATCAAAATATTTTTCGGGGAATGTTCTAAATCAATAAACTCCAGCAAATTCACGTCATACCCGCAAAGTTCCAATAGCTGCCCTCGCATCGCATCTGTGAATAATGAAGAAATCCGCTCCTTAATAATACCATATTTCCCCAAGAGAGGAAATTCATTCGTTGCAAACTGCGCATTTAATTCATGCTGGCAGCATGGCACGGAAAAAATCCATTTGCATTCCCAGCTAATTGCATGGTACAGCGCCAGATCGGTGGCAGTATCGCAAGCATGCAAGGAAATCATCATATCAACGGGACGGCTGCTTTGGTATTGGGCAATATCGCCTTTTTGAAAGGTAAGTCCCTCATATTGGTAGCGGGCAGCAATTTCATTGCAGTGGGCAATCACCTCTTCTTTCAGATCAAGTCCTACCATGGTAGCTTTAATCTTTTTGATGAAAACCAGATAATAATATAGGATGAAAGTCAGATAGGATTTCCCGCAGCCAAAATCTACGATATGCAGCTCCGTGATAGCTTCCTTGCGCAAAACATCGTCAATCATTTCAATAAAACGGTTGATTTGCTTGTATTTATCATATTTGCTGGCAACAATCTTGCCTTCCTTGGTAAAGATGCCAAGTTCGATCAAGGGCTCAATAATCAACCCTTCCGGCAGCAAATACTGTTTGGTGCGATTGTGTGACTGCGTGATCACTTGCGGTTGTTTCTGATCAGTTCGCTTGCAATATATATCATGAACATCATTCATCTTAACTATATACTGTTTTTGCATAGTAGCAGCATCCAGTTGTTTGAAACTCTCTTCCGCCAATGCAATTAGTCTTGATGCAGCCTGCTCTTTGGTTATATTTTCATGAAACGCCTGTGTTTGGGTAAATAGTTCTAATTGGTATTGTGCATTCTTTGTTTTCACAGGACGCAAGACTGCTTTTTGATATTGCTGCTGTTTGCCTCGCTTATTGCTCAGCACCAGCTTTACCAGCTGCTGGTCCAGTATTTCTTGTAGTATATCATGTAGTTCCACATTCACGCCTCCTATGCTATCGTGCATTATATCATGAATCTTTTGTTTTCAAAAGTACTAGTTTCACTTGCTTTATAAGCACTTGTATGGTAACATAAACTTATGTTTAATAAAGGAGATTCTATGACCAAGCGTGAAGCCCAAATTTTAGAATGGATCAGGGAAAATCCGCTCATCAGCCAGCAAGAAATTGCCCGGCGAGCCAATATTACCCGTTCCAGTGCTGCCGTGCATATATCCAATTTGATGAAAAAAGGCAAGATTGCCGGAAAAGGATATATTGTAAAAGATAGCAGTTATATCACGGTCATCGGTGCTGTCAATGTGGACATTCTGGGAACATCCCTGCAGCCGCTGGTTGGCAAAGATTCCAACCCGGGGCAAGTCCGGTACAGCTTCGGCGGTGTCGGCCGCAATATCGCGGACAATCTCTCCCGTCTGGCATTTCCGGTAGAGTTGATTACCGTGCTCGGCGATGACGTATATGCGCAGGAACTACGCAAGCAATGCACCGGCTTAGGAATTCATCTCACTCATGCAATGACCCTTCCCAACCACAACACGTCCACCTACCTGTGCATCAATGACGTACATGGAGAAATGCAGCTGGCCGTGTCCGATATGGAAATCTACAAAGAATTGACGCCGGAGTATTTGAAAACAAAGCTGGATGTCATCAACCGCAGCTCGGTTGTTGTCATTGATACCAATCTTTCGCAGGAAGCAATTGGTTATTTAATGGAACAAGTAACAGCACCGATTTTTGTTGATCCGGTATCTACCAACAAAGCCAAAAAGCTGATTCCTTACTTGTCGAAGATCCATACCATCAAGCCTAATTTACTGGAAATGCAGCTGCTGACCGATACCACGATTCAGCACGACGATGATCTCGCGGCAGCAGCCCAGATTTTACTTGACAAGGGTATGAAACAGATTTTTGTTTCCTTAGGAAGCAAAGGTGTATACTATGCCAATGCCCAGGAAGGACAGCATCTGCCAAATCTGCCAAGCAATTTGGTGAATACAACAGGCTGCGGCGATGCCTTTATGGCTGGTGCCATTTATGCCTACGAGCAGGATCTGCCGATCCGCCAGCAAGCATTGTATGGTCTTGGTGCTGCTGCCATATGCGCAGAATCAAGCGGTGCGATTGCGGAAAACTTAGCTCCGGCATTGATTGAACAACGAGTACAATAGTACGATAAAGGAGAACTTATGAACTTACAGCAATATCTTGTTATTTCGGAAGAAGTAGCCCAGGCACTTGCGGCTAACAAACCAGTCGTAGCATTAGAATCTACCATTATCTCACATGGTATGCCATATCCTAAAAATGTGGAAACAGCCTTGGCTGTGGAACAGATTGTCCGTGACAACGGTGCTGTACCGGCAACAATCGCGATTATCGAAGGCAAAATTACAGTCGGCATCAGCAAAGAGCAAATTGATTATCTCGGTCAAAAAGGACTGGCTGTTGCGAAAGCAAGCCGCCGCGACTTGCCGGTACTGTTAGCCAGCAAAGCAGATGGCGCGACTACCGTAGCAACAACCATGATCGCAGCTGAAATGGCTGGTATCGCTGTCTTTGCAACCGGCGGGATCGGCGGTGTTCACCGTGGAGCAGAAACAACAATGGATATTTCTGCCGACTTGGAAGAATTGGCTCAAACAAATGTTATGGTTGTCTGTGCCGGTGCTAAATCTATTCTGGATATCGGCTTGACATTGGAATATCTGGAAACAAAAGGAGTTCCTGTTTTGGGATACCAAAGCAAGGAAATGCCTGCTTTCTATACCCGCAAGAGCGGCTTTGAAGTAGACTATCGCCTGGATACACCTGCTGAGATCGCCAAAGCCTTTGCGGTAAAGCAAGATTGCGGTTTGCGCGGCGGCATGCTGGTAACCAATGCCATTCCGGAAGCATACTCCATGGATTATGACTATATCACATCCAACATCAATGATGCTGTGAAAGAAGCTGATCAAAAGGGCATTCATGGCAAGGAAGTAACTCCGTTCCTGCTGGATAAGATCCAAAAACTGACGGCAGGAAAAAGCTTGGAGTCTAACATTCAACTCGTGTTCAACAATGCAAAGCTGGGTGCTCTAATCGCAGCTGACTTGGTTAAATAATACCTATACGCAAAGAAACAGATAGTACCCGCTTATCGGATCACTATCTGTTTTTTCATCTGCAAACTATTTCATCTCTTGCGTGCTTGTTCTTCTTTTGGCATGATTGATCAGCAAATAATATCCCGCCACAAGCAGGTAGAACCCCATCTGAAAGGTACCCAGAATATAACCGCTGTCTGTGCGGTACATAAGATATACCCAGAATATGATGCATATATCAACCAGCAATTTATGCGATGGTTTCTGCGCAAAAGACACAGCGAAGCAAAGCATCCCATATAACAAATTAGCGAGAATGCTTGGTACAGTAAATAGCGCATCCATTAAAAAGCCTAGCACCATTGACAGCATCCATGGCATAAAAGCAAAGAATATGCGTATAAATTTCATTTTCATCTCTCTTTCCTGCTGTTATTTGGGTTCAACTGTTCTAAAAACTGCTCATATGCTTTGGCACTTAATTCTTTTTTTGCTTTCCGTTTGATATGAACCAGCTGCATTGCTGCTCTTCTTTTTTCAAGGCGCGCTTGTTTCTTTTCGGCGATTTGCTTTTGCCACTTCGGAAGCAACGGACATTGGTATTCCACAAATAACAATTCCGGCAGTATAATCGTCAGTTCATCATGCGCTTGATCATCTACATTCAGGATTGGATGCAGCTTATTAATATAATAGATTTCATACAGATACATGTCAGCTACCGTTTGGCATTCCGCAAATTCAATTCGCTTTACCTCTTCAATATCAATTTTTTTATGCAACGGCTTATGAAAGAAATGACCGCGCAGCCGATCTTGCAGTTTTTGCCTGGTTCTGCCGATGTAAAGCAGCTGCTTTTCATCATAAATCTTATAGATCAGATTCATGGAATCACTCCTTTATGCACTATTGCTATTGTATCGAATTTTAAGTTAGTTATCAATCAACATCGATATGCTGAAACATAAAAAAAGAGCGTGGGAGTCGCTCATTTTTTATTAAATTCAAATTTAAGAAAGGGAAGTTTCGCAAGAGTACATCTTATATTATGGTTTCGATGTCTGGTTCTTCTTGCTTGATACTAGAATACGATAGAATCATCAGAAAATTAAAGAAATACTGTGTGAAAATATGTGAAAACAAGAACTGTAACTTTCTTTTTTGTTTCACTTATTACCAATTGCTATTGACAAACCACTGTTTTGTAAGTTTACACCGCATGATTGAGCTTTTATGTGTATCTTTTGGCTACTTATTTGGTATTAGCCAACTGAAATGAAAACAGCAATCTGCCTTTCATCGATCACATAAATATAATACAGCACATTCTGCGTTATATTCTCACGATAATACAATTCCGCGAATTCGTTAGCAACGATTTGTCTGTAAACTTGCAACTTATCTAAATCATACGAAAACAACCCAACAAAGCTTCGATTGGTACTTTCATCGCTTTTTTGAAATTCCGTTTTTGCTGACAGGTAATTCCTTTGTTTCGCCATATCAGATTCAGAATACGCAAGCAAATAATAACGAGAACCTTCGCCAAACCAGCCGATATGAGATTCAACCTTCCTGATTTGATAGTTATCCGCGAACCCTAAGAACGCAGCATACTTCGCAAATTGGCAGCTCTTTAACGATTGCATCGTAGTCCACCCAAGCAGTGTGATAGCACATAGCATTACAAAGGCACCTGCAATCATGATTTTTCTTTTCATAGGCCCTCACCTTTATTGCAAACGCCAGCTTTTATCCATATCACCATTTAACTTCTGCAAAAAAGTGAGCACCACGTCTTTTGCAGTATGCGAAGCCTTTTTGCAGTTTCTTTCAAAATGTTCCAATCCTGCATGCTCCGCCGTGTCGGTAATGCTGCGTACTGCAATAAAAGGAATATGATTCGCGTAACATACATGTGCAATACTGGCTGTTTCCATATCTACCGACAGAGGTGCATAAGTTTGCATAATTGCTTCCCGCATATGATCTTCAATAAATTTTTCGCCCGTTGCCATACAGCCTAAATGCACGGCATGATTTTCGTGAGCTATTTCTTTGGCAATTTCTAAAAATTTAGCATCCGCCTGAAAGTAGATCGATTCCATCCACGGATGAAATTCTGTCAGTATTTCTTTTGCAACATCGTGATATACGGCTTGCGTCGAAATGACAGTATCAAACAACGCTACTTTCTGATCGATACCGCCGGCTGTTCCGGCATTCACCATCGCATTGACAGTATAGTGGTCAATTAGCACTTGTGCCGCAATTGCAGCATTCACCTTGCATACACCGCTATATACTGCCACAACTGCTACGCCATTGATTGTACCTTCGTAAAATCTCAACATTGCTCTTTCTGTCACTGTCACATCTTCAATGTGCGGCAGAAACGGAGCTAATTCAGTATCAGCTGCACAAATAATACCTGCTTTGATCATGAAATTTCCCTCCCTAGATACCAAAATCATAGCATACATGATGTTGGATTACCATCTTTCCGGATCAATGAAAAAGATATAACGCAAAATCGAGTAGGGCGAAACTAATCGCCCTCTCACACCACCGTACGTGCCGTTCGGCATACGGCGGTTCGGTTAAATTTCAAAGCATGTTGTCTTGTATAGTAATCAAGACAATGAACTAGTCCTGCT
>JAEWFD010000012.1 GCA_023388995.1 Bacillota bacterium
AACTGGTCCAACAGGTCCAACTGGCCTAACAGGAGCAACTGGCCCAACGGGTCCAACAGGCCCAACTGGTCCAACAGGTCCAACTGGCCCAACAGGAGCAACTGGTCCAACAGGTCCAACAGGAGCAGTTGGTCCAGGTGGAAACACATTCTATCTAGCAACTGACCAATCAATCGCAAATAATCAGTATTTAGGATTAGGGAATGCATCAGACGATTTTGAAAGAAATACAGTTGTTGTAGCATTAGATTCAACTATTGTAGGAATAGCATTCTCTATAAGATCAGAAGATCTAGGTGCAGAGGATACCGTATCTGCACAGATTATCAGAAGTAGTACATGTGGGGATACATTAATTGAAACTGGAATTATCGCAACTATTGTTGGTCCGAGTACAGAAGGTGCCCGTAATTGCTGTATATTTGTTTCTGCAGACTATGATGTTTTAAGCTGTGATCTTCTTTCGGTAAGAATTACTCGAACTGGGGATACAGGAGCACTAGAAGCAGGCGCAGCTGTCACTGTCTTAATAAATACAGATGCTTAGCAGAATATATTTACTTTTGAATATCTACTCTTTCTAACTTAACAAGTAACTCTAGATATTTTCAGAAGTATATTGTGAAACTAAATTTCGCATTATGTTGCTATAACGAAAAGGATAGTTGATCACAACTATTTATGGAGTTATAGCTTTTCTATTTGATGAAATGCTCAGCGGTGTTATAGATAATGCTTTACAATTGATGTATTAACTTTGTTTATACTCAAAATTTTCAATGTAAGCAATAGATGGATTACAATTAAGTTGGCATAAAATAATATTAATAATATTAGATTTCAGAAATCTAAGATATAATAATATCGAAGATATGGTAAAAGTGTATGACGATTGATACGAACATTTTTTATGGAGGTTGTTAATATATGAAGGTTGCATTTGTAGATAGAGATGGGACAATAAACAAGGACTATCCAGATCATATTTGGAGAAATATTTGTCAACCTGAATTTCTTGATGGTTCGTTGGAAGGATTAAAAGGCATAAGGGAAAAAGGCTATGAAATCATCATAATTACAAATCAATATCTAATAAACGACGGAACAATAACACTTTCACAGTATATATCATTTACAGAAAAACTATTACAATTTCTAAATAGTAATGGAATAGATATATTAGATATTTTTTACTGTCGACATTCAAAAATAGAAAATTGTAATTGCTTTAAACCCAAAACAGGGCTTATTGATATGGCTTTAAAGAAGTATCCAGACATAAAACTAGATAAGTCATTTATTGTTGGAGACTCTATCTGTGATATAGAACTAGGCAATAAATTTGGAATTAAAACATTTGGAATTAATATAAACTCTGAATTGTTTGATTATATTTCAATAAAGTCTATTTTAGATACCATTGAGTATTTGTAAGTTAATTTACTTTGCTCTTTCTTTTCAAGATTTAATAACAATTAAAAACTACTTAATTCCGTTTTATTCAGAAATGAATTAAGCGGTTGTTTTATGTTACATTACAAGATTAATGTGGCTTAGTAGTCTGTTATACGTTGAAGTGCACAGAATTAAAGAAGAGTAGTTACTGGCAATAGAAAAAGAAATAGACGATTAATTAATGCACGCTGCTTTTCAATAAGGGGTTGTCTGATAGTGAATGGTGTGAACAGAATAGAATATATCTTTTTCTAATGAAGAAGCAGTACGACAATAGTTATACTACTACAAGAATATATAGCATGATGCATACTTTATAAAAAATGTAGCGAGATATTAGATATCAAAAGACGAATCAAATGAACTGTAAAGCGATATAAAGAGATGCCTTCATTTTATCTACGCTAAATAATGATAATCACCTTCTTCGTCATAAAGTGCCTTTTTTAAGATCGTGAAATCATTCATTCGATCACGAACATCTTCAATTATTCTTACTATTTCATCAAGTTCCATAGCTGTAATCTGTCGGTACTGATCAAAATCAACCATCACTCTTTCACCATACAATTATGAAAAAACAATTGTTAAGCTTGTTCTGCAGTTGATATTTGAGTACAATAAATTAATCAATTTCTGTGAAATACTCGTAATATAAAAACGTCAACTCATCATGGAGATTAGGTGACGTTTAAAATAATACAGATAAAATTTCTTACTCCCACTCGATATTGTAATGATTATTACCAATGGAGTGTGGTGGAATTTAGCTAATTTTGATCTTTAATTAATTTATTTTTAAAAGTGATATTTAGTCTATCAAAAATTTTGTACTCAAATTGTACTCAACTAGTTACTATATATTCAATTTTTACAGAAATATAACACAAAGGATTCTTTGCTACTTTTTTATTATCTCAGTAAGTAAATGCTCTTATTTATCTAATTAAAGTCATTTGTTCTATCCTGTAGCAAGAAAAAGCACATTTATTAGAAATGCGCCCTTTACTTTATTGAGTAAGTTTCAACTGATTTCTTTGGATAGTATATATAACTAATTCTATTTACATAAAGAATAATTGTCTTTATAATACAAACTTATCAAAGTTGCTAATATCTCTAATATTTTTTCAATATGATCACAGTTTCTGTACTAACATAACTAGTGAAAAAGAATAAAGAGATAGAGAATGGTAGAACCAGAATTGAACTCATTAAGTCTTGCATAATACTCCAAGAAAAAGCATCCACTATTATCCAAAATATCGAGATAATCGTTGCGTCTATTAAGTAATACCAACATCTTCTATTTCTTGAATAATTCGAACTATCATTTGGTAGCTCTATTTGCAAAAACTTGCTTTTCAAAATAAAGTTTGAAGTCTTACTGGTTAGTATAAAAATCTCAATAAAAATGAGAGCAAACCCTGCAAGTAGTAACCATATATAAATGTTGATAGGTATACTCAAACTCCAATTACCTATTAGAAAAACTGTGATGATTAAATACAACGCAATTAGAGATAAGGAAATAGTAAGTTGAATACTTCCAATTTTTTTTAGCCATGTCTGTTTTTTCATATACACTTTATATTTCTTAAGATAATTCTATCCCCCTTCTCATAATTGCAGTATTGTTATCATAAAATGATGCGCTGTCAGTATATCGAGTAGACTTGTATTCATAATGAATATAATCATTGTTTCCTATATAAGCCATACCTAGTATATCTTTTAAAGATCTGAAAGGATAATATGAGCCAACTTTAACATCTTTAACATAAAATACATCAGCTCTATACTTTGTTAGTGTTGTTCCATATTGAGCGTATTCAATTCCATCTCTTACTACGGTTTTTATAAGTAATTTCACAATTCTACTCACTAATCCTGTAAACCCTACAATCATCGTTATACTCATTGTGACTAATATATTCCAGCCTTCATCATTTATTGCAGATAGAGTTTTAGTTTCATACAACATTGCTGTTTTTCCGTTTTCAGTTAAACTGCTTAGATATTTATTATAAAATGGAGAGCCATATCTAGATTGAAGTTCACTAATAATGCTTGATGAAGAATATACACCTATAGAACTTTTCGCAGACGTCTTCGCTATATAGTCATTCATATTTACAACTATACCTGTATTATTATTTGTTAACACATCGCTAGCTATTACTAAATAGTTATCTATATCAGTTGCATTTGAAATCACAGTGTTAGATATAGTCATTGAGTTTTTAATCTTATCATAATAATAAACATTAACAAATTTTTCTTTGGTTACATCCATAGAAATATTATAATTTTGACTGGATAGCAAAAAATAATAAATATCACCATCTTTTGAAAGATTAACATCTTGATTAGGTGATTTTACATCATAAATAGTTTGATAACTTTCCTTTGCAGAAACATTCATTTGATAGTTTGGGTATACAATAATTGTCGATAAAAATAAAACCAATAAAATTTTTATAGCTTTTCTCATTTTAAGCACCATGCTTTCTAAGTAATTAACATCTATCCTAATATCAAAAACTGTGCTAGTTCAAAATAATAAATGAATAACACCTTTACTCTGCCTCCCTTCATACATATTCAATATTTGTAAAATGTTAATTAACTACTATCATAGTATATCAGTGATGATGTACTTGTCAATGCTAATCAGCTTTTATGATGAATATTTATTATAATAATATGTAATATATAATAAAAAAGTTGATAATAATCTTATTTTATAATTACTTTTCTATATTATACCATTCATTTTAATTATGCTATAACCAATATTCAGTTTACTATGCAAGCAACAACTAAACAGCTTCAAGCAAAATGCATCTTCAAGCAAGTAAAAGTGCAAGAAAGTAGAATTGATCAGAGCATTATCTTCAAAATATGAATTGAGCAGGCGTACTACCACTTAGTTATAACTTTTTTATTGATGAAAGCATCGTAATTGATAAAGCAGTTCAAATGATTCTATTCGTATCAGCTAGAGAAACCAAACAAATCTGGCAGTGATTCAGTTGATATTATGTTTGCATTATTGTTCATCGCAAATTATACTAAAAAATATTAAAAGACGCTCTGAAAATCTTTTCGTTATTCCCACTCTATTGTTGCAGGTGGTTTGGATGTCACATCATACACGACGCGATTAATCCCTTTTACCTCATTGATAATACGTGTAGAGATCTTCTCCAGCACATCATATGGAATTCTAGCCCAGTCCGCCGTCATTCCATCAATCGAAGTTACAGCGCGAATACCGATCGTATAGTCATATGTACGCTGATCACCCATGACACCTACTGAACGCATGTCCGGAAGTGCAGTAAAGTACTGCCAGACCTCACGATCCAAACCAGCTTTCGCAATCTCTTCTCTTAAAATCGCATCACTGCGGCGAACCAAGTGAAGCTTCTCTTCTGTTACTTCACCCAGAACACGAATAGCCAAGCCAGGACCAGGGAACGGCTGCCGATGAACAATCACATCCGGCAACCCTAATTCGCTGCCTAACGCCCTTACTTCATCTTTAAACAGCATATTCAAAGGCTCGATCAAAGAAAACTTCATGTCTTCAGGCAAACCACCAACGTTATGGTGTGACTTAATCGTTTGGGCAGTTGCTGTTCCCGACTCAATCACATCGGTATATAAAGTACCTTGCGCCAGCCACTTAATATTGCTTAGCTTGCTGGACTCTTCATCAAAGACATAGATGAATTCATTGCCGATAATCTTACGCTTCTTCTCAGGATCACTGACACCGGCCAGCTTACTCAAGAAACGTTCTTGGGCATCTACCTTAATCAGATTCATGCCAAAGCGGCCACGGAATGTCTCCACAACAGACTCCGCCTCATTCTCACGAAGCAAACCATGATCCACAAACATGCAAGTCAGCTGATCGCCGATTGCCTTATGAAGCAACGCTGCAACAACCGCCGAATCAACACCGCCGGACAGAGCACACAGCACCTCATCCCCTTGCACTTGCTCCCGAATCTTCGCAACTTGCTGATCAATAAACGCAGACATCGTCCAGTTATTGTTTGCTTTGCAAATATCAAATACAAACTTCTTCAGCATATCATTGCCATATACACTATGACGTACTTCCGGATGGAATTGAATCGCATAAAAATGACGAGTCTCATCGGACATCATCGCAATCGGACAAGTCTTGCTGGAAGCATCCACTTGGAATCCTTCCGGTACTTTCGTAACCTGATCTCCGTGACTCATCCATACTTGCTGAACAGCTGGCAGGTCGGAAACCAATGCTGTCTGATGCACTAAGGAAATATCTGCTTTGCCATATTCCCGATGCTCGGAACCCTCTACTCTCCCGCCCAGCGAATGAGCCATCAATTGCATTCCATAGCAGATCCCCAAAATAGGAAGCTGTAAAGAAAATAACTCCTGGTCAATCGTAAACGCCCCCTCTTCATATACAGAATTAGGTCCGCCCGAAAAAATAATCCCTTTGACTTCGGGATCTTGCTTAATCTCTTCCGCAGTAATGGTATGTGTTCTTAGCTCGCTATAAACACCAAATTCCCGCACACGCCGTGCAATCAATTGGTTATATTGACTACCAAAATCCAAAACGATGATCTTATCGGCCATACATTTCATCTCTCCTTTCAATCATTGCGGTAATTATACATAAAAACCTTACTATAAGCAATGAAACATTCTAAATTTCATAAATGTTAACAACTTTTTTATCCGCTCTAACTGCAGCGACTGCCGAAGCCAGATCAGCAGCCCAGCGCATATCCCATGAATCAAGTAAGGAAATTGATGATAAAAAGTCTCTTTTTCATGCAACTCTATCTGTCCATATAAAATCCCCTGCTCATCTTCCGGAAGCTGCTGAACAACCGTTCCTCGGGGATCAATAATCATGCTGATACCGGTATTCGCTGCTCGAATTACATAACGGTTGCTTTCCACAGCACGCAGGATAGCATGGTTTTTATGCTGGGTTATTTCACTGGAATGTTGGTACCACGCATCATTCGTTGCAATCAGCAGCACATTCGCACCATCCACAATTTGCTTTCTTGTTAAATCCGCAAAAATAGATTCAAAGCAAATCAAGCTGCCAATCTTCACCCGCTGATCAGACAATAAAACATTGGTAGTTCCGGCGTCAATGCGATTTGCTAGCTGAAAGTCCTGCAAGAACGGCAGCGCATAAAGCATCCAGTTAGGAAGCGCCTCACCAAACGGTACCAAATGCTGTTTGTGATAGACTTGCTTCATCGGAAAAGCATAGAGGGCATTGTGCAGCCGATATTCATTTCGCTCAAAGGATCCAACAATAAAATGTACTTGGCGCTGAAGTGCTGTCTCTTGCAATGTCTGGTACATCTCAGGATACTCATTCAAAGCAATCGGAATAGCCGTTTCCGGCCAGATAATCCATTTTGCCCCTTGCTGTATTGCTTTTTCACTTTCACTCATATAGAAATCGAACAATGCATATTCTTCGTCTTCTTTCCATTTATCCATTGTCGATATATTGCCTTGAATCACCGCAATCTTGCTGCTGTTTAGTTGATATTCGAGCGTATTTGACTGCTTTATTTCCTGCGGACGGTAAATTTGCTGCCAGCCAGCAATAAGCAGCAAAAAACAGGAACACACTGCAATCATCCCGCTTCCCAACGCTTTTTTGCGATTCTCACGATACTGCAGCCAGCATTCAGCCAATCCTGCATTGATCAAAACCAGCACAAAACTGATGCCGATACTGCCGCCTATTCCTGCAAACTGACGAATCAAAGGAAGGTTGGCCATTGGCAGCGCCAGCCGAAACCACGGGAATCCAAAAAAACCAAGCTCTGCCAGCCACTCATACCCCATCCAACAGACACCCGTAAATAAAACCCGCTTGAATCCATCCTGCTTGAAACATAGCAAACCGAACGGAAGAATGAGCATCCGAAAAGCCAGAAGCCCAGCAAATAACAACCATCCTGCTATCACAACCAAACTCTGAATCTCGTTGTAGCCAAGAAAAGTCATGGGATAGAGCTTCAAAATCCAACTCATGGCAAGCAGGTGGAATACTGCCGCAAACAGCATCGAATAGCGAAACAAATGTCTTGTATGTAAATGATTGCGATATAAAACATATAAAAAAGGAACCAATGAAAAAAAGACCAGCCAAGCAAGAAAGTCCCATAAGAATGCCATTGCACATACTATAGCACTTAACAATGTCAGTAAGGTATCTGTTCTTAGTTTCATGACGCCACCTCTTCTTCTAGTATAACCATATTTTTCCAATCCTACAACAAAGCCCGAAAAAAGAGGCTTGGAATTCCAAGTCTCTATGTTACTGCACTCGTCAGCGCATATAAATGAAAATGACGATTTACCCACCCGAGTATTGGAACGGTATAAAATACCTTTACTTCATAGCGCAATGTTCCATGCGCATACATGGGCAGAATCTGATACTGGCAATCTTTGCATTGCATTGCTTTTTGCGCAATTATAGATGCAATATCTGCATCATAGCGATTATGATGCTCGATTATCATAATTGCATATTCCTCTAGCTGCAATGCTTGATTATGCGTAAAAATCAGACGCATGAGAAGCAATCCAATACTTAGAAAGAACATGCATAAGTAGGCAATCACACTGGATTCCACTGCTAACTTCATGATCAGCCTCCAACCTCAGAAAACATCGAGTCCCATTGATGTTCAATGGTATCTGTCAGAGTCCCTTTAAAGGTATTGGCAAAGGCAATCATACCTACTGCCAGAATGGTTACGACAATTACCATTCCATATTCCTCAAAGAAAATTTTCATGTCAGTCCTCCTTTCATCATATCCAATATCACAACAACCATCATCACTAAAAACATCAACGTGACCCCAAACAATGGCAGCAGCCCTAACCACTCCAACAGCAAAATACGTTGTACTTTATGGTCTTTGCGGCCTTGGCGCAGCCACTTCGCAGTCGCTTCAATCATCCGATGAAACTGCCGATACGATTCTTCAGCACCAACAAAATGATAGCGATACAACAATTTCATTGCTTTTTGGATTTCATAGATTTCAAATTCCTGCATAAATTCCAAATATGGCTGCATCCCAATGGGATCTAGTTCAATCTTGGCAATTAGCACTTCAATAGAAGACTGCAATATCTTTGGTGCATCCGCAAGGGAACGCTCCAGCGCGGTTAATACCGTATTCGTTTGCAGCAGCACTTGCAACTGACGCAGCCACAGCGGGAATTCATAGCGAAGCTGGCTTAACAGCCTCTTCTGCTTGTTTCTGACTCGGTAATACGGCATCTTATACACCAAGCAAGCACCAAAGAGTACTGCTGCTCCATAACTAACCTGAAAGGCATACAGCGGCCAGCCCAAAAGCAATACTAAAACAAGCATGGTCTGCTTCATACGATGATGTTCAAAGCGTTCCAGTGTTGCCTCCTTGGTAATTGCAAGCAGCAGTTCTAAATCCTTTTCGCGCAGCAAGGAGCGTGCTTTATGCACTTCAAATTTCATGATTTTTCTCCCAAATAATCCAGGTATGGCGCATAGCCAGCTGTACAACAAGCATAGAACCAATCAATGTCAGGGTAAAAAAGAATAAGGAACCTTGATAAAGCAAGTGTTCTTGGAAAAAGAACAACTCTCCCAGCATTTGCTTGGACAGCATGCCAATCACAAGAGCCAGCAAATTCAGCACATAGACGCGTCCTTTGATTTGCATCATTTCCTGCTGATTGAGATAAGTATCCTCAATGACATCGTCAAGATCATCTTGAATCAGATCCAGTCCTTCTTGAAACTGACGCGCACCATATTCCTCGACAGCACACATTAAAGTCAGTAAATTATGCAATACAAAAAAGGAGTATCTTTGTCTGAGAGATTGAAGTGCAAGCTCCAGGCTATTTCCTTGTTCCATCTGCCATAGGCATTGATCCAATTGTGCTTGCAAATCACCATGGCAAAAGATCCGTACTTCTTTGCATACCGCCGCGATCTTTGGATTGATCTTAAATGAACTAGCCATTTGCTGAACCACCATGGTAAATTCCTTGAACAGTTTTTCCTCATACAAATATTCGTATTGCCACAAAAACCACATGGGGAGCAGCACTGCCAATAAGAGGCATAGAAATAGCAGCATCCCTGCATGCATCTGAAAGTAAAGGGCAAACAGCAAAATACAAACAAAGCAAACAAGAAAGCGAAGGATCTGCTGAGCGGGAATATAGCGAAAGCCATATCCTTCCACCTGCAGCCGATATTGCTGAAAGCTGGCAAGGCGCAGTAAGTTAGGTTTCATAAATCTCTTTTGCTTTCTGTTTTTTGGCTTTTCCTTTTATACTCTTACTTGCTTTGCATGGGTCTTCATCTTGTGCCGCATTAATCTGGTTTTGCAGCGCTTCAGGCAGCGGTGCTATTGCTGGATGCAACTGTTTATGAAACAAAAGATGCTGCACCGTTTTTCCTTGCTCATCTACTTCAAAGTAAACAATCTCTTTGATATAACGTCCAATCCCCTCTTTGGTAATTCGCGATTCAATATGTATGCCGATATCAATATTCTGGTAAATCGTTTGCAGCAAGGTTTCATTGGAGAGCTCCATCCCGGGAAACATATGCAAAAGACGCATCGGGATTGCCCTGGCCGTATCCGCATGCAATGTAGAAATCAGCTTCGCTCCTGTTGACACTGATTCCAGAAGCTGCACTACTTCTTTTGATCGTACTTCTGACAAAAGCAGCCAATCCGGCCGCTGCCGCAGGCTAGCCTTGATTGCATTGCCATAGTCGAAGCGATCATGTACCTTCAAAGACACGCTATCCTTATATGGATGAAGTTGGGCATAGCGTATTTCCAGCGTATCTTCAATTGTAATCACCCGCTGATGCCCCGGTATAAATGAAGTAAGATACTTCACTAGTTCGGTTTTCCCTGCTCCCGGCAGTCCGCAGATCAAAATATTGCAGCGTGCCTGAATGCAAGCTGCAAGCAGCTGCAGCACCTGACTACTCGCATACTCTGAGCGAATCATTTCTTCTTTGCGCAGCCGCATAATAGCGGGTGTTTTTCGTATGGAAACGCTAAAGCCGCTTTTCGAAATAGAATCATGCAAAATGCTAAAGCGCAGCTCTTTTGTTTCCGTTTCAATGATAGGAAAAGATTGATTGAAGGATGCATTGCTATGATTGGCAAAGCGGTAGCAAAATTGCTCCATGCTTTCGCTGCAGTAAAACTCCTCTTCCACATATCTTCCCCTCTTCAGATGATCCAGCCAAAGCTGCCTGCCATTGTAGTTGATATCTGTGATATCATCGTCTAATACATAAGGTGCAAATGGGCCAAAATCAAACTCACTCATGTCCCAGCAGCTCCAGCAGTACGCATTCTTCATCTAACATGGATTCTTCTTCAAACGCATATTCAACATGCGGAGCCAAAACATCGATCACCGCCATCTTGCTTGCCTTCTTGAGATAGTTTACATAATCCTCCTGAATTGCCAGCACCAGCACTGCCGGAATCCGCTGGGCTTTCTCCTCTGTCAAAGAAAGGCCGTTGCGGTCCTTAATACCGATAATTCGTACATTTTGCAGCAAGCGATCTACCGTTGTTTCTTTGGATTTGCTATCCGTATAAGTAATGTAAACATCCACCTTTTGATTGACCGCCAACGTTGTTCCGCTGCTTTTCAAAAGATCACTGGATAATGGGAAGGCCACTTGCCCCGGCTTCAACAACAATGCCGGCAATTCCTGTATCTCCTGCTCGCCTTTCACCATATCCTGATAAAACATCGATCCTCTGGCAACCTTCGATTGCAAGTCAACATACTTGCCAACAATTTCTTCTTTCTTTAAATACACTCCTTTCTCGACATAAACACGAGGTACTTGCTTCATCACAAAATCACTGTCGGTAATTTTCTGGTGCGGTAAAATTGTCCGTGATGCAATAGGGACATCTACCAAATCAATCGACCTTGACAACGCATATTGAAAGATCAGATAGTTGCTCACCGCAAGAAGCAAAATCACTCCAATCACCACGCCGAAGCCTCGTTTTCCCCACCATTTTTCAGTCATGTTCAAGCACCAATTCATCCACTGTAATTGCAAAGTGCAGAAAGCCATGATGCATCTCAGCCTGCAATGTCGCTCTCGCCAAAAACGGGTCCGGCTGATAATCCATAAGTGCTAACTCCATCACATACGTTCCTTGCTTATATGCAATAACAGATTCTTCCAGCAGTTCATAATACTCCTCCTTCGTCAGATATACTTCTTCACATACTTCAATCAAGGCTGCTTCTTCTTCATCCACTTCCGGATCATATGCCGGATTTTCCTGCCATTCACAAACAATTTCCGGAATCATTGCTGTTAAGCTGCTTTGGTAAATCCCGTTTTTCAAAGCAAACGAAAGGTTCTGATACATTGTGGTGTAGGTAAATACCACAGATGCAGCCATTACGAACGTCAAACCAGCAAGAAAGCTGGTAAAACCAAGCACTGCCATCTTCATTTGCTAACTTTGCTCCTTTGTGATAAAACGGTAAATAAAGATGAGCCATACGGGAACTAAAAGACTGACTGTGGTAAGTACCATGCAATTACCTCCTTTCATTCTATCTTTCGATGCTATCTGAAAAAATCCTAACTGCAGTGCCATTTCAAATAAAAAAAAACTGAAGCCTTAGCCTCAGTTTATTCTTTTCCTGCGTCTTCCTGATTAATATTGAAGCATCCTTTGGTGTCTGCTTTCAACGTTTCATATTGCTCCGGCTTGCCGGTATTCTGGTTACCTAAATACCCAACCAGAAACAATACAACAATCCCCAGAAGAACTGCAATGCCAATCACAATTTGCATTACAGTTCGACATTGTGCCAAACGTTCTGCACATCATCGACATCATCCAGCATCGTTGTCAAGCGGGTAAACAAATCTGTTTCTTCGCCTTCCTGCAATGTCACATACTCATTTGGCAGCATCGTTGTTTCCAAAGTTGTAAACTCCACATTTGGATAAATCTCTTCAATGGCATTTTTCACCCGATACAAATCTGTTGCATCGGCAGTGATATTCACCATGCCATCCACAACTTCGAAATCCCGAGCATCAATTTCATTGTTTACCAATGCTTCCAAAACAGCTTCTTCATCTTCGCCCGGAAAGGCAATCAATGCCACATATTCATAGTTAAAGGAAACACTTCCTGCAACGCCGAGTTTCGCATGTGCTTTGTTGAAGCAAGTGCGTACATCCGCAATTGTACGATTCACATTGTCTGTCAGGCACTCTACAATGATTGTAGAAGCTCCTGGACCAAATCCTTCATATTGCACTGTATCATAATTCTCATGCGTTGATCCCTTCGCTTTTTCAATTGCCCGGGAAATGACATCCGCCGGAACTTGGTTTGCTTTTGCCTTTTGAATCATTTGCCTTAACGTTTGATTCATCTCCGGATCAGGAACTCCTGACTTTGCAGCCACATAAATTTCCTTGCCAAATCTTGAATATACTTTTGCTTTCGCAGCAGATGTTTTTGCCATTGCTGCCTTACGCACCTCAAACGCACGTCCCATAATTTTCACCTTCCATACTTTTTAACCGCCTGTATTATACCAAAAAAACTGCTATTTTCCTATAGAATATTTCATCAGTACAATAAAATCCTTATTTTTATCCTCTTAATACCGCATTCAGCTCTTTTTTCAAAACAACCAGAATCTGTTCATGAACACTTGCAATATCCTGTTCCGTCAATGTTTTCTCCATTGAGTGATACAGAATAGAAAGTGCAACCGACTTTTCCTGCTCACCAACATGCTCCCCTTCATAGACATCAAACAACTGTACATCTTTGATGAGGGCTTTGCTTGTTTTCTTAATCAAATCAACCAGCTGTCTTGCTTCGATGTGCTTATCTACTACAACGGCCAAGTCACGCTTGATTGCCGGATATTTCGGAATCGGCGCAAACTTGATTTTGGATGCTTTTGCCTGATACAGCAAATCCAAATTCAATTCCGCCATGACTCCTTGTTTCATATCATATGCTTTTTTCATCAATGGATGCATCATTCCAAACACACCAAGCAAATCACGGCCTAAATATATGGCAGCACTTTGCTTCGGATGAAAGTGTATTGTATCTACTGTATTTTCTTTCACGAAAATACGGCTGCTGTCGAACCCTAAGCGCTCCAGCAATGTTTCAATGATCCCCTTGATAGTATAGAAATCACTGCCAATATGCAGTTTCTTCCAATCCAATCCTTGCAGTTTACCAGTCATAACCAGTCCTAAGCGCTCATTTACCAGTCCCTTTGCATAGACATTGGAAATCTCAAATACTGCAACGTCGGATTGGAAATGCGCAATATTGTAAGATACGGTATCCAGCATGCTTGGCAGCAGCGAAGAGCGGATATACTTTCTTTCCTCACTCATCGGAGAAGCCAAAGCAATGGTTTCACCCAGCGGCAGCACAGCATGATTTTTCAGCTGCTCTCCGATTAGTGTATACGTAATCACTTGCTGCAAGCCGCTGTCCATTAAAATTTGTTCAATCAAACGGCGTTTTTGCTGCTTCGGATTCAAAGAGCCCAAGGTCATCTCCGTTTCCGGCAAAGTCGCTTGCAGACGATCATAACCCAAAATCCGGATTATTTCTTCGCTGATATCATCTTGAATGGCAAGATCAGTGCGGTAGGACGGGATGGTTACTTGAATGGATGTTCCATCCACTTGCGGATTGCATTGCAGACGTTTCAATACATCTGCTACTTCTTCTAACGCAAACTGCGTTCCTAAACGGCGATTGATGAATTCTAAACTAACAGTAATCACAGTTGGAGTATATGGCATTTCATTGCAAACAACTGTTTCTTCCAGCTGCTTCGCATCCGCCAGTTCTTCCAGCAAGATCGTTGCCCGCTCCATTGCGGTATAAGCAGCAAGCGGCTCAATTCCTTTTTGGAAGCGAGTTGCTGCTTCGCTGTTAATCCCTAAACGACGAGCTGTATTCCGAACAGAAACACTGTGGAAGTGTGCTGCTTCGATAATGATGCTGGTTGTGCTTTCGTCAATCTTGCTGTCATCACCGCCCATAATACCAGCAATACCACTGCAAACACCGCCGGTTGTGATCATGATATCCTCCGGCAAAATAGCATATTCCTCACCATCCAAAGCGCGGTAGTTTGTTTCAATACCTGCTTTTACGGTAATTTCTTGATTATGAATCTTCGCTGCATCATAGAAATGCAGCGGCTGTCCTGTTTCCAGCATGACATAGTTGGAAATATCAACAACGTTGTTAATCGCTTTAATCCCTGCCGCATGCAGCCGCTCTTTCAGCCAGGATGGTGATGGCTTTACAGTCACCTCGCCGATTACTTTTCCTAAAAACAACTTGCATTGTTCTGTTTCGCTGCCTACCTTCAAAGCACTCGGCAATACGTCCCCTGCAAACTTCATCTTCGGCAGAACGCTTGGCCGATTCAAAATAGCCCCGATTTCATTTGCCAAAGCAAACATAGAAAGACAATCTTTGCGATTTGGAGTTAACCCGATATCCAGAATTACATCATCCAATCCCAGATACGCAAGCGGATTGGCATCCCCTGCAACTGCATGATCCGGCAATACCTCTATTCCTTCTTTTTGGGCATCGCTCAGTTGTTTTTCATCTACGCCGAGTTCCAGCAAAGAACAGATCATCCCATTGGAAGATACCCCGCGAATCACGCCTGCTTTGATCGTAATCTGCGGCAGCACTGCTCCCACTTGGGCCACAATTACGGTTTGTCCTGCCGCAACATTCGGTGCGCCGCAAACAATCTGCGTCGTTTCAGTGCCGATATCTACCTGGCAAACATGCAAGTGATCACTGTCCGGATGATTTTCACAGCTTAATACTTTCCCTATCACCAGGTTGGTTCCTTGTGCCAAAGGTTCAATACCTTCCACTTCCAAACCGGCAGCAGTTAATTTATCTGCTAGTTGATGCGGTGTAATGCCTGTCAAATCTACATACTCCTGCATCCATTTATAACTTAGTCTCATGCTTGTTCCTCCTACTCAAATCTGCTGAATGTCTTCAAAAAGCGAAGATCATTGCTGTAGAAATGACGAATATCATCAATCCCGTACTTCAACATGGCAACACGTTCTACACCGACACCAAAGGCAAACCCGCTGTACACCGTTGAGTCAATGCCTGCCATTTCCAGTACATGCGGGTGCACCATTCCGGCTCCCAGCACTTCAATCCAGCCCGTTTGCTTGCAGATATTGCATCCCTTGCCGTCACAGATATGGCAGGAAATATCCACTTCTACACTTGGTTCCGTAAATTGGAAATAACTTGGACGGAAGCGGATCACCCGCTTGTCACCTAAGATTTTACGGGCAAACAATTCCAAAGTACCTTTCAAATCAGCCAATGTGATATGCTTTGCTACCACCAGACCTTCCATCTGCGTAAATTGATGGGAATGGGTCGCATCATCATCATCCCGGCGGTATACTTTTCCCGGGCAAATCACTTTAATCGGCAACTGCTCTGCTTTTTCTTCCAATTCCCTTGTTTGAATCGCTGTCGTATGCGTTCTGAGCAATGCTTGCGCATCAATATAGAACGTATCCTGCATATCACGGGCAGGATGATCTTGCGGAATATTAGCCCGTTCAAAGTTATACAAATCCAGCTCCACTTCCGGACCTTCTGCTACTTGATATCCCATGCCGATAAACACATCTTCAATTTCCTGCTGAACAAGTGCCAATGGATGACGGTTACCCAGATTCATTTTAAAACCAGGCAATGAAATATCAATCCATTCCCGTTCCATTTGCTCCGCTAATTCCTTTTCTTCCAGTACAGCACGTTTTTCTTCGATTGCTTCTTCCAAAGCTTTTTTCACTTCATTTACCGCTTGGCCGAATGCCGGTTTTTCCTCCTTCGGCAAATCCTTCATCGCTACCATAACCTCTTGAATCGGGCCTTTTTTCCCAAGGTACAGCACTTTTAAATCTTGTAGTTTTTTGCTTGCATCACAATCCGTGATTGCCTGCAAAGCCGTTTCTTTTAATTCCTGCAATTGTTGAATCATAATAAATTCCTTTCTAACACAAAAAAACGTTCCTACAGGAACGTTAACATGACGCGGTACCATCCTGATTTGCCTGCATGACGCAAAGCACACCTTAATTCACCGATAACGCCGGTTTTACGGAAGGGATTAGCTTCTCTCCCAGGTGAATTCACAAGCCTTCATGCAAGATTACTTTCAGCTGCATAATCTCTCTCTATCCATGACACGATCTTGATACTACTCCTGATCATCGAGTTGTTCGCTAGTATTATAATCAATTTTTTCCGCTTTGACAATCTCTTCATCCAAAAATAGGCGAATCAAGGCAAATACTTCCACATTGCATGAGTGATCCAGCATCATTTGATGTGATCCACCTTCCACAACAAACAATTTCTTATGGGAATGCTTAATCTTCTGGTAGGCATAGCGGCTGCTTTTCACTGCAATAATTTCATCGGCAGAACCATGAATAAACAGCACCGGGCAAGTCACATCCGCAATATGATGGCGATATTTGCGAACCAGTTCCATGAACTGCGGGAAATATTCCGTCGGCAGCACCCGTGCTTTCAAATCATGGATGAATTCCTGCTCTTCATCATACAACATGCTGTTAGCTGACATAGTAAACAGACGTGTCGCAATCTCCAGTGAAACATACTCAAAAGCCGGTGCCAGCAGCACCAGTCTGCGGATCGGCAAAATACTTGCCAGATAACCGGCAATCACTCCACCCATCGAAAAACCCAATAAATCAACGGTGTATCCTTGCTCGAGCAGTTCCTCGACCTTCGCCTTGGCCCGGGACATCCATAGCTCATAGTCCGGAACTGTTTCCACCTCATATTCAAACATATCAAACACAACAACATTCCAGTTCTCCTGCTCTCCCCACTCTTTGATATGAATCATTTCCTGGCTTCGTTTTTTCCCGAATCCATGAATGGTAACCAGAATATGCTTATATGGCTTTTTCTCTTCAGGCGGGAAAAAGAAGTGCTTGAATGTCTGGAACAAAGTATTCATCGTACTTCTCCTTGATGTTCATACATCAAAATCGCAGCAGCAATTGCTACATTCAAAGAATCAAAATGCCGCATCTCTATAAACACCCGCTGATCGCATAGTGCCAATACTTCTTTATGAACTCCCTGCCCTTCATTTCCCATGACAAAAGCCATTTTCGTACTGCCCGCGATTTGCTTGAGGGGAACTGCCTGCTCGAAGGCAGTTCCATACACTTGAAAGCCATGTTCCTGCAACTGCGGAATTGCTTCCTGCAAGAGCTGCTTTTTCACAGGGACATGGAACAGCGCCCCTTGAGTTGCACGAATCACTTTCTCATTATATATATCCGCACATTGCGGTGATACAATAACTTGGTCAAATCCAAACGATAAAGCAGTGCGAATCATCGTTCCTACATTGCCGGGGTCTTGAACATCACAAAGAAGAAGCACCCTGTTTCCATCTGTCTTGCGCTCCTCCATAAAATGACAAACAGCGATATACGGCACTTGCGATACACACTGGCTAAGCTTATCCATCACTTGCTGCGTCACGGAAATACTCATTCCTTCATAGGAAAAAGGATGTGCATCCACATGCAGCAAAACATCTACCAACCCTGCTTTCAATGCTTCTTGAATCAGATGCTCGCCTTCTACCAGAAACTGCCGCTGCTGATCCCGCTGTTTTTTCTCTTTTAACTTCGTATATTGTTTGATCTTTTCATTGTGCACTGACTCAATTCTGATCATATCATCACTTCCTGCTCCTTATTATACATGATTGGCAAAACCAAGTCATCAGCCAAGCCGCGGTTCTGATAATTTTGTGATGCGCATGTATTCTTCTACTAGTTTGTTCCATGTTTCTTTTCCTACTATGCCATCCACTTCTAAACCATACAGCCGCTGAAATTCCAATACAGCCGATCTTGTGAGCGGTCCATACCATTCATCCACAACACTGGGCTCAATTGTTGGATGCTCCGGTGCAATCGTATTCAAATAATCCTGCATCACAGCCACATAATAACTAGTATCATTATAGCGGAGCGGCGTGCCCGGATACAACACAACTGGCAGAACTGCAGCATAAATTTTCAAGATTGCATCCCACGTATCTTTGTCTACAATACCCGTTGGTTCAAGACCGAATTCTCGTTGAAAGGCCAAGACCTGACCTTCTGTATTAGGACCAAAAATACCATCTGCCGGCGTCGATTCAATAGATCGATATTGTTTCCCGATCGCATTTAAGTAACGCTGCAGCCGCAAGACATTAATACCGCGATCAAATTTTGCCAGTGGTTCACCGGGATAAGGATACAAATCCAATGTCGGCGGAAAGCTATAAATATGATCATTCCCGATGCGTACAAACATATTCCATGTAGCTTCGTCTACGATACCGGTTTGCGGAAGATTATACTTCTTTTGAAACGCTATCACTGCGCGCCTTGTATTTGGTCCATAGTCCATATCAATTTTCACCGGCGGAATATCCGGTTCATATTTATTAATTGTATCGATAATATACTGCAAAACCAAGACCCGAACCGAGCTATCCCCCGGCTTCAGCGTACCTGCGAATTTTGCATAGTCACGTGGATATACAATTCCCTCACTTTGTAATTCGGCAGTGCGCTTTACACCATTATAGAAATAGGCAATTTTATACCAGGTATCACGATCAATGACTCCCGTTACTGGCAAATTAAAAATTTTTTGGAATTCTCTTACAGCTGCCTCCATGTTTCTATCAAAAATACCATTAATCGGATAAACGCTAGGGATTTGCGGATAATTCACTGCAATTCGTAATAAGTATATCTGCATACGAAAAACATTCGGTCCCGTACTCCCCAAGCGAAGCGGTGTTCCCGGATAGCTTTCTGCTACGTCTTGAATTATTGCACTTTCAGCAATTTCAATATTATTTCCATAATAGTGTTTCAGTATATCCAAAGCATTCATTCCTTGTTTTGCCAGATCAACGGTTCCCCACTGATGCAACCCGTTGCATTGCACCTTAACCCCATCGCAGAAAGTCGCAAACAAGGGTTCAATATTTCCGATTTTGCGGATATATTGCGGATAGGAATCATTGACAAGTTCAGATATATTATCATAAATTGCTTTATCCGGTGTATATTTTTGATCATATGCAGTAGAGCTGGTAATGGAAAAGTTATAACCGCGCTGCCAGTACCACTCTGTATATGAGCGATTTAAAGCAATCGATTGAATAGCTAAAATATTTGCTTTAAGTGCTTCTTCCGGCCATGTCGGAAAAATTTCACTGCTTGCAACATTTTTAATGTATTCACTGTAAGGAACTGATACAACAGGAGCATTTGATGTTGGTGTGCCTAACTTAACAGAAATATTAATTGGTATGATCGGTGTTGGAATAACAGGGGTTTCCACAATTGTTTGCACAGGTCTGCTTTCTTCTGTGCTTAAAACGGCAGCTGGACTGGCTCCTGCTCTTGGTTTCATTGTAATCGGCATTTGTGCCGTGATGCCGTCAAATACTGATACTTCTAAATCCGTCAAGGCTTCATAGCCTTCTTTTTTTACACTCACCAGATATGAAAAAAATGGTTTTTTATTGGGAATTGCCTCTAGCGACAAGTTCTTATCAACAGTTTCCAGCGCCAAAGGCGGGCAATTGCCATTTTCATCAGTCGTCATTGTCTGCTGGAATTGATTGTCAATTCCAACAATTGTTACAGTAGCACCTTCAATTGGTCTGTTTGTTACCTCAGCCACCACTCTGATCTCTAAAAATCCCTGTGCCAAAGTATCACACTCCTCATAATAACCAGTATATGCCAGGGACTTCTTCCCAATGTGCCAAAGAAAAAGCAATCCTGGAATTGCTTACTCTTCTATTTTTCCTTTGATGATAATGCGATGAGTCGGGTTATAAATGGGATGGCAGGATATCAGTGTAATCTCACGTTCAGTATCATTTCCATTCAGCACCCATGTTTCTTCTGGCTTAACGAAGAATTTCTCGGTAATGGTATATACGTAGTCATTTGTGCCATCGGAAATGCGGATTTCATCTCCAGTGGTTAAGTCATCAAGGCGATTAAAGATCTTGCCATATGCCCGCATACGATGCCCTGCAATGACATAGTTTCCCACATTGCCTGCTTTGGCACTTCCCGCTAAACTTGCGGCTGAAATCTTTAAGTTTTCAACGCTGGCACCTTTCAAAACCGGAATTTTCAGTTTGATGCTGGGAATTTCAATAATTCCTTCCATATGTTTATTGATATATGCTTGGCGTTGTTCCTGTTGTTTCCGTATTTTTTCTTGTTTTTCCAATTCTGCCTGCCGTTCTTTTTCAGACAGGGAAGCGAGCAGTTCTTCTTTTGTGGGCTGCCCAGCAATAAGTTCTTCCTCATCGTCCTGCACGGAATCGATCAGCAACAGACTTTCCTGCCAGCGAAGCATCAATTGATCTTGCTGATAGTTTATGTAGCTGTCGCGAATTGTTGGATAGCTCAGCAATCCAATCCCGCAAACAACAAGCAAGATAGAGATCAGATTTCGGAACTTCCACTTTAACACTTTTCTTGGTTTCATCTTGTTTCTTCCTAATATATGGATAAGAAGGCAGAGATTACTCCCTGCCTTTCCCCGTTAGTTTTCTTTTCCTTTGCATCAACAAGCCAAGTCCGATTAGCAACAGACCACCGAAATAGAAGATGCCATTTCCGGTATCGCCTGTATTAGGCAATGGTGCGCCGGTAGGGTTTTCTCCATCTATTTCTTCCAATTCATCTCCTGGACCACCTGGATTGCCAGGGCCTTTTGGATCAGTTGGTTTAGTTGGGTCAGTCGGTTTTGTAGGTTCATCCGGTTTTTTCTTGTTGGTTACAGTAATTGATCTTTCTTTGATTGAGTTTGTAATCGAAGCAGACCAAGTGCCTGCAGACTTTTCATATCCTTCCGGTGCTGAAATCTCACGGATGGTGTAGGTGCCTGTCGCCAAGCCTTCTGCATAAGCATAACCAGATGCATCCGTTGTGAGCGTTGCTACGACCTTACCAACACTGTTTATAACTTCAAATACAGCACCACTTAAACGAACGTTTGCATCCGCAGAGTCAACTTTTTTAATAGTGATAACACCATCATTGCGGCTAGGATTTGGAATGCGTCTATTTGCAACAGTATACTCTTCAACTTTTTTATGAGTTTGAATTTTGACTTCCACGACTTCTGTGTTTCTGTAATAACCAGATGGCGCCTTTGTTTCAACCAAATAGTAAGTTGCATACTCAAGTTCTGTATTAAACTCAATAACACCATCCGCATCACTAACACCAACTTCAATGATATTGTTATTGCTCATAGCCTCAGCATCTGCTTTAGTACTATAGAGCTTAAATTCTGCTCCAGCAAGGAATCCACCGCTGGTATTTGTTTTTACTACTTTTACTTTACCCCAGATTCTTTCATTGATAAGCTCCGGAACAACTACTTTGCCAGCTGCTCCATTTTCTGTAATCTCTACTTGAATTGGGTATTTTGTTTCATCCAAATAATAACCTTCGATAGTATCTAGTTCATATATATCGTACAATCCGTATTCAACGTTCGTAAAAACCAGCTTACCATTTGTATCTGTTATTTCTTCTCTGAGTAAGGTTGTCTTACCTCTTTCATATAAGCCAAATTTGACACCTGCAAGTGGTTTTTGAGTAAAGAACTTGTTGTCACTTACTTTCGTCAATTCGATATCTGCTCTGATTTTCTTGTTAGTAATTGTTTCTTCCTGAGTAATACCACTATTTTTATCAATGGTATAGTTATGATCCGCAATTGCAACGTAGCTAATTGGTGTGGTTTCTTTTAAAACATAACTTCCCCAAGGTAAGCTATCAAAAATTATTTCGCCATCATCATTTGTATACTTGGTGATTGGATGATCAAAGCTAGTATCAGTCGAATTAAATAACTCAAATTTCACACCAGGCATTGGTTGACTATTGTTATCAGCATCTACCTTAACTATTTTAATTGATCCCAAAGGGTAGTTTAAAACCTCAACATCATTTTGACCAGCTACCAAAGTAATAGGCATATCTAGTGGTTGATCATATCCATTTAACGGTTTAATTTCCTTAATGATATATGATCCTATTTTTAGTCTAGGTATTACAAACTTACCATTCTCATCAGTTACCCCTTTAAACTTCAAAGTAAGAGTATTATTTTTATTTTCATAAATCGAAAATTCTACTCCTTCTAACAATGCATCATCTAAAGCTGATTTCTTGCTAATTTCTAAGCTTGCTGACACACCTGAGACCCACTCATCACCAGTTATAGTCTTATATGTTACTAATTGTTCACTGGATTCATAAACAATGTTTGTCTCCTCACCTTCTAGTTTAGCAGAATTAGTAATAGGAAAATTGTTATAATTCATGGTCACTAATGATGAATACGTAATTGTATATTGTCTGCTAATCGTATTATTGAATAATATTTTAAATGTACGTGATCCATCTATTGGACTAGGAAACTCATCCAATTTGAATGTGTAATCAGTAAATACTGCATTTGTAAGTGTGTCTTTGATTATTAATGTACCTGGGACAAATTCTTGCCCATCACTCATTTTATCAACTAAAACTGCTTCCTCGATATCAGATTGGCTCCTATTCAATTGAATTGTCCAATTTATCTTGTCGCCTGCTTGTGTTCCTGTCTTGTCCACAAATTTATCATGATCAGTGTATGAAACATTTGCATTATACAAAATACCTGCAACAGTTGCCTTATTGTAATATTTTGATTGTGACTTTCCGATTAACTTCGTTTCAAAGACAACGCGATACGGAGTAGTAACAGCACCTTTAATGCGCATTCTTAAATATGAGTCTGTAGAAAGTACTGTATCAATCTCCCATGCGGTATTCGGTAAAAGAGTCACGTTCTGAATATTACCACTAGCGTTAATTGTATAGCTATATACTTGAATAGAAGATTTATCGATCACTTGATAGTTATCATCGACGCTATCTTCGAAGATTAGCCCACTGCTATCAGACAATTCTTCTGAGAGATAGTTCAAATCAATTGTCCATTTGACGCTTTTCGTATTTCTAGTCAATACGCCTGCTTTAGACCCATTTTTATGTGCCTTTGGTGATATCTGATGTTGAGCAACTCTTTCGATCGGTACAACAGCTCCAGTCCATGTGAAACTAGCCGTATTAGTGAAAGTGTCTTGTCCATTTGTATACGAACTATAAAATGGATCGAATTCAGTTAAAAAATCTACCGTATAAACAGCTTGATTAACTGCATTATTAAATCTAATAACAAATCCTTTTTTCCATCCATCATCCACGGTAATCTCAAGTTTATAGTCTCCAAGTTCACCTTCATTAAGTTCTACACCATTTCTTTTCACAACAATACTTGTATCAATTAATGTTTGTCCCTTATTCGGAAGTGTATCTGCAATTACCAATCCAGTAATCGCTTCTTTTCTTGGATCCACCTTAATTTGCCATTTCATTGTTTGGTTTAAATAATCAATTTCGTTCTCGACAGCAACTTTTTCAAACTTATTAGAAATATCAGGTTTATTCGATATATTTGATGCCCCAACCCCATAACCATCAATCGACGCATTATTAATAAATTCTAGTTGGTCAAAATTTGTTATTTTTGTTCTGTAAGTAATACGATAAGCCGTTGTTATATTACCCAAATCAACAGTGAAGTTATTAGCATCTATTTTATTAAATGTATATCCACTGGACAACTCCGGGTTAATCTGTGTTTTGTCACCTATATTACTGATTGTTAGATTATATACGTGTAAACTCCCATCCACAAATTCCTGTCCAGCACCTATGACATCAGTTACAAGCGCATTGTTGATGATTTCTTCTCCAGCATTTACATCAATAGTCCAATCGATAAATTTTTGATCATCATAACCAATATCTTCTCTTCCTTCTTTGGATAGTTTATCTCCCCGTTCAACATGTACCTCAGCGGAGTCTGAATCATGATCAAATGATGCCGTATTTGTAAAATCTGCTTGTGTTTTATCTGTAATTTCAGTTCTAAACTTTACACGAACTGCGTAATTAATGTTACCTAAATTCATAGTAAAAGAGGTTACCGGATCAGTATCAGCTGGGGTATAAAGAATGTCAGGGTTAGGAGTAAGAGGTACTGTTGAACTTGCTTCATCCACAGAGCCATCGTTGTTTATAACTAATTTGGTAATTTCAAAAGATGTTTTATCAAGTTTTAGTCCAGCCGGGATTATATCCTCCAACTGTGCGTTTTCTATTGCCTTCAAATCCTTATTTAGTTCAATTACCCAATCAATATTAAGCGCATTAAACTCACGATCAGGCGTTCCCACCTTACTGATATGAATACCATTCTCCACAGTTACTTTTGCTTCGCCTGACGTTTCCCCGTTAAAATTGGCGCTATTACTATATACGCCTAAAAATCTGTCAGTAAACGAAGTATCATATTCAATGCGATATGCTGTATCAATATTGTTCTTAAATTTAAGCTTAAAACCATTATTTTCCACATCAGTCACAGTATAGTCCGTTCCATCAATTAATGATCCGAGCACTGGCTCTCCTTCAATAGGAATTGTAAGATGATAAACTTTAAATGAGGTTTCATCTAG
This sequence comes from Bacillota bacterium, assembly GCA_023388995.1. Lineage (GTDB taxonomy): Bacteria > Bacillota_I > Bacilli_A > Erysipelotrichales > Erysipelotrichaceae > JAEWFD01. The sequence goes on from JAEWFD010000012.1 coordinate 25,314, forward strand.
CTTCAGGCCAGCCCCAAATGTATCCTCAACCACTGCCTCTGATATATCAATAGGTTCTAGTTTTGTATTCACATCTATTTTCCATGTTATTTTTTTTGGATTAACACTTCTGTCTGTATTCCCTTGTTTCGCAATTGATTTAACCATATTCTTTGGCTTAAATTTAATTGTGTATGTTTTTTCTGCTGAAACATCATAAGGAATTTTAATTTCTACTGGATTAACATTTGTAATTTTTGAAGTATCAAAATGGAGTTTTAAAGAAAATCCTCCCTCAATTTCAGACATATTTTTATAATTATCATTAAAAACAAGCTTTATAATTGACTTCCCACTACCATTTCTATAAATCTCCCACTCGCCATATTCTTCTTCCATGAAATAAAACTTAACTGGTGGTTTTTCAATTTCTCCAAAAACAGTTGGCAACTCAATTTCAGCATAGTCGTTTTCTTCGACATCAAAACCCCATCCGTCATCTAACTTCCAATTTACAACTAGTTTCACATCTTGTTCAGAATCAAACGGATGCTTTGGATCTAGTGCAATTCCATTTATATCAGTCAGTGCAACATCCTTAATTGCTTCCTTAATTTCTTTTCCAACACTAAGTGGAGCAAACAAAGATAGTACTGCATTTTTTAAGATATCGCCTAACCCGTTGCCTTCATCCTTTGGATTTATATCACTAGGTGTCGCAATCTCCTCTATCTGATTATTCCCATTAAATTCATTGCTCTCCGCCATAACCGGCAATAACTGAATTGTTAATATCGAAACAAGTAACCAAGCAAACAGTTTAAATATATTTATCTTATTTCTTAAAAATCGTTTCATTTTATTCATCCTCTCTTTAATCATTAGTAATTTCACGTATAAGCATACAGCTGTTATTTACCGACAGTACTTTATTTGCTCATAATCAACATAATCACCATTGAAGTAGTATATTATTCAGCACTAACAAATATCTCACAAAACAATCATCAAAAAATTTTTCTGGTACTATTCATAGAAAAACTACAATCGAAACTAAGCAGATAAATTAATAGTCTGATTCCTTTTTTAGAAACACACAGCAAAAATTGAATGCACGTCGCCTGACATAAACCACTTACCCCCTTATCAGAAATAATTGCGAATGATAGTCTTCATAAAGCTTTGCTCAGCTTGAATTTCCGGCCCAATCTGATAATCATTATTATATCTAGTATACTTGCAAAATTCTTGAATCTTTTGACAAAAAAAAGATGGTTATTTTCCCAATTTAGAAAATAGAAATCTAGCTTTTCATCCAAGAGAAAAAGTAAAAAAATTTATCTATTTAAAACAGTAATCCTTTCTCATAATTTCGTAATAAAGCACAGATAAGCGTTTTCAAATTAAAGATTCATTTAAATATAGATTTAAAAAATGTAATAGCATTTGAATCCTCTGGTTGAGAGGTCAAGCAATCATAATGATCACTGAATTGCTTCTTATAAAATTTGAATATAAAAATTTTAAAAGTATCATGCAAACTAATTGAAAGTTAAACAATCCATGATATAATATGGGTGTATTAATAAAAAAGGTGACTTTTCACCGATAAAGGCAAACCTAGCGAAAGCTAGCGACGCAAAACTATAGGGTCTTCCTTAAAACACTAAGAAGATAGCCAGATACCGAAAGGAGAGTTTTTTATGTTTAGATCAATTAAATTATTGCTAGTTGCATTTCTGCTTAGTTTAACCATTCTTCCAGTCCAAGCAAGCGGATCATTCATAGATACATCATCCCTTGAGCTTGGTGCTATATCCATTAATTCCCCGGTGAGTTCTTCTAAATCAAAAAAGGTAACTATCGCCAAGGGATCAGACAAATATACCTATGACTATGTTCCAAACAGCAAGTATCCATTGCAGTTGGGCAACGGTCAATATACCATTTCTCTTTTGGAACATGTTTCCGGCACCTCTTATAAGGTACTAAAAAGAGAAACCTTAAATGTGAATATCGTAAATCCAAATAGTGTCTACACGCACAGCATTCAAAATATCCAGTTTTCTGAAACAAGCAACAGTACTAAGCTTGCTAAAGAGCTGACAAAGAATGCAAAAACAACAGAAGAGAAAATTGCTTTGATTCATGATTATATTGTTAAGAATGTGAAGTATGATTTCAATAAAACCAATCCTTCTGATTATACGCCAAATCTAGATAGTATCCTGACAAATAAACTTGGTGTCTGCTATGATTATGCAGCCGTATTTGCAGGAATGCTTCGCAGCTTGGAAATCCCAACAAAACTAATGATGGGTTACAAGAATGATATCAAAACATATCATGCTTGGAATGAGATTTACATCAGCGAAACCAATCAATGGGTGATCATTGATACGACTTACGATTCTGTAAAACTCGGTTACAAGGAAGCTTATACCATGAAGAAAAACAGCGCTGATTATAAAATCTCCAAACAATATTAGGAACACTCGAGTGTTCCTTTTTTTTACAAAAAAAAGATACAGCAGGTCATAACTGACGATACTGTATCTTTTTCTTTTCTTAATTTGCAACAAAGTTGACAAGCTTATTCTTGACAATAATCACTTTGCGGATTGTTTTTCCTTCCAAGTGACTTTGTACGTTTACACATTGCCGTGCAACGCTTTCCAGAGCTGCTTCATCCAAATCGACAGCCACCATGACTTTATCACGAATCTTGCCATTGACTTGGAAGATTACTTCCACTTCATTCTTTACCAGCTTGCTTTCATCCACTTGCGGCCATGGTTCATAAGCAATTGTTGTATCACTGAACTGAGACCATAATTCCTCGCCGACATGCGGTGCAAAGCAAGAGAACAGTTTGATAAATCCTTTGATGTATTCCTCATATACTGTTTCTGCTTTATAACAGTCATTCACAAAGATCATCATTTGTGAGATCGCTGTATTGAAGTTTAATGTTTCAATGTCGTAAGTGACCTTTTTCACAGTGTAGTGGAATGAATAATCCAATTCGCCGCTATTTTCTTTGGAAACTTTCTCGCATTGGTACATCATCCGCCACACGCGTTCCAGCCATTTGCGGCTGCCATCCAGACCACCGCTGTTCCAAGGCAACGATGCCTCCAGCGGTCCCATAAACATTTCATATACACGCAGCGTATCTGCACCATGTGTTTCCAAAATATCATCCGGATTAATGACATTTCCGCGAGACTTGCTCATCTTTTCGCCATTTTCACCCAAGATCATTCCTTGGTGGAATAATTTCTTGAATGGTTCTTTGGTAGGCACCACACCGCAGTCATACAATACTTTGTGCCAGAATCTAGCGTACAGCAAGTGCAATACCGCATGCTCGGAACCACCGATGTATAAATCAACCGGCAGCCAGTGCTCCAACAATTTCGAATCTGCAATCATATCCGGATTTTTCGGATCTAAATAACGCATGTAGTACCAGCAGCTGCCAGCCCATTGCGGCATCGTATTTGTTTCCCGGCGCCCTTTCTTGCCATCAATTTCTACTTCCATCCAGTCTTCCACATGGCTCAGCGGAGATTCTCCCGTACTGCTTGGATGGAAATTATTCGTAGCTGGCAGTTCAAGCGGCAATTCCGTCACATCTACCGTTCTCATAGTACCATCTTCAAAATGAACAATCGGAATTGGCTCTCCCCAATAGCGTTGTCTGGAGAATAGCCAGTCTCTTAGTTTGTAAGTAACTTTTTCTTCACCAACACCACGTTCTTTCAGCCAGGCATTCATCGTTGCCAACGCCTGCTCTTTATCCATGCCATTCAAGAAGTCAGAATTGATATGCAAACCATCTTCCTCAAATGCTGCCACCTCAATATTGCCGCCTTCCAAGACAGGAATAATTGGCAAATCATACTTGCGTGCAAAGTCATAATCTCTGCTGTCATGGGCAGGGACTGCCATGATTGCGCCTGTGCCATAACTTGCCAATACATAATCCGCAATCCAAATCGGCACTTTTTTGCCATTTACAGGATTGATTGCATAGGCACCTGTAAAAACACCGGTTTTTTCTTTATTTAATTCCGTCCGTTCCAAATCTGATTTGGAACCAATCGCCTTCACATAAGCATCTACCTCTGCCTTATGCTCTTCAGTTACGATAGCACTCACAAATGGATGTTCCGGTGCCAATACACAATAGGTAGCACCAAATAAGGTATCGCTGCGCGTTGTGAACACCGTGAATTCTTTATCATGACCATCTACTTTAAAGATTACATGGGCACCGACTGATTTACCTATCCAGTTTATCTGCATTTCTTTTGTTGACTGCGGCCATTCCACCAGATCCAAATCTTCCAGCAACGCTTCGGCATACTCGGTAATCTTCAATATCCATTGACGCATTGGTCTGCGAACAACCGGATATCCCCCGCGTTCGCTCTTGCCGTCAATGACTTCTTCATTCGCCAAAACCGCACCTAATTCAGGACACCAGTTGACCGGAATTTCATCAATATATGCCAAGCCCTTATCATATAGTTTCGTGAAAATCCATTGTGTCCACTTGTAATATTCCGGATCTGAAGTTGCGATTTCCCGATCCCAGTCATAAGAGAAACCTAGCTCCTGGATTTGCCGGCGGAAGGTATCAATATTCTTTTTTGTAAAATCTTTTGGATGATTGCCGGTTTGAATCGCATATTGTTCTGCCGGAAGACCAAAACTATCCCAGCCGATTGGATGCAGCACGTTATATCCCTGCATTCTTTTCATCCGTGAAATAATATCTGTTGCGGTATATCCTTCCGGATGTCCTACATGCAAGCCCTGACCGCTTGGGTAGGGAAACATATCCAAAACATAATACTTGGGAATTGACATATTATATACGTCAGTTTTAAATGTTTTGTTGGTAAGCCAATAGTTCTGCCATTTCTTTTCCAACTGTTTGTGATTAAATACCATTGTCGTTTCCTCCTTAAACAAAAAAAGCATCCAAAAAAGGACGCTTTCACGTGGTACCACCTTACTTCATGCCAAATCATCGGCATGCACTCTATCTATTAACGCAAGAATTACGGGCAGCCATTTCCTGCTGCCGACTCCCAGGTGAGTTCTATTGCTTTGCATCTTGGTTCACACCAGCCACCAAGTCTCTGAATTGTTCTGCAATATACTAGTCCTGCTCTATGTCATTACATGGGTATCATATCATACTATGCGCAGATGTCAACTCCGGTATACTGGTAATGAGGCAAAAGAAAGAGCCCGCAAGGACTCTTTCTGGCTATTGGACTTGTTTGATAAAAGCAGATACAACCTGATTAAACTCTTCCGGACATTCAACTTGCAAGCCATGTCCTGCATGCTCAAATACATGTTCTTTGAAGCTGCCTCCATGCTTGGCATATTCATTCAGCACAGCTCGTGTCTGCGAAACCATTGCATGGGCAGGAAATGCTTCATTGCCAGACCAGCCAGGCACTACCCCAATTGATCCCAGATAACCGATATCCAATAAGCAAGTATCCGAAACGATGGCGTCTTTGGCGCCTCTTAACCATAACACCGGTGGTTTCTCAGGCAGCTGAACAATACCGGAGAGATTCACATACTTTGGCGACATGCTGTTGGCAATTCCCTTGTCTCCCGGTGCCACGAACGGCCATTCCGGACATTCCACAAAATTACCCGGATAATAGTCATCGCCGCTGCCCATTTCAAACATGCTTTCCAGATAAACCTTTTCCCATTCAGGATCTAGCTTATAATCTGGAGCAAAGTATAATTTCAATACTGCCGGAGCAGCCGATGGATTCGCAGGATCGGTAATCCGATCACGAAGCGCTGCCGCAAAATCTTTGTTTACCGTCCCCGCTCCGGTACCGGAGTAATATGCATTATTTGGTGTTCCGATCATATCCTTTGTACCTGAATAACCAAATGGAGACAACGGATTCAACAACAATAAGGAAGCCACATCACTTGCATAGTCCAGTGCATATTGCAGAATTACTCCACCGCCCATCGACCAGCCAAGCAAATGCGGTTTTTGTTTCAAAGCCAAAGCTTCAAAAAAGCTGCGCAAGTCTTCGCTCCAGACACGTACTCCGCTCGTTGCATCAATCGGCAGTTGTTCTGTATGCCCGTATCCGCGCAAATCCGGTGCAATTACATGAAATTCTTTCGCTAATTCTTCTATATTAGGCAGATAAAAGACATTGGAAGAGGTATTGCCATGCACCAGCACGAGCAGCGGGTTAGCAGGATTTCCTTCTTCAAAATACGATACAGTTAAACGATTCGTCTTAATTTCTTTTCTTTGCAGTTGGGGAATCATAGTAAGTATCCTTTCTATCTGAAACATGAACGTTTCTACATATTCTAATTATAGAACTCTTCTTTATTCTTAGCAAGCGGTTTCACTCCAGAAATATATGCCTGAGCTGCCCTATCTTTCTTTTAATAAAAAATACACAGCAACTTTGCTATGTATCTTTCAATTATTATATATCGATTATTTTAGGTATGCTTGCAGATCTTGAATGCGGTCTGTTTGTTCCCAGCGCACATTCAAGTCAATACGCCCCATATGGCCGTAAGCAGCCAATTTGCGGTAAATAGGCTTGCGCAGTTCCAAGGTACGGATAATTGCTGTTGGGCGCAAATCAAATTCCTTCGCAACAATTCCGGCAATCTCACTATCTGCCAATTTGCCGGTACCAAAAGTATCCACCATGATACTGACCGGCTGGGCAACCCCAATCGCATATGCCAGCTGAATTTCGCACTTATGGGCCAATCCGGCAGCTACGATGTTCTTCGCTACATACCGTGCTGCATATGCTGCACTGCGGTCAACTTTCGTTGCATCTTTTCCGGAGAAAGCTCCGCCGCCATGGCGTGCCATGCCGCCGTACGTATCAACAATAATCTTTCTGCCTGTCAAGCCGCTGTCGCCTTGCGGACCTCCGATGACAAAACGGCCGGTAGGATTGATGAAGATTTTCGTTTGCTGATCCATGAGCTGTGCATCAATGATAGTAGCAATCACATGAACCATCAAATCTTCTCTGATCGTTTCCAAAGAAACTTCCTCGGCATGCTGCGTTGAGATGACGATGGTATCAATCCGTTTTGGACGGTCGTTTTCGTATTCTACCGTTACTTGCGTTTTGCCATCCGGACGCAGGTAAGGAAGCGTTTTGTTTTTTCTGACTTCTGTCAATTTTCTGGAAAGACGATGGGCAAGGGAAATTGGCAGCGGCATCAATTCTTCTGTTTCATCGCATGCGTAGCCAAACATCATTCCTTGGTCACCGGCACCGTTATTTTGTTCTTCTTCTTGATTGCGGGTTTCCAGTGCCGCATTAACACCCATTGCAATATCGCTGGATTGCTCGTCAATTGATGTTAGAATGGCACAAGTATGCCCGTCAAAGCCATATTTGGCACGGTCATAGCCAATTTCCAATACAACATCTCGGGCAATTTTAGGAATATCAACATAGCAGTTGGTTGTAATTTCCCCCATCACCATGACCATCCCTGTAGTACAGCAAGTTTCGCATGCTACGCGTGCCATTGGATCTTGTTCCAAGATAGCATCCAGCACAGCATCGGAGATTTGATCACATATTTTATCTGGATGTCCTTCTGTCACCGATTCCGATGTGAAGAACATAGTTCCTTTTTGTAATACTTCGCTCATTATTTTCTTCCTCCTTCAGATAACAATACTAATAATTCACGGACAACTTTGCAGCTCACTGCGGTTGAACTGCCGCTAATATCATAATGCGGTGACAATTCATTGACATCAACCCCAACAATCGGCAGTTTGCATACCAGCTGGATTGCCTCCAGCAAAGCTTGAAACGATACTCCTCCCGCTTCCGGCGTTCCAGTTCCCGGAAACAGCGAAGGATCCAATACATCCAAATCAATTGTCAGGTAAACAGGATGCCCTTGCTTTTGCAAGTCCGCAACTGTTTTTTCTAAACCCGCAAAGCTGAATTTATGCATATGCACGTGATCTTTTGCCCAATGGTCTTCTTCTTTCGACATCGAACGAATGCCAAATTGATGGATTCGGTGATCCCCCAGCAAATCATAGCAGCGACGCAGCACAGTGGCATGGGATAATGGTTCCCCCAGATAGTCCTCCCGCAAGTCGGCATGGGCATCAAAGTGGATGATGCAAAGGTCAGGGTATGCTTCCGCCATTGCTTCAACACTGCCCAACGTAACCAGATGTTCGCCTCCCAGCATAAACGGCAATTTCTGTTCTGCCAAGATATCAGATGTTGTTTGCTTGATGACATCCAGTACTTTGCGTGGATTGCCAAACGGAAATTCCAAATCGCCGATATCCGCAATTTTTTGATCTACGAGATCAAGTCCGGAGTACGGACTGTAGGTTTCTAATCCTATCGATTCGGAACGGATGGCACTTGGCCCAAACCGGGTACCCGGCCGAAAGCTCGTTGTTCCATCAAAAGGAGCTCCGAACAATACTATTTCAGCTTCCTCATATGGCGTATCGCAACCGATGAAGGTCGCTACATTCAGTGCTCTACTGCTCATCTTCACTCCCCAGCAGCAGCTCCTGGACATAAGTCGGCAGGGCAAAGCAGCCGGTATGCAAGGCAGCATTGTAATATTTGGTTGCTAACTGCAATGCTTCCCACTGTTTGGTATCTGCCTGCAGCGGATCATAGTGCTTCGAAGCAAACCCGAACAGCCAGTGCCCGGACGGATAAGTCGGAATATGCGCTTGGTAAACGCGGGCAATCGGGAAGAACTCGCGAATGCGGCGATGAGCTCTTTGCATGCTTTTCGCATAAGTTTGATAGTACGGACTTTCATGCTGATTCACCAAGATTCCGTCTTCTTTTAATGCATGGAAGCAGTTGCCGTAAAATTCTTTCGTGAACAACCCTTCACCCGGACCGAATGGATCAGTGCTGTCAACGATAATAAAATCGTATTCATCTTTTTTGGAACGAACAAACTTCAATCCATCTTCATAATGAATCGATACGCGCGGATCATCCAGTTTAGAAGCAGTTACAGGAAAATATTCCTTGCACACATCAACAACCATTTGATCAATTTCCACCATATCAATATGCTCTATGCCTGAGTAGCGTGTCAATTCCCGAACGGTGCCGCCATCTCCTGCACCAATCACCAATACTTTTTTGATTGCCGGATTCGTTGCCATTGCGACGTGGACAATCATGTCATGATAGATGAACTCATCTTTTTCCGTCACCATCATGAGGCCATCAAGCGTAAAAAACTTGCCAAATTCTTTTGATGCAAAGACATCAATCCGCTGGAAAGCACTTTGCTTGCTCAGCAGCTGCTGATCTACTTTGATTGAGAAGCGTACATTTTCGCTATGTTCTTCTGTATACCACAATTCCATTATTCTACCTCCACCACATATAGTTGTTTCAACTGCATATCTTTAGTACCGGTCAAAACACAACCTTTTTCTTTCGCATATGCAATATAAGTTAATATTTCCTGGGTAATTTTCTCACCAGGTGCCAGAATCGGAATTCCCGGCGGATAGGCCATCACGAACTCGGCGCAGATAGCACCGATGCTCGTTTCCATCGGAACCGGTTTTTGCCTGGCATAGAATGCTTCCTGCGGAGCCATTTCTACCAGCGGATCAATATATTCGTGATCAAACAATGTGATCTGGCGCGGCGGATAGAGCCGCTTGATTTCGGCCAGAGCACCCAGCAACCGTTCTATTTCTAAATTGCGATCGCCCACGGAAATGATAGCCAGTACATTGCCCAAATCACCGAACTCAATTTGAATGCCGTATTCATCCCGCAAGATATCATATACTTCAATTCCTGCCAGACCCATGGTTCTGGTATGAATGCTAAGTTTTGTTTCATCAAAATCATAGATGGTATCATGGTTGATGATTTCTTTGCCGAAGGCCCGATACCCGCCAAGACGATTTACTTCTTCCCTGGCATAGCAAGCACGTTCGAGCACCTGAGCAAAAATCTCCTTGCCATGCATCGCTAAATTCTGTCTGGCGATATCCAGGGATGCCATCAAAAGATAACTTCCGCTTGTTGTCTGCGTCAAATTGATGCGCTGCCGGACAAATCCCGGGTCCATCTGTTCCCCAATGAGCAAGAAAGAGCTTTGGGTCAGCGAACCGCCTGTTTTATGCATGCTCACAGCTGCTAAATCGCAGCCGGCATGAATCCCTGCCTTTGGCAAGTTCTCGCCGAAGTAGAAATGTGTTCCGTGCGCTTCGTCACAAAGCACCAGCATATTTGCTTGATGGGCTTCTTCCACAATCGCCTGCAAGTTACTGCAGATACCATAGTAGGTTGGATTGTTGACAAAGACAGCTTTCGCATCAGGATGCTGGCGGATCGCCTGCCGGACATCTTCCATTGCCATGCCTAGCGGAATCCCCAATTCCTTGCTGACTCCCGGATTCACATATACCGGGATGGCGCCGCATAATACCAGAGCATTGATGACACTCTTGTGGACATTGCGCGGCAGAATAATCTTATCGTCACGCTTGCACGCACACAAAATCATCGTTTGCACCGCCGAAGAAGTACCATTGACCATCAGAAACGCATGCTTGGCACCAAATGCCTGTGCCGCCAGCTGCTCTGCTTCAAAAATCACCGATGTTGGATGTGTCAAATTATCCAGCGGCTTCGATGAATTCACATCCAGTGAAACACAAGTTTCACCAAATGCTTCCGTGAGAGCCTTGCTGCCTTTGCCTTGCTTATGGCCGGGTACATCAAACGAAACTATCCGCTTCTTTTTGTTGTTCAGCAAAGCTTCATAAATCGGTGTCCGCTGCTGTTTACTCATAGACATTTGTTCCACTGTATATCTCAATCATTTCCCGGCGCAAGTTGTTTGTGATTTCCAACCGCTGCTTCGGAGTAAATTCATTGGTATCCTGATTAAACAAATAGTTTTGCAATTCAATTTCTTTAATCAGCAGTTTGGTATGAAAGATATTTGATTGATACACATTCACATCTTGTGCATCATATTTTTGCAATGTACGGGAATCAATATATTCCTGAATCGATGTTACCTTATGATCCAAAAAGCATTTGCGGCCATCCACTTCTCTGGTAAATCCGCGTACTCGGTAATCAATGGTAATAATGTCGGAATCAAAGCTTCCGATCAAGTAATCCAAGGCATTGAGCGGTGAAATTCTGCCGCATGTGGATACATCGATGTCAACCCGGAAACTTGAAATAGAGTTGTCCGGATGATATTCAGGATACGTATGCACCGTCAAATGGCTTTTGTCCAAATGCCCGCATACGGTCTGCCGCTTTTCTAAAACTTCGGCTCCGCCATTGCAGGATGGATCCAATGTACCTGGTTCCAGCGGTTCTTCCGAGATCAGAATGGTGACACTGGCTCCTTGCGGATCATAGTCTTGCATGGAGATATTGAGCACATGAGCACCTATCATTTCTGTCACATCGCACAAGATTTTGGTCAGCCTTTGGGCATTATATTGTTCATCAATATAGGCAACATATTCATTTTGCGCCTTTTTGCTTTTCGCATAGCAGACGTCATAAATATTAAAACTCAACGTCTTTGTCAGATTATTAAATCCGTATAATTTAATTTTTTCGTTCATTCTGATCACCCACTTAGCATACCTGCTTCTCTTGTGTTCACAGTCGCTGACACACAACCTTAGTTTGAACAAAAAACACTGTTTCCTGCAAACTTCTTTTTGTGTTGGCGCAACACTGCCGCAACGGAAGTAAGTGTATAGAATTCGCAATCTGTTGTCAATCATTTTACGTTAAATTTTATAACTTTTTAGTTTAGTATTTGTAAACAGTATATTTTTGTTTTATATAACTAAACTTTTGGTTAAATATTAAATCCATTTTCATAAAAAAAATCATCAGCCTGTTTGATGATCTTTGCTATCCAAATAAAATTCTGTTCTTTGCTTGCTCATATTTTTGCCTGCGCAACTTGCTGCTTTCATCATCAAAATGATTGCGGTTAATATTATCATCCAAATCCACCAGCTTGATTACACTTGCCAGTGAATTGGTCAGTATTCGTTCAATATATGCCTCATAGTCTTCTTCATCCTGTCTGGTCAGACAATCGACAGCATCCAGCACCCGCTTGGAAAAACCATATTCTGCCAATTCAGCCACGGTCACCGCACTATCTTCTACCACATCATGCAAGATCGCAACAATCCGCTCTTCTTCTTCCGTTACTTTGCTCATCATCCGCAAAGGATGTAAAATATAAGGCTGATTTGCTTTATCTACTTGTCCAGCATGCGCATCCAATGCAATCTGGATGGCAATTTCAATCATGGATCTTTGTTCCATCGGTATTCCTCCTTTCACAAAACGAACTCTTATTCTAGCATTAGTATAAGAAAATTCCACTTCTTTGCCTAGAGTAAACATTTATTTTTTTTAGTTTTATGCACCATTTGATGATTGCTAGCAAAGTAATGATTGTGCTGCTTATTTCAAAAAACAGGCAATCTGCAGATGATTGAACCAAGTATGGATAGAATCTGTTATAATATTGCATGGTGATACTATGAAGCAACTCAATCCCTTTTTATATAGCGATGACAACAAGCGATATCTCACATGGAATTATTACTTGAAGCATCGTTATCAGCAAAAAGTATATAAAGTACCGCTGAATGCCGGATTCACTTGCCCCAATCGCGATGGCAGCGCCGGATACGGCGGATGTACCTTCTGCAGTTCTTCAGGCAGCGGCGATTATGCCGGCAATGTGCAGGATGATTTGCTGATCCAGTTTGAACAGGGCAAGCAGATGATGGAACGCAAATGGCCGGGCGGTCTGGCAATTGCCTATTTCCAGGCATTCACCAATACCTATGCCCCGCTTGCGGTATTAAAGCAGTTGTATGAGCCGTTTCGCTATCGGAATGACATTGTGGCAATTGCGATTGCGACCCGCAGTGATTGCCTTAGCGAAGAGATCATCAACTATTTGGCAAGCTACCATCAGGACAAGGAAGTTTGGATTGAACTCGGGCTGCAAAGCATGCACGATGAAACAGCGATGCTGATCAATCGCGGTCATTCCTTTGCGAACTTTCAGTTTGCTGTGAAACGTCTGAGAGATCACGGACTGCCGGTTGTCACCCACTTGATGAATTCTTTGCCCGGTGAAACACCGGATATGATGGTGGAATCCGCGAAAGCTGTTGCGGCACTGGATATTCAGGCTGTCAAAATCCATATGCTGCATGTAATGAAGCAAACAGCAATGGGCAAAACCTTTGAGCGCAAGCCGTTTCCGCTGATGAGCAAAGAGGCATATATTGAAACGGTCGTATCCCAGTTGGAGGTGCTGCCGCCTGCCATGATTATCCAGCGTTTAACGGGTGATGCCCCGGCAGATCTGCTGCTGGCGCCTGAATGGACTCGTAACAAGACCATTGTGCTCAATGACATCGACAAAGAAATGGTGAGACGCAATACCTGGCAAGGACGGTTATGGCAATGAAACAGTACCGTTTACCCAGCATCCTGGAGATGGCCCATCATTTGATGCAACACGTGATTCAGCCATCCAGCATTGTCGTTGACATGACGGTTGGCAACGGACATGATACCCTGTACTTGGCACCGCTTGTCAAACATGTGTATGCCTTTGATCTTCATCCCGCTGCGATTGCAGCTTCTAAAGAAGCATTGAAGGACTATCCAAATGTAACCATCATTCAAGACTCTCATGAAAACTTTGCCCAGCATATCCACGAACAAGTATCCTTATTTATCTTCAATTTAGGATACTTGCCAGCTTCCGACAAAGCACTTACTACCACTGCGGCTACCACAATTCCAGCATTGGAACGCGCGTTTGCCCATCTCGCAGTTGATGGCTGCATTCAGCTGGCTTGCTATGTCGGACATCCGAACGGAAAAGAAGAATATGATGCCGTTCTTGCCTTTTGTGATACAATCAAAAAGCAATCCGAAATCATTCAATACGAATTCATAAATGCACCATTGAGTGCGAAACTAATTATGATCAGCAGGAGGAAATTATGAAACGTTTTTTATGCATTTGTTTCGTCATGACTGGCCTTATCGGCTGTGCCGCCAAACAACCGCAGCAGCCGCCGCTTACCACTACAACGGCGGTAACGACAACCACAGCACCGAAAGATCCGTATGAAGAAAATAAGCTTCCCAAAGCCAAGGAAGCATTCTTTGAAGGTACGTTTCTTTCATACGATGGCTTTTTGGATCCCAAAACCGTCAAGCCGGTGGTCGTGACAGATCCGGAAAAATTAATGGATGTCACGGTGTTAATCAATAAGTACTATGCCATTGAAGAAGGCTGGATTCCCGAAGATCTGGTGTCTATTGAAACCAACTTCAGCCGTCCGTCAAAATTACGGAAAGAAGCTGCCGAAGCCTGGAAAGAATTGGATGCAGCCGCAAAAGAAGCAGGTCTTACCTTTTATGCAAGAGACGGCTGGCGCAGCTCCGATCTGCAAAATACGTATTTCTCCCAGGCATATAATAGAAACAAGGGCAGTGCTGCCCGCTTTAATGCATTGCCTTGGCGCAGCGAGCACCAATTAGGCTTGGCAATGGATGTGACCGATGTAACGACAACAGACAACAGTCTGCGGCAGGACTTCATAGACACGCCGCATGGCATCTTCCTTGTGGAAGAAGGCTGGAAATATGGCTGGATTGTCCGCTATACCAAAGAAAAGGAAATGATTACGCAGTATAACGCAGAACCTTGGCATATCCGCTATGTCGGCAAGGAACTTGCGCAGATTCTGGTTGAAAACAACCTGACATTGGAAGAATATTACGGAGAAGTATATGAGTAAGAAAAAGTAGACACCCGTCTACTTTTTATGTTGTTGATAGAATAAAAACGCTTCTAAATCACGGCGGTGAACCAGTTCCCCGATGGTTCCAGTTTGTTTTATTGGATCTAGGATTGCCGCTACCGCATCATCCGGCACCCAAATCATGTTTTGCACCAGCAGCTGTTCTTCCGGTGTCCGATGGCAAGCACCATACGATTCTTTTTTTACTTGTGCCGCATAAAAATGCGAATGTGTTTCTCTTTGAATCAATCGATATTCATCAATGATATCCCCGATATATTCCATTTGTTCAACCAAATAACCGCTTTCTTCCATAACTTCCCGGGTGACAGCCTGTTCTTCGGATTCTCCCTGTTCAATGCCGCCTCCGATGGTTTCCAGATGATCCCGTACCCCAAATAAGTCTTCCCCGACAATATGAAGAAACAAATACTCATTATATTCATTCTTGATAAAAACACGCACTGTATGACGGATATGGGCGATCACACATGGTGCATACAAATTGTCTTTCATGGCAGCAATTAACATGGCAGTACCTCCTATTAACAAGAAAAGCGACTTACGTCGCTTTGAATTTACCTTCCGATTTCATATTGGGGGGATCTTATTACACAAATTTGGGGGGAATGTAATAAGTGAAATCGGATTGTGGGGATATTTTCTATCCGTTAATATACTACTAAATTCCTAACAGAAAGTCAAGTAAATTGTTTTATTTTTTTCGCTAAATATCTCGTAAAATCGTTAAAGTTACTCATCGCTTACGTTTGCCGTTGCTGCGTGTATTTGCAGTTCCGGATAGCCGGTTTTTCCATCCATTTCTCTTCTAAATACAAATGAATCCAGTTCTAATATAATAATTTCTGCTGTCGTATTCACAATGCATCCCGGCTTCAAATGCCCGCCAATTGTACGCAGCGACTGATCAGACAATGCAACATGCAAATGGCATCCATTCACACTGACTGTACCTTGCAAAGAAACAATTTCATAGTCTTTCTGCTCTTTGTATTCACTGATTCCATCCGCTGTCCGCAGACAAACCTCACTGACGCATCCTGCACAAGACACCAGTGCTCCTGCTTGTATCCCATGCTGTTTTACATAAGCTTCAATGCCTAGCTTCAAATCCATGCCTCTGGTTAAGCGCAGCGCATGTTCCTTCATTTGCTATCTCCTCTCGCACCAATATTCTTCAATCTTGCGGATCTGTTCCTCTTCCGTATTAAAATAACCGATGTAGTCATACTTCACTTCTTTTTGCTTGCTCACTTGCGCCAGCACGATGACCATGTCATCAAAATCATCACAGCGCTGGATGTCAAATTGCATCCCTTGCAGCGTAGTTTGTTTCTCATTCCAATAAGATTCATAGCTGGGATACGAAGATTGCCTGCTATGATCCAAGATCACGCAAACAGGACTAACCTGCATCCGATTCAAGTCAAATGATTGATGATTCCAATTCTTGAAGTAATTCAACACCAGATGTTTCATATCATTACATGCGAAGTTCCTGCGCCAGCTGTTCCATGTACATCAGCATAAATTCATGACGCGCAATCGCCAGTACCTTTCCCTTGGAAGTATTCATCAAATTCTTCAATTTAAACAATTTATCATGAAAATGTTGCAAGGATGATTCATCGGTTCCATACAATGGTCTTCCTAAATGCCCGCCATAAGCAAACGTTCGGGCAATCCCAATTGCTCCAAGTGCATCGAGTCGATCAGCATCTTGCACAATCATTCCTTCCATTGTGGTCATCAATACGCCTTTTGTAAAAGACATCGTATTGATAATACCTAATACCAACTCCGTTTGTGAAGATGAAAGGCCTACCTCAGATAGAACATGCGCCAGCTTTTCCTGCCGTTCTTTTGTATCGCCGCCAAATTTATGATCCAGATAGTCATGAACGATGGCTGCTGCTTCCACTACCATCATGTCACATGTCTCATCTTCAGCAATTCGAACCGCATTGCGATGGACGCGGACACTATGGTCAAAATCATGTCCGACAAATTGATTCATTTCTTGTTTTACAAATGAAAATAGTGCTTCTTTCATACGCAATTCCCCTATCTTTTTTTCATTATAGCAGAAATTAAGCTAAAAAATAGCAAATTTATTTTTCAAATTTTCCGCAATCCATTTTCGAAAAACAGAGACCAAACAATAAGCAGCAAATGAATTTGACCTCATTTGCTGCTTTCTAGTTTAACGTATACTTGATTTTGTTTCCTTTACCGGGAATTATGCCACCCGGTAATTCCGGTGCAAATCAGTGCCGCAATCGGAAAGACCAGCCAGCCGGGATGCCATGCATTCCAAAGAAACCCAAGCGCCAGATAGCCCATCGCTGTCAATGGCATAACAACACCCCAAATCCAGCTGCTTTTATTCTCTGCTTCTTGTTCTTTGATGTGTTCTGCATTGTTAGCGATAATCGCTTCTGCACTCATTGCCGACCCTGCACTGATAAATAAAAATACGGCAAGTGCCCATAGCGGCGGTAAAAAAGCCATTGACTGCTCCCCAAACGCTCCGCTGATCTCCTCTAACAACAGCATCGCTGCGAAGCTGAGTATAATAATAAAAATACCAAGTACAACTTGCAAGCCATATCGTTTGCGGCGCCCGACATGTGCATTGCGGAATTCCTTGATAAAAGCAGCATCAAACAGCAGCGGCTGAGTTTCCAGCTCTTTGTATGACTTAGACCAGAAACCATGTGCAACAAGCATTGACACCCCTACGCTAACACCAAGCAAAAATAAGACAACACCTATGTTATCCTCAAACAGGAAAACAAAGACCAATGATACGATGATCAGCGCTACACCAACCCCGATACGGAAAGCCCCTTGGCGTCTTGCAAGCAAGAATCCTTCGACCATTTCTCTGCTGGCATAATATCCTGGTTCTTCACTGCCAGCGTCACCTTGCTCCTCTTTCAGCAAATAATCCAAGGACACATGAAACAAAGTGCTCATTTGCAGCAGCTTGTCCGTTTCCGGAAAGCCCTGACCACTTTCCCACTTACTGACTGCCTGGCGCGATACCCCTAAGTGATCCGCCAAATCCTCTTGTGACATTCCATTCTCTTTTCGAATACTTCTCAATTTTTGATAAAACTCCATTGTTATCACCTCGTATCCATTATAGCAATGCAGCAGCTTTTCACTACCAACTTCGCTTTTCCTTTTGTCAACTTCAGGTTGTATTTACGCTACCGCAGCATTTTTTCACTAAACAACCCTGCTTTTCAGCACCTCCACAGACAATACGTATAATAAGCTTAATAAAATTCACGTTTATAAAACGATTGCTTGTTTTCGCATTAACTTCCAATTGCTTTCAAAAACCATAGCAGAAGCAGCAGCCAGATCACCACAATCGGAACTGCATAATACCAGCTTTTCGGTTTTCCGTTCACCCACATACCTTCCGCTTCTTTTCTGAATCGAAGAAACGTTTCCTCGGGAATGCACTTTGCAGTCAGCATGATAAGCACAGGCAAGATCAAAATATCATCCAAATACCCCACCACCGGAATAAAGTCCGGAATGAGATCAATCGGAGATAACGCATAGATGACCGTAATGCCTGCCAATACTTTTGCAATAAGCGGTGTCTGATTGCTTCTTAAACACAAGAAAATGGCAGGTATATCTGTTTTTAGCTGCTTCGCTTTTTCTTTTATATTCATAGTTACCTCATTAGAAAAATCTCTGCTTCTTCGCATTATGATACAGCAAATGAGACAATATGGAAATGGCCGGCAGCAATATTATAAAAAAGATCCTGCCTTGCGGGCAAGATCAGCTGTTATTTTTTGGAGATTTCATGATCAAGCCGCTCTAAAACGATTGTTTCCGCAATCACAAGCAGATGATCTTCTGGTTTTAAAATAAATTCAGGAGCAAATGCTACATCTGTCGTTTTTTCATGAGCACCGCGAATGCCAATGACATTGATGCCGAACTGGCTGCGCAATTCCAATTGCCGCAGTGATTTCCCAACCCATTCTTTGGGAACAATCAACTCAACAATGCTGTACTTGTCGTCAACTGCAACTAAATCGGAAATATTATAACTCAGTAAGCTTTTCGCTGTACGTTCGCCAATTTCTTTTTCCGGCCGCACCACGCGATCCACACCCATCGTTTCCAAAATTTTCATCGCTGTTTTATTCTTGGCTTTCGCAACAATATAAGGAACACCCAATTCTCTTAAATTCAAAACAGCAAGCAGCGTATTTTCCAGATCACTTCCGGTTCCTATAATTGCAACATCAAATTCCCCGGCACCAATTACCCGCAATTGCTCGATATTGGTCATATCTGCTTGTACTGCCTGCGATACCATTGGGGCAATGCGATCCACGCAAGTGATGTCCTGGTCTACTGCCAATACTTCATGTCCATATTCAGATAGCGTTTTAGCGACCGTTGATCCAAAGATACCCAGTCCTAATACGAGATATTGTTTTTTTGCCATACTTCCTCCTAGCCAATTTGCACATGATCGTGCGGATATTGGATTTCATTTTTATATATACTGGATCTTTTACTCATTGATACTCCAACTGTCATGACACCTACGCGGCCGATATACATCAATAAAATCATCGCAATCTTTCCGGTTGCATCTAAAGTTGGTGTCAAGTTCAAGGATAAACCAACGGTAGCAAGCGCTGAAACAGCTTCAAACCACAGCTCCAGGAATGTTCCTTCTTGGGCGATTACGCAAAACAGCACCATGATAAATAAAAAGCTGAAACTCAAGCCCATGATTGCCAAAGCTTTTGCCAAGTTATCTTTGCTGACTTGCTTCTTGAACAAAGTAATGCTGCCTACGCCGCGCAGTTCATTGAAAATACCCAGCACCACCAGCCCGAAGGTGGTTGTCTTAACTCCTCCGGCGGTACCTCCCGGTGATCCTCCAATGAACATATATAAGATCATAATCATGGCCGTTGCCGGATAAATCTTCCCGAAATCAATCGTACTGAATCCCGCCGTTCGCAAGGTTGTGGATTGGAAGAAGGATGCAACGATCTTTTCCCACAACGTGTAGTCTTTCATAGTGCCCGGATTTTGTGATTCCAGGATAAAAATGAGAATTGTTCCGCTGATCAGCAAAAACAACGTCATAAACAAAACAAATTTTGTATGCAATGTCAGCGACTGCAGCATTTTTCGCACGGACAGCTTGTTTCTAAGTCCTTTGCGAACATGATCTGTCACATCAAACCATACCATAAACCCAATTCCTCCCAGAATAATCAAGGAAGTTGTCGTTGCATTAATCACAATGTTATGCACATACGGCTGCAGGTTGGCAGGACCGATATTATCAAACCCGGCATTCACAAATGCCGATACCGCTGTAAACAAAGATACAAACAGTCCCTTTTTCAGCCCAAACTCAGGTACAAACTGGGTTGCATAAAGAAGAAAGCCTGTCCCCTCGATAATGGCAACATATTTCATAATCCTGCGTAAAATAACTCCGACATTTGTCGTTGATGTAAGACTAAGGGCATCTTGCATCAGTCCCCGTTCTGACAGTTTCAGCTTATGTCCTCTTGATACCATCAAAACCGCCACTATTGTCATGAACCCCAGTCCGCCGATTTGCATCAAAAAGATCAAAACGACTTGTCCAAACCAAGTATATTGTTCAGCAACAACAATTGGCGTCAAACCGGTAACGCAAGTATTAGATGTAGCTACAAACAAGTTATTCAAATACCCGGCACTAACACCTCCAACATTGCTTACCGGCAATTCCAGAAGCAGTGATCCAATCAGGATCACCAGAAAAAAGCTAATCAGAATGGTACGTGTCGCGGGCCATGGTTTTCGCTTCTTCGAATGAAACTCTCCCATATATTTTCTTTCACCTCATGCTTATCTCACAGATAAAGCGAGAACTATCATAGCACTTTCAAATTAGAAATGATACTATTTTTACATATTTTTTACAAATCTGATAATAACCATATGAAACGTATAAGTAGAATGCGCTTTCCTTGTCTGAAAGTTCTCTTTTTATCCTGCTTTATGGTACAATAGGTACGGAGGATGTTATGCGATCATTCAAACATGTCTACATAGAAATCATTAACAGCTGTCAATTTCATTGTTCTTTTTGTCCAAAAACGAAACGAAAACCGCAAGTGATGACACAAGAAGAATTTAAACATATTCTTTCCGAGGTACAGCAGCTGACAGATACCATTTATCTGCATGTACTGGGCGAACCTTTGCTGCATCCGCAATTAGATGCCTTGCTTGCCATTGCCGCTGACTTTCGTCTTTTTGTAAATATCACAACCAATGGCTATTTGCTAAACGCAATGGCACCAATCTTGCTGAAGCATCATCATATTAAAAAGATCAATATCTCTCTTCATAGTATGGAAGATATTGGGCAAAATGCATATTCTTTGTCACAATATCTAAAGGAAATTACTTCCTTTGCAGATCAGGCAACCCGCCAAATTCCCACAACCATCATGTATCGCCTGTGGAATACCAATGGTCAGTATGGGGCCATTTTAAACTATCTGCAGGACTATTATCAGCCCCAATTCCCATTGCTTCCTGAAGCAAGCCCGCAAAACGGGCATCGTTTGGCATACCGTATTTTCCTGCATCAGCAGCATGCATTCGAATGGCCTGTTCAGGCACAGCAAAAACAAGCCGCCTTGCACGATGGCTGCTGTCTTGCTTTAAAGACTCATATTGCGATTTTAGCTGACGGCACTGTTGTTCCATGCTGTTTGGATAGTGAAGGACAGCTGGCATTAGGCAATATTCATAAGACACCGCTCATCGATCTGCTGCAAACACCCAAAGCAACAGCAATGCGGGAAGGATTTCAAGCACAAAAAGCTGTCGAAGCACTTTGCCGGCAATGCACCTATAAGCAGCGCTTTGAATAATCCGGACTTGTTTCAGGCAAGTCTTTTTTCATGAAAACTCCGCTAGCCTGCGCAAACGATAAAAAAAGCCATTTATATCACGGGATAAATAGCTTTTTTTACTATATTTATAGAAGAGGGAAAGTAGATTTTTATCTACACTTAGACTATACCATTGAAATGTGTTGAGAATGTGAAAATAAGATGAAAATAATTTTATTTTTGAAAATTTTTTACTTTCTACTCAAAACCCTCTTTTACACTCCTATAATTCTCTGATGATTACTTGTTTTTGGTAGTCCTGAACCGTGTCTAAGCTGCCGACTGCAATTTCATCTCTGGCAACTGCGGCAGTAGCACATGCGATTGAAAAAGATGCCAATTCTTCGATGGAAGATTCTTCCTGCAAACACTTTACAATGCCCGCCAGCATCGCATCACCGGCACCAACCGTATTCACAACAGTTACTTCCAAAGATTCGCAGTATATTGTTTTTTCCTCACTTACGAAAAGTGCTCCATCGGAACCCAGGGAAACAATAAACAAACCAACTCCTCTGGTAATCCACTCCAAGCAATAGCGTTTAATTTCTTTAATATCTTCAAATTTTACTTGCGCAAGGCGTTCCAGTTCCTGCAAATTTACCTTCACTACATCCGGCAGGCTCTCCAGCGCCGGCTTAATCCACGGCATGTCGCAGCTGACCATGACTTTGCCATGCCGATGACGAATAATTGCCATCAACTTCACATACACATCGTCTTCCAGTCCCTTTGGTGCCGAGCCCCCCAATACACACCAGTCATTCGCCAAAATATCACGAGACAGGCAGTGCTGCAAAATCATAAATTCTTTATCTGTTACATCTGGTCCAAACTCATTGAACTCGGTAATTGTATGGTTGGTTAAATCTCTGAATTTATGGTTGACACGCGTATTCTTTGCAATGCGAATAAAATGGGTATTCAGTTCGCTGCATGCTTCTACAAGCATATCCCCGTTTTGTCCGCCAACAAAGCCATAGACGGTGGAAGTCGTTCCCAGCTCATTTAAAACACGAGCAATATTAATCCCTTTACCGCCGGGAAAATCACTTTTTTCCAATACACGGTTTAGTGCATTGATATCTACTTGATGAATATCATAATAGCGGTCCAGTGATGGGTTAATTGTAACTGTCTGAATCATGTTATGTCTCCTTTTTCTTTATTCTAGCATTTGTTTCTGCGAATTCCCATATCAAAGTGGCGTTTTTGTGTTTTTTAGGCAATAGACTTTCTTTGCCACCATTCTATCATGCTTTCTTATACTATATTTTTCCGGTACAATCCTGCATGCGCATCAAATATGAATTGATTGGCTTCCAATACCTTGATAGAAGGAATATTGATTTTCCCATCTTCGACAGCTGGATCAGCAACAATACAAGTAACATCCGAGTTATCTTCCAGCACTTGATGACAGATAAGTTCTACAAGCCGTCTTCCGATCCCTTGACCAAGCAGAGAACTTTCTCCGATTGCATAGTCAATTCCATATATTCCTTCATCGAGTGGATCATGCGAAACATTCGCATAGTGATAATATTGAACAAAGCCTATCGGGCGGTCATGATGCAAGGCAATAAAATGACGGATAAAAGAATACTCTTTATAACGGCCATTGATCTCATCCATCCACGCGGAACCTTCCCCAAACCACTTAGCGATATATTCCTGGGCAAGCCACGACTGAACCAATTCAACATCCTGTTCTTGCAATGTTCGTAATATGTACATGCCTGTTTCCTCCGCAATTGCCTTATTTCATTATTATAGCAAACAATAGAAAAAAGTGCCAAATATCCTTTGATATTTAACACTCTTCAACAAAACATCATGCTTATAATTGAATTTTCGTCCAATCCCCTTTGTGAAAGCGCATGTAATTTAAAGTCAGCCGCATACATTGATCAATGAATAATGCAAACCAAGCCCCAAGCACCTCAAATCCAAAGGTAAAGCAAAGCAAGTAAGTAGATAACGGACGAATTAATGCCGTGGATAACATGGCAACTCCCGCTACATACTTCGTATCACCAGCGCCCCGCAGGCATCCTGAAATAACAATTTGCGAGGTTTGGATATGCGTCGTAAACGCAATAATCATCATGATCTGTGATCCAACCGCCAGAACATCGGAAGAGCGATCAAACAGTCCAATAATCTGATACCGGCCTAAAATGAAGATCACAAACAAAACCGTGGAAATCATAAAGGAAATACGCTGCAAACATTTTCCATAAATCTTAGCGAGATCCGGGCGCTTAGCACCCAAAGATTGCCCCATTAAGGCACTTCCTGCTACTGCCAATCCATCGCCAAATGCAAATGACAGATTGATCACCTGCATCCCGATTTGATAGGTCGCAAAGGCAACAGTCCCTAATTCCACGACAATGCGGGCATTCAGGAAAAAACCGATGCGGAAAAATGCTTGTTCTAAAAAAGCACTCCCAGATACCATCGACAAACTTTTCATCGTATCTTTTTGGAAACCCCAATGATCTTTTTTGGAAACAAACAAGAAGCTGTCTTGATAGCGGGTAATCGAATAGACTGACATAATAAACGCAATAAATAAGCCGATATTTGTTGCAATTGCTGCTCCGGCAACTCCCAGCCGCGGAAAGCCGAAGTTTCCGCCGATCAATAAATAGTTAAAAACAACATTCACAAGGTTGGCAGTAATATTGGTCCGCATGGATATCTTGGAATTTCCGACGCCCCGCTGGGCCGCATTAATCGTCATGCTCATTGAGTTAAATACCAAACCGGTACAGATCACCTTAAAATAAGTCGTTGCATCCTGAATCAAATCCGCTTTGGCTCCAGCCAGCCGCATGATATCTTCCGCAAATATGAATCCCAAAATAGACAGGGTTAAGCTCGCAAACAAACACAGCAAAATGGATTGGCGCATGGCAGCATTGGCACGCTCCTGATCCTCTTCACCTTTCCGGCGGGCAATAATCGCAGTAACACCGGCATTCAACGAGAAAATCACAGATAATAAAATAAGCCGAGGTTGCCCGGTCAATCCAACCGCAGCAATTGCCGAGGTTCCCAGAACACCCACCATCATCATATCCACAGAGCTGATGACGCTCACGAGTGCCGATTCTACAATCGACGGCCACGCAATGCGAAATGCCCTTTCATAGATTTCTTTTGTTGTTGGAATTGGTCCAACGCGTTTTTCTTCAGGGATCCATCGATCGATGGACAGCACCTGATGTAGTAACTGTTTCATCCTTCTTCCTCCATCATTAGGGTATTGTAGTCCTTTTACAAGAAAATTACAATTCATATTGCCGTTTATTTCGAAACAAAATGTAACCATGCTATAAAAAAAGCATCACTTCATATCCGCAAGCGGATATGAAGTAAATGCTACTTGAATTTCTTTTTGATTCAAAATTTGCAGGATTTTAAACTGCAATTCTTCTTGAATTGCTAAGAAGGTATCATAACCCTCATTCGGAATAAAACACTCCACTAAAATTTCGAATCCCATGATGGAGATATCTTCCAAATACACACGAACAGACTTAGCAAACACCTTCTCATGCTGCGTCAGAAGAATCCGCATTTCCTGGATACAAGTTTCTAAAAGTTTCTGAACTGTGGATGGATGCAATTGCAGATGCAGCTGTATTCTTCGCCGTCCGCGCTTGCTCCAATTGGTAATTTGCCCATTTACCAGTTTCGCATTGGGCATTGTGATCAAAGCATCTTCAAACGTTCGTATTTTCGTAGAACGAATGCTGATGGTTTCCACAATACCTTCGAACTCCGGTGTTTCAATCCAGTCTGCAATCACAAAAGGTTTGTCAATCACAATCACTATGCAGCCAAAGATCTGGCTTAACACATCCTGTGCAGCCAAGGCAACAGCCAGACCACCTAATCCCAGCCCCGCCAGTACACTTTTTACATCATAGCCAATTTCTGATGCTGCCATCATGATGGCAATCATGAGAATGGCGCTTTTAAGGATAGTGTGCAGAAGGCGGAACAATGTGTTGCTGACCGAACTTCCTAAAAAAGGACGGCCGAGGTTTTTCTGGTGCAACAACGTAACTATATTCATTCCCAGCCAAGCTGCCCATGCTATTCCCGTAATTTTGATGATATGCCGGCCCAGCAAAGGCGGCAAATAAACACCAAACAACAAATATCCTAAAAGGAATATCAAGCCCCACTTCAAAGGCAGCAGCAGTGCTTGCAAGGACCTCGCAAGATCCTCATATTTCCTATGAAACAAACGTGCCAGACCACGCAGAAGAAGTTCCAGCACTTTTCCCCGCAATGAAGCCGAAAGACCCAGCAGAACAATTGCTCCGATGATGCGCAAGGAAAACGGACTGAACAGATCTAAAAATTCCTGCATGGCTCACCTCTTTTCTTATTTTGGGAAATGATTCAACACTTCAGCTCCATGTTTTTGCACAATCACAAGATCTTCAATTCTGACCCCGCCGATTCCCGGCAAATAAATGCCCGGTTCAATGGAGAAACACATGCCCGCTTCTACCGGATGCGTATTCACTTTGCTGACATCCATCGGCTCATGAACATCCAATCCGATGCCATGCCCCGTGCGATGAACAAAATAGTCGCCATAACCTGCCTCTGCAATCACATTTCGTGCTGCCGCATCAATATCACAGAACCGCACACCCGGCTTCACAGCCGCAATCGCTGCAAGATTCGCCTGCTTTACAATCTCATAGATGGCAGTCATGTCTGGCTGCGCAAATACGAAGGTCCTTGTCATATCACTGCAATAAGAGTCCAATACAAGTCCCATATCGATAATCGCAACATCCTGCTCCTGCAAAACCCTGCCGCAAGCACAGCCATGGGGATCACTCGACACATCGCCAAAAGCCACAATCGGCGGAAACGATGCCTGCACATGGCATTCCCGATGCTTCTTTAGAATAAATTCCTCTACCTCATAATCGACAATGCCCGGTTTCAGAATGCTGCTTACTTCCTCCATAATACGATCATTCAAAAGAGATGCCTGCCGCATCGCCTGCTGCTCTGCTTCTTCTTTGCGCAACCGCAAGCCATCTACCAGAAACGAACCAAGCTGCATGTTGCCAGCCCGTTGATTCATAAGCGGCAGCAAAATACGAGCTGGAAGCGCCTGATCAACAGCGAGCATCCCCTTATTTAAATACTTCTCTACTAGTGTTACCACATCTGTGCCATCTTCATAAGAAAGTAGATCAAACACTTCACTTTCCGCACAAGGAAACAGCTGATTCAAAAATAACAGCGGTTTGCCTTCCGGTTTCACCAGCAACCCTAAAAAGCGCTCTCCGCATGAAAACTTGCGGTTAATCAAATACTGAATTGCTATAGGATCACAAAGCAACAGCTGTGTCATATCATGTTCTTGTAATTGCTGCTGCAAGGCTTGGATTCGTTTCATTTATAAATACCTCTTTTCCAGTTGTAACAATTGTTCCTGTATATTGGTATGCGAACCCGCATAGCCAATCAACGTCTGCTTGGATGAGATCACCCGATGGCAAGGAATCACAATCGGCAAATGATTGCGTTTGTTTGCCTGACCGACTCCCCGCACTGCTTTAGGATTATCGATTTGCTTCGCGATATTCAAATAACTCTGGGTCATTCCATAGGGGATTTTTAACAATGCATCCCATACTTGCCTTTGAAACTTAGTACCTTCATAAGCAATCGGAAATGTAAATACTTTTCGCTCCCCCGCGAAGTATTCCGCAAGTTGTTTTTGCTCTTCGGCCAAGCATTGTTCGTCTTCCTTGCTATGATAGTATTCCACAAACGTTTGATGATCTTCCTCAAATAGAGAAACACAAACAAGTGCCTGCTCTTTTTTCACCAAAAGCAATCGTCCGATGGCTGTTTGCAGCCATGCATGATAGTACATCAAATCACTCCTCTCTTTAACTTTTTTATCAGTATTATTTTACCATGAATTGACAGTCCGGGACTTGGATTTGATAGACAATCCCCTGAAAATCAAGTAAGATGATAGCAGAAAGGGGATCCTTATGAACCAGCAACTAAAGATAGATTATAAAAAAACATTTTTGATTGGCTTTGGTTTCTTTGCATCTTCCATTGCATGGTCCGTCTACAACAGCAATGTCCCGCTTATCCTCGAAGAATATGTCGTGAAATCGAGCGTGATCGGCATCATTATGTCGATTGACAATGTATTTGCCGTTATTTTCCAGCCGTTATTCGGTGCTCTCAGTGACAAAACCCGCACAAAGCGGGGACGACGCTTGCCCTTTATGCTGGTTGGCATTCCCATCTGTGCCTTACTATTTACTTTTATCCCCAGCATGACTTCGCTTTTGCCGCTCATGTTTGTGATCATTATCTTCAATTTCATCATGAGTACCTGGCGGGCACCTGCGGTTGCGCTGATGCCGGATGTAACACCGGCGCCAATGCGCTCGAAAGCCAATGGCGTCATTAACTTAATGGGCGGTTTGGGAGCCGTCTTCGCTTTCCTGGTTGGCGGCAAGCTATTGGAGTATGGCCGCGCTTATCCATTCTTGTTCACTTCCGTCATGATGATGCTGGCATGGCTGCTTCTTTATTTTTTCGTAAAAGAACCGCAGCAAACTGCTGAAGAAGCAGTGGAAGAAACTGCCGCTGCACCTGCCGAGAAAGCAAGTTTGAACCGCAGCTTACTGTTTATCTTGCTGGCAATCTTCTTTTGGTTTACAGGCTATAATGCCGTGGAAACGTTCTTTACCTTATATGCAACCAAGGTGCTTCATGTCAGCGGCAGCGTTGCAACGATGACACTTACCTTCTTTTCTCTGGCATTGGTTGTCGGTGCAATCCCTGCGGGATTCATCGGAACCAAATACGGACGCAAAAATACCATTCGTTTTGGCCTCATTGGCATGATTGCCCTGTTCGGCGTTCAGATATTGGTAACAAATATCATGGTGATCCGCATTTGCTTTGTCCTGGCAGGACTTTGCTGGGCTCTTGTCAATATTAATTCATTGCCGATGGTCGTGGAAATTGCCCGCAGCAACAGCATCGGCAAATATACCGGCTATTATTATTTCTTTGCCAGCTCGGCAGCAATCCTGAGTCCGATTCTCTTTGGCTTCCTTAACGATATGACAACCAAAAATTACAATTTATTATTCTTGTACAGCGTTGTAGGCTTTATATTAGCCTTTGTTTGCATCAATCAAACAAAGCACGGTGAAACCTCTTATACCTCACAGGAAGTCTTGCAGGAAGCAGAAGAACTCGATTAAGCAAAAGAAGCCGCAGAGGCTTCTTTTTATTGTATTTGCCCCATACTAGATGTCGACACCTCGCAGACATCCAAAGCTATGGCACGAATCGCTTCCTTCAGACCCTCTTGAATCAATGGCAAAGACATAGTCGGTACGTTGCGTTCAAGCCCTTGAGAAGGTGCAAACGGCACATGAATAAAACCGGCAGGAACCGGGCAAGATGAGTGGTGCATATAGTCAAGCGCAGCATACATAATATAGTTACAGACAAAGGTTCCGGCACTGTATGAAATTGTTGCCGGAATCTCGCAAGCGCGCAGATGACTGACCATCTTTCGGAGCGGCAAAGTCGTAAAATAGGCATCCGGTCCTTCCTCGCAAATGCATACATCCACCGGCTGATTGCCGCTATTGTCGGCAATGCGGGCATCCATATAATTAATCGCCACTTTTTCGATGCTGATTGTATCACGACCGCCAGCCTGCCCCACACAGATGACAAGATCCGGCTGCACTTCTTTCAGCTTAGCATAAAGCACTTCTTTGGAGCGGTAAAATGCCGTTGGCAGACAGCACTTGATTACTTCAATTCCTTCGATCTCATCCGGCAAGGCCTGAACAGCTTCCCAGGATGGATTTATTGTTTCGTTGCCGAACGGCTCAAACCCTGTAATCATGCATTTCATTTGTGCTTCCTCCCAGCTTTTGCTATATTTAAATCATCATCCTACATGATATCACAGGATTTTCAATTTCTTTACTAACAATTGCTTTTTTAAAAATATATTGTACAATACTACATGGAGGTTTGCAGATGAAAATTTTATATGATGATATTTTAAAAGATAATGATCCCCGCGTGCGCGAAAAATCCGCAGCTGTGAAACTGCCTTTAAGTGCCAAAGACAAAGAAACACTGCTTGCAATGCGCGATTATATTCATAAATCTCGTGATGAAAAACTGGTGAAGGAGTTTGGTTATCGTCCGGCAGTAGGACTTGCGGCTCCCCAAGTCGGAATCAAAAAACGCATGTTTGCGATGGTTGTCGATATCGGCGACGAAGAAAATGAAGAGATTGTGGAATATTGCTTCGTAAATCCGAAGATTATCTCCCATTCCATGCAGCTGTCCTATCTGGGAAGTGGTGAGGGCTGCCTGTCGGTTGAAGAGGAGCACCAAGGATATGTTCCGCGGTTCTCCAAGATCAAAATCAGAGCTTATGACCTTTTGCGAGATAGAGAAGTGGAACTACGTTTTTCCGGTTATTTATCGATCGTTGTGCAACATGAAATGGACCATTTCGATGGCGTGCTGTTCTACGATCGCATCAATCCATATAATCCATTTATGGACATTCCGAATTCCGTAAAAATTGATTAAGAACATACTGCTGTATGTTTTTATTTCATTTTAGTATACTTTTCAAAAGACTGTGATATAATATCAACAGCGAAACAGCCATGATTTTCATGGTATATTGTATCATCTACTTATATCGATTTTGATTGCCATGCTTTTTGTTGTGGAATGCTTTTTTAAAAAAGCAATGAAATTGATTGTGATTACATACGCGTTGTTTCTCGCGGAAATACGAAAACAAATACGCCCTATTAGAAAGGAGACGCTGCTGGCTAGCGCAAATTTGCGCAGTCCTTATTTCAGCAGCCAGAACTTATGTCAGAAACTACTACAAAAACGAGTTCGACAACCAAACGTGCTGCCACCAATGATCATGAACTATCAACGCAAAAAGATACTTTGGTATATGCATTAGGCGGTCTTGGAGAAGTCGGAAAAAATATGTACTGCGTTGAACATGAAGATGAAATCATCATTATCGATGCAGGTGTCCGCTTTGCGGAAGAAGAACTTCTGGGAATTGATTATGTCATTCCGGATTATACGTACTTGATTCAAAACAAGCACAAAATCAAAGCCTTGATTATTACCCATGGTCACGAAGACCATATCGGAGGGATTCCATTCTTGGTACAAGCGATTCCGATGCCTCCGATCTATGCACCGCGGTTTGCGGCTGCTTTGATCAAAAAGAAATTGGAAGAGCGGAAAATCCGCAATCTGAAAATCATTGAAATCAATTCAGAATCCAAGGTAGAAACAACACATTTTACCATTGGTTTCTTCAATACCGTGCACTCCATCCCCGATTCTTTGGGTATTTTGGTCAATTCACCGAATGGTCGCATTGTGGAAACGGGAGACTTCAAATTTGACTTAACTCCGGTAGGAAGCAATTCCGACTTCCAGAAAATGGCTGATATCGGATACTTCGGAGTAACTCTGTTAATGAGTGATTCCACAAATGCCAGTGTTGAAAATTTCTCGATTTCCGAACGAAAAGTAGCACGTTCGATTCAGGAAATTTTCCAGCGGACACAATCACGGCTGATCATTGCGACATTTGCCAGCAATGTGCACCGTGTTCAGCAGATTATTGAATCGGCTATTGCTTGCGATCGCAAGATTGCCGTCTTCGGCCGTTCTATGGAAAACGTTATTTCCATTGGTCTGAAACTTGGCCATATCCGCGCCAAAGAAAGCAATTTCGTGGATGCCGACGATATCTATAAAGTTCCTGCCAACAAATTGGTAATCATTTGTACCGGCAGTCAGGGTGAACCGCTTGCGGCACTGTCCCGCATTGCCAACGGTACGCACCGTCACATTAAGATCATCCCAAATGATACAGTTATTTTCTCCAGTTCTCCGATCCCGGGCAATGCCCAGTCAGTGAACCAAGTCGTGAATAAACTGACTCGCGCAGGCGCCAATGTTCTGGTGAATTCACCGTTCAACAGTTTGCATACTTCGGGACATGCTTCGGCAGAAGAGCAGAAGCTGATGCTGCAGTTGTTCAAGCCTAAATTCTTTATGCCGATTCACGGTGAATATAAGATGTTGAAAGTACACAAGGAAACTGCCATTGAAACCGGCGTTGAACCAGATAATATCTTTATTTGTGCAAACGGTGATGTGGTGCATTTGCGAAATGGACGTGCTTTTATGGGCAACAAACGCATTCCTGCCGATGATATCTATGTCGATGGCAATGACTCCTCCGGTTTGTCTACTGCTGTTTTGCGTGACCGCAAGATCTTAGCCGACAACGGACTGGTTTCCGTCATCGTTGCAATCGATTCACGCACCAACCGCATTTTGTCAAAACCAAATATCGTCACAAGAGGGTTTGTTTATATCAAAGAAAGCGGAACCTTGCTGAAAGAAGCAGAATCTGTTGTGTATGATGCACTCAAGAAAACAATGAGCAAAAAGACAACCTTCGGAGAAATTAAAAACAGCATCCGCAATTCGTTAGGGCCGTTCCTATACCAAAAAACAAAACGGAATCCGATTGTCATTCCGGTTGTATTAAACCAAAGACATCAAGCAGCAGAAAAAACATCTGATGCAGCTGCAATCTAAACTTGGCAAATGCCAAGTTTTTTTGTCGCAAACAAAAACGAGTCTTGGACTCGTTAATTGTGTTGATCCTCGCGATACAGACGGGACATTCTTACATAATGATCAGCATTTTCTTTAATCTTTGCAATTTCCTCCGGCCGCAATTCCCGCACTGCCTTTGCCGGTGCTCCCATAATCATAGAATTAGGCGGATATACCTTGCCCGGCGGGCAAACACTTCCCGCAGCTACAATGCTATTCGTTTGAATGACAACACCATCTAAAACTGTCGCATGCATACCGATCAGTACGTTATCTTCAATTACACAACCATGCAGAATGGCCCCATGTCCGACACTGATTCCCTCGCCGAGTATCGTTTGCTGCTGGATACTCTCATGAATTACCACATGCTCCTGAATATTGGTTCGTGCTCCGATCTGAACGCGCTCATCATCGCCGCGAATCGTCGCATACGCATAGATGCCAACTTCTTCTTTAAGATGAACATCTCCCGTAATGACGGCTGTTTCATCTACATAAACATGAGCCGCAAGCTGCGGTTTTTTGTCTTTAAAACTTCGCATCATCTTCTATCACCAATAGTATTTTAGCCCATTTCACGATCCAGCACAACAAGGAAGCTCTGCAAGTCCAGCAGTGCTTGTTCCAGCGACGGCAAATCCAACTGGAAAGACTCATGATGCAACATGCCCTCTGCCCCGCCGAAGCCCAAATACAAGATTGGACAAAGCTGCCCGTATACCCCAAAATCATCCGCAAAGCCAATTGTCTTTGCTGTTTCATAAGCACGCGGGAACAAGGATAGCAAATGGGCATCATTATCAATTGCCTGCACCCCGCAGCCATACTCCACATGTGCCTGTTTTGGCAGCAGGGATTCAATTAATGTTAAGACAGCTTGCCGATCCTCATTCGCAAAAATCCGCACCGTTCCTTCCACCACCACCCGGTCAGGCAAGACATTGCGGATGCCTTGGACATGAATATTGCCGAAGCTGACCACATGCTTGCGAAACTTTCTTGCCATATAGCTTTGTATTTTGGTCACAGCAAAGCAGGCATCCAGAATTAAATCATCACACTGCTCGGGAAGTGCGGCGTGACCGCCTTTTCCTTCAAATACCAAATCAATCTCCTGACTCCCAACAAAAAAAGTCCCTTCTTTGGTGTACCAGGCTCCTTTCTTTACAAATGGCAGGATATGCAAACCAATCATGCAAGCAAGCGGATACTTAGCTAGATACGGAAGAAGAATTTCAGCTCCTGCTACTCGCTCTTCCGCGGCCTGAAAGAGTACCATCAAGTTATGTCTCAGCGGATGTTTCTTTGCATAAGCGAGCAGCTCCAAAGCCAGTGCCATATGTGCATTGTGCCCGCATTTGTGCTGGGTTTTGCCATCTACCAAAATCCCGTCACAATCACACCGATAGCCGATCCAAGATGGCATATGGCCGGGCAGCAACGCAATTGTAGATGTGCCGATCACATGATAGGGAATGTCCAGCTCTTTCAGCGTTTTGCGGACATATGCAGCAGTTTGATACTCTGCGAAGGAAGGCTCCGCCAATTCATATAATTTATTACAGTGCTCGTAAAGCATCAATGATATCTACCTTCTCTGCCTTGGTATCTGCCCGTGCTTTCAAAAAACGAGCCGGAACACCCGCCACGATCGTATGTGGTTCCACGTCACGAACAACTACACTGCCTGCAGCAACAACAGCGCCTGCACCAACCCGCACTCCTTCCAGTACCGTGGCATTGGCACCAATCAATACATGATCTTCAATCACAACAGGAACTTTACACGCCGGTTCCATCATGCCGGAAATGACAGCTCCTGCACCAATGTGACAATGGCTGCCAATCTGTGCACCGCTGCCTATCACGGCATTCATATCGACCATGGTTTCTTCGCCAATTACAGCACCGATGTTGACCACTGCCCCCATTAGAATAACTGCCTGCTTTTGAATGACAGCTCCTTCCCGGATAATGGCTCCTGGTTCGACTCGTGCTTCCAGCACGGCAAGATCCAACAATGGAATCTTGCTGTTGCAGCGATCTTGGAAAACCCAGTCCGGTTTCCATTCTTTTTGCGCCAGCCAGTCAAAAATCTGTTTTGCTTCTCCGATCAAAACGGTAGCATTTTCGCCATTCACTTTTAAAAAAGGTACTTCTTCTTCTATTCTGCGAAGCAAAATAACCACCACCGGTGTCTGTTTTTTTGCTTCTATGACTTTCTTTGTATAATCCATAGCTTCACCTTTTCTTTCACTATTAAGCTATGTTAAAATAGAGTGAATTATGAGGAAAGGAGATCCTATGAGTAAGAAGACCCAGTTACGGATGATTCGTGTCTTACTTGTAATGCTGCTATGTATCGGTTATGTCGCTGTCGAAGCGTTTTATTTGGGGAAACAACGCATGACCGTTAATTATCAAACGATGTCTTCCAAAGAGATCCCAGAAGCATTCAATGAATTCTCCATTGCTTTTTTCAGTGACCCCCATTATTTAACCTATAACAACAATGCCGCTATGGCAATGACGATAGAAACCATCCAGCAATTGCAGCCTGACTTAATTATATTTGGCGGTGATCTGATAGATCATCCATCTCACAACCGCATTTCAGAGGAAGAGCGGACAGTTCTTGTCGAGCAGTTAAAAACATTGCATGCTCCTTATGGCAAGTTTGCCGTCTACGGCAATCATGATCTAGAGAGCAGCATCACCAAAGAAGAGATTAAATCAATCTTGGAAGATGCAGGCTTTCATATTTTGTACAACACCAATGTCAAAATTCAAAAAGACGATGAGTCTTATCTTCGTCTGATTGGAATTGATTCGATGCTGCTAGGCGATCCTGATATTCCAAAAGCCTATCAGGATGTTCTTTTAAACGACTATGCCATTACAGTATGCCATACACCGGATATCGCAACCAAATTGAATACCAATTTGACCGATCTGGCACTCAGCGGCCACAGCCACGGACATCAGATTTATATTCCTTTTGTATCGGAGCATTTTCTTCCTCCATATGCAGTGACCTATCATCGCGGACGCTATCAAATACAGAATACAACATTATTTGTAACCAACGGAATTGGCACCACAGCTTCTTCAATTCGCCTGTTCGCCAATCGCGAAGTGATGTTGCTTCGGTTATTTCATGAAGAAGAAGAACCACAGCAATAAACTGATACTCGATGTTATGAGCTATGATTGCTCATGCCTCAGTACAGTTTTTTAATGCTTAGAAAATATTCTAGAATCCTGCAACAACATAATAAATAGCCAAAGGGATCAATAACATCAAAAAATCTTTCCAACTCATACCTGTGTTTCTTTCTTGTTCTTTTGCCAGCAGCTCTACATCACGCATGGATGCCAATTCATGACTGATGAATGGAATTTTCGTAAAAAGCTGAATCAAAAGCAGGAGGCCGATTGCTTTAGTGATGAAAGAGCGCAAAAAAACCAGATGCAATAATTCCAGCGCCAAGCAAACAGCTAAGATCAACACATATCCCGAATAATAGAATCGTTTCATAGGCTTTCACATCCTTTGCATGCTAAAGAAAGTATATAATGATTCTCATGCATTGTCATCGTGTCACCAAGCAAATTACAAAACAGACAGGCTTTTCAGCCTGTCTTCCTGCTTATTTGAAGTGTTTTTTCGCTTCGCGGCGCAGCCGTTCATGAATTGCTTCGACCACCGAGTGCAACAATACATCACCAGATACCTTTGAACTATGATTGAACACTACTTCCATCAATCGCTTCCAAGTTCTCTTATTCACGACTCCGTCTTGATCCAATCCTAAGGCATTTTGTGCTTGTCGTACAGCGTCTCTTGTTTTTATCCCAAAGATGCCATCTACCTCTAACGGTGCAAATAAACGGTATTGTTCATTTAGCTGATTCAATTTCTTTTGAATCAGTGCAACATGAGCATTGTGCTCGCCAAATTTTATATCATATCCCGGATATAAGGGAATAGTTAAGAACTGGGAATACTCCGCAAGAATTGTATTCCATGTATCCAGATCCACAATACCGTCCGGCTCTTTTTGATGCGCTCTTTGAAAAGCCATGACTTGTGCTTTGGTTCGCGGTCCAAACTCACCATCCGCTGTTACCTTCGGCAAATAAGGAAATTCGTTTGCCAGCCGATTCAAATAAGATTGCAAAATTTGCACTGCCTCTCCGCTGCTCCCTTCCGAGAGCGGTATTCCCGGATACGTATACAACTGATCCCGTGGCGGTATTGCATGCAGGCTACGCTCAAATACGCTACCTAGCATATCCCAGGTATCGCGGTCCGCAACTCCTGTTTCCGGCAAGCCATAAGTTTGTTGGAATGCCAGCAAAGCATTCTTTGTCTGCTCGTCAAATAAACCATTCATTGTGACCCGCGGTACCGAATCAATGAATTGCGAGATCACATTCAACGCATATTGCATCCAGCTTACGATACTGCCGCGGTCACCTTCACGCAAAATCGATTTGAACGCTGCCAAATCATCGGAATGCAAAATACCCTCACTTAACAACTGTGCCAGTTCCTGCAACCCAACATACATAAATGATATTTTATACCATGTATCTTTATCAATCTTACCGGTATCCTCCAAGTAGAACAAACGCTGGAAGCGTTCTACCGCCTCTTTCATCAAGCGATCAAAGATACCATTCACAGGCTGGATCACAATCAACCCCGGATAATCCAAGGCAATGCGATTGAGATAGAGCTGCATCAAATACACCGGATGACCTTTGCTTCCCATCTGCAATGGTCTTCCCGGATATTCTTCCACCATATCTTCGATATGCTTTGTTTGCGAAATCTCGATATCATCGCCAAAGTAATGCTTCATAATCTCCAAAGCATTCAGCCCATCCAAAGCCAGACGCACACTTCCCCATTGCGATAATCCATCACATGTTTCTAATATGCCATCGCAATAGTTTGCATAGATCGGCTCCACAGAACCGACACGGTGTATATATTCATTAAATGCATCATCCACTATACGATCAATTGTCCGATATACTGCATGATCTTTCACAAAACTCTGATCAAATACCGGCGAATTGCTGATCTGAAATAAATGCCCCTGCGAGCGATACCAGTTGCTATGAATGCGATTGAGTGCCAGTGAAATGATAGCCAGGATATTGGCACGCAGGCTTTCTTCCGGCCAAGTCGGGTACAATTCGTAACTTGCTACTTGCTTAATATAATCTACAAATGGAATATGCACAACACTCGCATTGGACCCTGGAGGTCCCAATTTCACCGCAATATGACTTGGTACAAATGGTATTTTTTGGCGAAATGGTGACGGCATCGGTGCATTCGCAGGAGCTACCACCGTATTTGGTACACCAAATTTCTGCTGTGCCGGCATTACCACTGCAGAATCACTTGGAATTAAATGTACATTCAAATACGACACCTGATCATCAAAAATCTCAATCTCCCGGCTGGTATAGCGATTAAATCCCGCTCTATCAACGATAACACGATAGGTTAGATACGGTTTTTCAGTCAGCTGTTCCTGCAAAGATAACGCCTTATCCTTTGTCTGCAATGCAATTTCATCCGTTCTTCCTTCATAATTCGTTGAGGTATCGTAGCGGAAATCAATATCATTTCCAATCACCGCTACATTCGCCCTTGCAACAACGACCTTGCCAAGGGCTGTCGTTGTAATAACAATTAAATAACCTTGTGGCATATGTTCCCCCCCTACCATCGATCTCTAGAGGCTGATCCTCTGGCGGAAGCCTCAATTGCCTTATCCATGATGGCACTTGCAGACAATAACTCCGGAGTATTCAGGAATACTTCCAAGATTTTATTCCATGTCGTTTTTCCAACTACCCCATCCGGCTGTAATCCAAATTGTTTTTGAAAAGCAATTACACTCTCTTTTGTTTTCTGTCCAAAGGTTTCATCTACAGCCACATATGGAACAGACGGATAATACGCTGCAATATCATTCAAATATGCCTGCATTGCACTTACATATAAATTGCGGTCTCCCATCTGCATCTCAAATCCCGGATACGGCACAACTTCCAAAGTCCGCACATAAACATCCAGCATCTTATTCCAAGTAGCAGGTCCTACAACACCATCGGCATTCGGCATAAATTTCTTCTGAAACGCAATCACTTGATCTACTGTTTCCTGATCAAAAACACCATCCGCAATTGACTTTGGTATACCTGGATAATGATAAGATATTTCATTCAAATATCCTTGCATCACCCGGATGTTTTCACTTTCGTCGCCTAGTTTCAGCGGGCGTCCCGGATATTGCACTAATTCATCCCGCAGCGGAATCTGAGATAGCAGGTAATTGGCTTTTTCAACCATATGGTTCCACGTATAACGTCCAACAATACCGTCTTCATCTAGACCGAAGGTTCTCTGGTAGGCCTTCACTGCATTGGTTGTTGTTTTCCCAAAGCGGGAATCAATTAATACAGTCGGGATGGTAGAATAGAACTCTGCGAATACATTCAGCATATATTGCAGAATATCCACATCTTCTCCACGGTCGCCTTCTTTTAACACACGGCGGAAGCGCAAATCCTGACTCGGCAGTCGTTCTCCTTCCTCCCCCAACTCAGATAGCTTGCGAACACTATTATAAATCGACGCGATTTTATACCAAGTTCCTTTGCCGATGACACCGTCCGGCTCCATTCGAAAATTGCGTTGAAATTCCTTCACCGCTTCTTCCATACGTGTATCAAAAATACCATTTTCGGGGCGCACCCTTGGAATACTTGGATAGTTGATGGCAATGCGATTCAGATAGCGCTGCATTGTATATACATCATGACCGCCGCTTCCCAGACGCAGTGCCCTGCCCGGATAACTATCGGTTATGTCCTCAATCCGATTTGTTTCGGTGAGGTGAATATCATCTCCATAGTAGTGACGTAAAATCTCTAAAGCATTCATACCTTCATTCGCCAGATCTACCGTTCCCCATTGCTTCAACCCTACGCAATCCGGTACCACCTTGCCATCACAGTAAGCAGCAAACAACGGTTCAATATGATCTTGCTTTACAATATATTCATTGAAAATTTCATCGACAATATTGGATATACTGTCATAAATTTGACCATTCGGAGTGTATTTGTGATCAAAAGCCGTATTATTGGTGATCTCATAGTCATATCCACGCTGCCGGTACCATTCGGTATAGACACGATTCAGCGTCAAAGACAAAATTGCATAGATATTTGCTTTTAAAGCTTCTTCAGGCCATGTCGGATAAATCTCGCTGCTGGCAACATTTTTAATGTAGTACGAAAAAGGGACATTAACCGTCGGAGCATCAGAGCCAGGAGCTCCCAGATGCACCGATATATTGGTTGGAATAATTGGCAGCCTTACAACATTTCCCCGGGGTGAAGCCACATTATTGGTTTGTGCCGGTGCCGTAGCTACCGGAATATCCTCTCCCCGCTCTTCCCGCGCACGCTGCAAATCATAATCCAGCGGAATCAACGTAATCGGCAGATATGCCGTATGCCCATCAAAAATTCGTACTTCTTCAATTGTAACTGGATTATATCCTTGTTTGTTCACTGAAACTCGATACGAAAAATACGGTGCCGGATCTGTTGGTGATAGTGTCTCTGCACGATCCAATGTTGGCAGCGGAATCGGTTCCGTATGCCCATTAAATCCGGTCAAGGCAGTAAT
The DNA here is from genome assembly GCA_023388995.1 of Bacillota bacterium. GTDB lineage: Bacteria > Bacillota_I > Bacilli_A > Erysipelotrichales > Erysipelotrichaceae > JAEWFD01. Next base: position 65,653 of record JAEWFD010000012.1, read on the forward strand.
TGGTTCTTTTAACTCTGTTCCCGTCACTTGAACCAATGCATCCCGTATCACTATATTTCCTCTCGCAGTGGATGCTTCCACAATCAAGTGTCCCAATCCCATATTGATCACTCCTTACTTTTCTACTATATGCCGCTCTATGCAAAAAAAGATGGCACAAAAAAACGCAATTGCGTTTTTTAAGTAAGATGATGCTTTATCACATAAGGAAAGATTGCGGAAGCACTGAAACCAATAATGAAATACCGTAAATATGCGGCATATAGGGCATCCGGGAACAGCAGCTTCATGCCAATATATAACGTCCCAAGGAAAATGCCTCCGATCAATACCCGCAAAATCTTATATTGGAGGTTTAAGGTATTTTCAAAGCGGATATAGCGCTGTTCCAAGGGAAAGCCAATTCCGCATCCCAGCATAACGCCAGCAAACTTGATCAGATCAGCTCCTGGATAAAACCAAGCAACGATATGCAATATACAGATCACGCCAAACTGGATCCAGCCTTCGCTCAGTTGGGTACGCAGATAGCGGACTAAATAGTAGGCAAAGATCGCAAAAAACCAGCCAAATAAAACATCCTTCGGCCAATGAACTCCTAAAATCAGGCGGGAAAGTCCCACAAGAAAGGCAAGCGCTATCCCAGTGATCAAAACCCACCGCCTGCGAAAGATATCCGCAAAGACCGCAACTAAAGTAGAAAAAGATTGCGTATGTCCGCTGGGAAAGGAATATCCTGTTGCTGTGGAAACACGATGGCTGACAATGTCCGGCTGACCAATTGGCCGCGGTGCATGAAGTAATTCTTTCAAAGAAAGATTCAGGCACATGCTTACCCCAAATAAGACAATACTTCTTTTTCCTAGTTCCTTGTCATAGGCATAATATAAAATAATCAAGCACAATATGACGAATCCCGTTTCTCCCAGCATTGTTATTTTATCCATAACCCATAGAATGAACGGATTAGAATGTCCTTGAAGCCATTTCAGTAATTCCAGTTCCATAACACCTCTCCCCTCTTTCACAAATGCAACGTTTCATGCAAAGCATAGTTCTTTCAATTCTTATTCATTATATACTGAACCACAACAAACAAAAAGATGAACCAGCAAAAAACACCGTTTATTTCCAATGATTTACAATAGCATATCAGCATATCATACAGGTTTTCATGAATATTTTCGTGAAAATACAGAGAAAAAAAGTAAGTGAATCAAATCTTTTTAACTGGTTGTTTTCTCGCAAGAAAGCGATTACAATTAGGATGTCCAGGAGGGAATAAGATAGAATGAAAAAGTATCCAGCAGAACCATTTCGCATTAAAGTAGTTGAACCCGTAAAATCAATGACAAAAGAAGAAAGAATACTGGCCATGAAAGAAGCAGGCTATAATACATTCCTGCTGAAAAGCGAAGATGTCTACATTGACTTGCTGACCGATTCCGGAACAACGGCGATGAGTGATCAGCAATGGTCAGGATTAATGATCGGTGATGAAGCATATGCCGGAAGCAAAAACTTTCTGCATTTACAAGAAGTTGTACATGAATATTATGGATTTAAGCATATGGTACCTACTCATCAGGGACGCGGTGCTGAAAACTTATTGTCAAGATTGTTAATTAAACCAAACGATTATGTCCCGGGAAATATGTACTTCACAACAACACGATATCATCAAGAAGCCAATGGTGCTACTTTCCGTGACATCATTATTGACGAAGCACACGATGCCGGTTTATATCATCCATTCAAGGGAAACATAGATTTGAAGAAGTTGCAGGCACTGATTGATGAAGTAGGACCTGAGCACATTCCTTATGTGTGCTTGGCAGTCACCGTGAATCTTGCCGGAGGACAACCGGTATCGATGGAAAACATGCGCCAAGTACGGGCACTATGTGATCAATACGGCATTAAAATCTTCTTTGATGCTACCCGTTGTGTAGAGAATGCCTATTTCATCAAGAAACGGGAAGCCGGTTATGAAAACACTGCAATTAAAGACATCTTGAAAGAAATGATGAGCTATGCCGACGGTGCTACGATGTCAGGCAAAAAAGATTGCCTTGTTAATATCGGTGGTTTCCTTGCCATGAATGATGATGAATTATTTGTGGAGGCAAAGGAACTGGTTGTTGTGTTTGAAGGTATGCCATCTTATGGCGGTATGGCAGGCCGCGATATGGAAGCAATGGCCATCGGGATTGTGGAATCTGTTGATTATAGCTATATTGAGCATCGTGTTGAACAAGTGGCCTATCTGGGAGATCGTTTAAAAGAAGCAGGCGTTCCAATCGTAGAACCGATTGGTGGTCATGCGGTATTCTTGGATGCCCGCCGTTTTCTGGATCATTTAACACAAGATGAATTGCCAGCCCAAAGCTTGGCTGCTCATTTATATATGGAATCCGGCGTACGCAGCATGGAACGTGGTATTGTTTCGGCTGGACGCGATAAAATCACGAAGGAAAACCATCGCCCGAAACTGGAGCTTGTACGTTTGACAATTCCGCGTCGCGTGTATACCTATGCACATATGGATATTGTAGCTGATGCAGTTATTTCTTTATATGAGAATCGCCATGCCATTCCGGGATTGAAGTTCGTCTATGAACCAAAAATGCTGCGCTTCTTCAATGCTCGTTTTGAACCGATTGAAAAATAACCAACGCTAGTCACCGACTAGCGTTTCTTTTACGGAAATAAGAATCCGATACTTTTTCTTCCAGATTGTCGAGTCTCAGACAATGGGAAACGATATGATAAATGCAGGAAAGGAGGAAGCGATATGCTTAGAGAACTGCGCACATTGGTAGACTATATTGAAGATCATTTGACACAGCCCATCACAATGGAGGAGTTAGCTGAACTTAGCAATCTTTCACTGCACCAGCTTCGAACCGTATTTTTTCATCTTTGCGGATTTACCTTGCAGGAATATATCAGAGGGCGGCGCTTGTCATGTGCCAATCAAGATTTGCTGCAAAAAGAAACGGTTACCACTGTTGCATACAAGTATGGTTATGAATCCCTTGATGGATTTACACGAGCATTCAAGGCGTGGAGCGGAGTATTACCTTCCGATGTTAATAAAACAGGAATTCATCGAGCATTTCCCAAACTCTCTTTCTTAATCACGGTACAAGGAGGAACCACAATGGAATATCGGATTGAGCAAAAAGAAGCATTTCGGATTGCGGGAATCAAAAAACGCGTCAAAATGCAATTTGAAGGAGTTAATGAGGAGATTGTTGCATTGGCACAAAGCATTACACCAATGCAGCGGGAAAAGATGCATGCGCTGCAAAACATGGAGCCAAGAGAAGTTGTAAATGCATCCTTTGAAGCTGACGGAGCTTTTCAAAAAGAAGAAGGATATTTAACCCATATGATCGGGGTCCTTACAACAAGCGAACAGATCAGCGAGCAACTAGAATACACCTCGGTGCAATCTTCTACCTGGGCTGTTTTTCCAAACAAAGGTCCATTTCCTGCCACCCTGCAGCAAACCATGGCAAGCATTTATGCACAGTGGCTGCCGTCTGCCGATTATGAATTGGCTGATCTGCCCTCATTCTCTTTCACTAGATGGACAGAGTTAGAAAACAATCAGGTTTACAGCGAAATTTGGATACCAGTCAAACAAAAATAATTTCTGTTTGCAAAAGAAAGAAGCCGAGTCCTTGCAAGAGGATACTCGGCTTTTTTACACATCACTGCATTTCAATATACGGCAAATAAAACATGGCAGCTTGCAGCTTATGCAAAAACATGCGGTCATGGCTGATTACAAGAATAGTTCCGGCAAAGTGAATCAGAATATCCTCAATAATTTCACAGCTATTGATATCCAGATGATTGGTGGGCTCGTCAAGAATGATGCAGTTGCAGCCTTTCAGCATCAGCCGCAGCAGCTGCAGCCGTACTTGCTCACCACCGCTAAGATGGGAAATGTATTTATACATGTCCCCGCTGTAAAACCCAAATCGGGCCAGATATCTTCTTGCCTTTTCTTCCTCCAATTCACAGTTGCGCATGATATACTGCAAAATCCGTTCTTTGTCGGAATCAAATTGAATGATTTGCGGCAAGTAGCCAATATCGATGGTTGTTCCAAACGCAATGGTTCCCGAAAGCGGTGCAACCTCTTGCAGCAGTGTTTTCAATAAAGTTGTTTTTCCTTTGCCGTTTGGTGCAACAATGGCAAAGCGCTCTTTCCGGTGAATCGTAAATGTCATAGGTGTCGTAAGCGGTGTTTGGTAGCCAATAACCAGCTCTTCGGCAATCACAACTTGTTTGCTCCCCAGCTGCGTACTCTCTAAGTTCAATTCCAGCTGATTTCGTATTTCTACGGGCTTAGGCAGGTGCTCCATTCTTTCCAAGCGTTTTTCGATTGCTTTGGCCCGCTTAAAGAAATCTTCATTATTCGACTCATGTCCCCATTGGCGGTAGCGGCGGATGGCCAGCTGCAATTTATTGATTTCCACCTGCTGCTGATCAAAATTTTTCACCAGCCGCAAATAGCGCTCATGCCGCTGGGTCCGGTAGCTGTCATAATTGCCGTGATATGTTACAACCTGTCCATCTTCAATTTCATGAAATACATGCACTGTATTCATTAAAAATTGCCGATCATGGGATACGACCACAATTGTTTTATTGGATGCCTGGATATAGTTTTCCAGCCACTCAATCCCTTGGATATCCAAATGATTTGTTGGCTCATCCAAACACAACACCTCCGCTTCTTGAAGCAGCAGCTGCACCAATGCAATACGTGTTTTCTGACCGCCGCTAAGAGAATTAAACGATTGATCAAGGACCTCAAATACTCCCAGACCCTTTGCATAAGCTTCCAGAGAGTTTTCTAATTCATATCCACGCAACTGCTCAAATTGTTCTAGTGTTCTAGCATATTTTGCAAACACTTCCTCCATTTGATCAGTAACAGCCATCTCTTGTTCCAAGAGTGTTAATCTTGACCGGCAGATACCATACTCAGAAAATGCAGACAGAATATAGGCCCTGCTTGTATCTTCAAACTGCGGATACACTTGCGTCATATATCCGACATTCATCTCTTTTGGTATGATGAGCGTTCCTTCCTGAAATGATTCCTGTCTTGTCAGTATTTTTAAGAGCGTTGACTTGCCTGCACCGTTTTCCCCAACGATTGCTGATTTGCTGCCTTTCACAAGTTCCATTGTCAAGTCGCTTAAAATAGCGTCTGCAGCATAAGACTTCACTAAATTATTGATTTGTATTTTCATAGTTTCCTCCATATGATTGAGGAATTGCATAAAAAAACCCGGTAAAAACCAGGCCTGGTGATCAGACGATGATTGATACAATTCCTTCTATTGATTTGGACGCACTTGTCCCTTGTTCAAAAGAAGAGTTGTAAATGTGATTGTACGACAAAAAGCATCAAACAATTTGATTTCTGAACCGTATTGATTTTTGTCCGTACAAATTACCATCGTCGCTCACCTCCTTGTTGATGATAGCTTTAGTTTAGCATATGTTTTTTTCTTTGTCACGATCATTTTCATTGCGACATTTCTGAAACGATATTAATCTTCATATATCACAACAGGAAAAATAATCGTTTTTTTCGCCGAGCAGGATTGGTTTTTCCTCGTTTTCCCGTTTTACTTGTTTTAATTTTGCCTGCTTTCTACTGCAATGAGACAACGCTAAACCAAATACAAGCAAAACCCACCTTCGATACCTTTTATTCATACCTAAGTTATCTTTCATTAAAAAAAGAGAATAGACACTCTATTCTCCCTTATCTATTATTTGGCAATGCGGGCAACACCTTGGGTAATTGCCATTTTTCTGACTTCTTCCGCGACTTTTTCCGCTACGCGAGGGTCAAATGCTCCTGGAATAACATATTCCGCATGCAATTCTTCTTCACTGATCAGCGAAGCAATTCCTACGGCTGCTGCCAGCTTCATTTCTTCGGTAATTTTACGTGCACGGCAATCTAAGGCTCCTCTGAACAGGCCTGGGAATGCCAATACATTATTGACCTGATTCGGGAAGTCGGAGCGTCCTGTACCAACAACTGCTGCACCTGCCGCAATCGCATCTTCATACATAATTTCCGGTTCCGGATTCGCAAGGGCAAAAACAACAGCGTTTTCTTTCATGCCGGCTACCATCTCTTTGGTAAGTACTTTCGGTCCGGATACACCGATAAAAATATCAGCCTCTGTCAATGCTTCCGTCATTGTCATGCGCTTGTTTTCCTGATTAATCAGCAAAGCCAATTCTTTGTTCAGGAAATCGTAGTTGTCATAGTCATCCTTCAAGATGATTCCTTTGCGATTGAAGCCATAGACTTCTTTCATACCCATCATCTTCAACATTCTGATAATGGAACTTCCTGCCGCACCGGTACCGCTGACAACAGCAGTGCAATCTTCAATTTTCTTATGTAGCAGCTTCAACGCATTGATGATTCCTGCAGCTACGACAATTGCTGTACCATGCTGATCATCGTGAAATACCGGAATATCCAGTTCTTCAATTAACGAACGTTCAATCTCAACACATCGCGGAGCACTGATATCCTCCAAGTTAATCCCGCCGAATCCTGGCGCAATTGCTTTTACAATTTGGATGATTTCCTTTGGATCTTTGGTATCCAGGCAAATCGGAACAGCGTCAACTTGACCGAATTGTTTCAGCAAGCAGCATTTTCCCTCCATAACAGGTAATCCTGCTTCCGGACCAATATCACCAAGTCCTAATACTGCAGTTCCGTCAGTAACAACCGCAATCGTATTGCCTTTCCAAGTATAATCATAAGCAGCATCTTTATTCTTATGAATCTCACGGCAAGGCTGTGCTACTCCCGGTGTATAAGCCAACCCCAGTTCTTCCTTGTTGGTCAGCGGCATTTTTAGTGTAGTCTCAATTTTTCCCTTCCACATTGCATGTGCCTGCAATGCTTTTTCATATACGTCAGCCATATTATTTCCCTACTTTCTGTCTCTTCCATTATAGCAAGCTTTCCGCAATCTGCAAGGTTGTTTTAACCATTGCAAACTTTCTTGACTACATCCAGCATCGTTCCATCACGGTACTGACTGACAGCCACAATTTGGTCATCAAAACTTACTTCTGCCGGAACACCCGTCAGCTGAATGGCCATTTCATACAACTCTGCAATGTCCACAAGCGGCAGATTGGTATTGTTTTTTAAATGATGAATTAACTCCTGATGCCGAGGATGAATGGCAATACCGCGATCTGTCACCAATACATCCACCGTATCGCCCGGTGTTGTAATTGTTGTGACTCGTTTGGTAAGTACGGAGATCCGCGAACTAACAAGTTTGCTGACTATGATTGCCAGCTTGGCCCCTGCTGCTGTATCCGCATGACCGCCGCTCCCCCCCATGATCATGCCATCTGATCCTGTCGTAACATTCACATTAAAGTCTAAGTCTATTTCTGTTGCTCCCAAGATCACAACATCCAGTTGATTAACAATATTATCGGCATTTAGAATATCCGCATATTTGCTGGCTGACATCTTGTGATGATTGGCATTTTGCGCAATGGAGCGCACGGCATCCAGTTCAAAACACTGAACATCATACAACTCTTCAAAAAGACCTTCTTCCAGCATTGCAACCAAATAGGAAGTAATCCCGCCGCTGGCGAATTTTCCTTTTATTTGATGCTTCACCATCAAATCCCTTACTTCTTTTGCCACAGCCAAAGAAATGCCGCCGGCACCGGTCTGGAAGGTAAAGCCGTCTTTTAAATATCCTGCTTCCTGAATTAGTTTGGCCGTCATGCCGGCAATGCGCAAACCAACCGGATCTCTCGTAATTTTGGTAGTTCCGCTGACTATTCCGTTCGGATCACCAATCTTGGCAACTTTCACAACATAGTCCACACAATAATTTGGTATCTCAATATCAGCTGGCATCTGAATATAGTCAGTGATAGCGACTACTTGCTTGGCATACCAAGCATCCGCTATCGCATAGCCCAATACACCGCAGCTGGATGGTCCTTCACTGCCTGACAGATCCCCGCTTTCACTTGCTGCCGGTGCAGCTATAAATGCAACATCAATAACTACTTCGCCGGTTTCGATCATGGTTGCCCGATAGCCATGGCTATGCAAGACGCAAATTTCCTGTACTTTGCCTTCACTGATCATCTGCGCAACAGGACCGGAGACATATGCCGTAATAATCTTAGTCACAATTCCTTGTTCGATGAGCGGCAGCAGCGAAGTATGACATGGAAATAAGGAACTGGCACAAACAGTAAGATTGCGAATTCCCCGTTTGCCGATCTTCTCCATCACAAGATTGAGCACATAATCACCGCTGCGCAAATGATGGTGAAAGGAGATGGTCATGCCATCCCGCAAAGCCAAACGATCCAGCACAGCATCCAGATCTTCGCTGTATTTGTGATGAGAATATGCTTTATTTATTTTAGGACAGGAAAACTGCTGCGTTTGCGGCTTGCTTTGCCCTGCATAAGGACGATATGGCAATGTGCTTACGTTTTGCTTCATCACTTCAACCCCAGCTTTCTTGCTTGTTTTAAAATGCTTTGAGCCCGCAGGATAATTGGCAAATCAACCATTTTTCCTTGGTAAGAAAATACGCCGACTCCTTCTTCGCTTGCTTTTTCCTGCAATGCCAATATCGTCTTGGCATATGCAACTTCTTCTGCACTCGGTGCGAAAACCTCATGTACAGCCTCTACTTGCCGCGGATGAATCAATGCTTTTCCTTTCATCCCAATTGACTTTGCATACAAGGTATCCTGGTAAAGACCTTCTATATCATCTACATCTGTAAATGGGGTATCCATGGCTTGCACCTGAAATGCCTGACAAGCCATTGCTACTTTCGCTCGGGCATAGGCGATTTCATGGCCTTCCTTTGTGCGGACAATACCCATATCGGCAGTTAAATCTTCGGCTCCCAATAACACCCCGGCAATGCGCTTGCTGGCTCGCAGTGTTTCGGTCAAGGTTTCTATGCCATATGCCGTTTCCGCAATCAAGAAGAATTGACACCGATGACTGATCTGATGCTGTTCTTCCAGCTTTGCAACATATGCTTCTACTTGTTCCACATCCTCTTTGGCAGCTTTCGGAATCATGATGCAATCCGGCTGGGCTAACACAATATGATCCAAGTCCTTTTGCCAATAAAGAGATCCCACAGGATTGATTCGCACCATGACTTCCACATCACCAAAAGCCAGTGACTGAATCGCTTCCCGCACCAAGATCCGCGCACTATCCTTAGCATTTAAGGCAACCGCGTCTTCCAAATCCAATATTACGCTATCAGCACCCAAAATAGCCGCCGACAACAACATGCCCGGATGATTGCCCGGCATAAATAACGCACTTCTTCGCATCATAAGCTTCTTTCCACCGCACTTTCAATCCGCGCCCGAATGGTATAATCCAGCGCCCCCTTATCTTCCAGCACTAAGATGCAGGATGTAATTCCTAATCGCTGCAACGTATCTTTCGCTGTTTGATAGATTTGCTCGCCAAACTGCTTGATTACAATACTCTTTACTTGAATCGCAATCTCATGATTTTCATTTGGCAGTATCATGACATATACATCACTTGATTCCAAGGTACCTGCCTGTGCCTGTTTTTGTATTTCCATAGATTTTTCCCTCATCTATTTTCCTGATACTTTGCTACTACCTGATTGAAGTAGCGAATAATATCTTCGTGTTCATGGGCTTGTGAGCGGGCACATGCATGCGCCGGTTGATCACACAAATAGCAGCTGCGCGGTGTTTTCCGTCCATAGCTTTGGTGTATGTCCATCACATCGATGTCTGCCAAACGCCCCAGTGCATGTTCTTCTTCCAATGCTATCATCTGCTCTTTGACTGTTTTGCCATCCGCCAAGCATGAAAAATAAACAATCATTCCTTCCACGCTGATGACACGCTGCTGTTCCTCAACAGGGAATCGCTGCTGGATGTGCGCTGCTATTTCCGCAACCACAAACATGGATTCTGCTGTAATTTTATTTGCACCGGGATAATTGGCTTTGACGGTAATTAATGTGCCGCCATGTTCTGCCAGCAATTCGTGCTGGTAGGCTGCCCGGGCTTCTCTTGCGTCTAAGATTCTAGTGTTTGCCGCCATGTTGCTTGATCCTCGTTATAATTTCTTCGTGCTGCTTCAAATAGTCATATGTAGTTTGCGGAACATAGGCACGAATCTGTTCCCAGTCATCTTTACGGACCAATTCCCGTACCTTGGAGGCACTGATCACAGAATAGTCATTGTGTTTGCGCGGTATGATTGTGACCTCAATTCCATAGTCGGGCAATACTTCCTGCAATACTCCGTTGTACAGCCGTGTCATCTCATCCAATGGTTCCTCTCCCACAAAACGCCGTTTGATCTGCAATTCCCTTGCAAACCATGTCCCAAATACATGAGCATCCAATGCAGCATATAAAGCAAACGCATGTTCTTTGTCACGCATGAAATAATTGGGAAATGTTGATTTGCTGATGATATAAGAACTGGACGGCAAGATGCTGACGTTGGAAAGGTGTGCTGTTCCCGCCTGAATCATGGCATAGCGATCTGCAAACAGAACCGAAGAAGCATCTTCTTCCACCACGAACACCACCAAATGACCGCACATCGCTGCAGCAGTCTCAATCAAATATTGATGTCCCAATGTGAATGGATTGCCGTTCATTACAATAGCTGCACACTCCTTCACATGAGATAGCTGCTGTTTCATTGCGGCAATTGTCTTGCGTATGGATTGAAGTCCCTTTTCCAGCATGACAACCTCAGAGATGCGGATGATTTCCTCATAGCCAAGCGCAATAAAAATACTTGCTTGCGCAGGCTTGGTATACAAGAAGGTATGATGATATCCTTCTTCAAAAGCAAGATAGGTCAATTCCGTCAGCAAAGTGGCAGCTATGCCCTCTCCTTGATACTCCGGCAGTATTGCGAAACACTTGAATATATTTGCATATTTGCTGCAGGTGGCAATGATTTTTCCGTTTTCTTCCATGACAATGCTGGTATCGACTTGATCTAAATGCAGATTAAAGCATTCTAAAAATGCTTGCAGCTTTGGAAGTTCCTCTTGTGCCAATTTCCGAATTTCTCGTTGCATACTTACCTCATCATTCTTCATTTGTTTTATTATAGCATAACAAAGTTGGAAAGTGCATCTTGTATTCCAGGATAAAAAAAGGCGGAAACCCGCCCAGTTACTTCATCCAGCTTTGATCCACCGGATTAGCCCGGAAAGCACGCAACCTTTGCACATCGTCATGATGAATACGGTCAGTTGCTACCGCTACTTCGATCAATGCATCATAATTGGAAGCAGATACATTCTTGACTTTCGCTTCTGCCAATTTTTCCAGCCCTTTCTTCAAGCCGTAGGTAAAGATGGATGCAATCCCCAATACCTCGCAGCCATGATCCCGCAGCACCTGTACGACATCAATGCAGCTGCCAGCTGTGGAAATCAAGTCCTCGATCACCACCACTTTGGTACCTGACAGGCATTTGCCTTCAATTTGGTTGGTACGGCCGTGATCTTTAGAAGAAGCCCGGACATATCCCATCGGCAGTTCCAAAAGCGTTGCCACGATCGCTGCATGAGGAATGCCGGCTGTGCTGGTACCCATCAGCATTTCACAATCGGGATAGTGCTCTTTAACAATCTCTGCCAGTGCTTGTTCAATTGCACTGCGGACAGCAGGTGAAGACAAAGTTAAGCGATTATCGCAGTAGATGGGTGATTTGATGCCGCTGGCCCAGGTAAAAGGATCATGCGGACGCAGAAACACCGCCTCAATCTCCAGTAGCTGTTTGGCAATAGAATGTGCTGTCGTTGTCATCCTAAAAACTCCTTTCGGCAGTGCAAGTACGCTGCAAGCGGGTCTGCTGCGCCCGTAACCGGACGGCCAACCACAATATAATGAGAGCCGATTTCCTTAGCTCTTGCCGGGGTCGTGACCCGTACCTGATCCCCGCTTTCGCCATCCGCAAAGCGAATGCCCGGAGTAACCGTTACAAATGCAGCACCGCATGCTTGAGCAACCAAAGAGGCCTCCAGTGGTGAACAAACCACACCATCCAAACCAGCCTTTTGGGTATTCAGGGCATACTGCTGCACGGTTTCTTCCATGGAACGGGCAATCCATAACTCCTCATGCATGACATCTTCACTTGTCGATGTCAGCTGGGTTACTGCCAATAACAAGGTTTGATTTCCGCTTTCCACGATCGCCCGCTTGGCTTCCTGCATCATCGCAATGGTGCCTGCCGCATGGACATTGGTCATATCCACTCCCAGCCGGGCAATATTTTTCATCGCCCGATACACTGTATTCGGGATGTCATGCAATTTGAGGTCCAGAAAAATACGGTGCCCCCGCTGCTTAAGCAGCCGGACGATATCCGGTCCTTCGCGGTAAAATAATTCCATGCCAATTTTTACGAATGGCCGTTCTTCACCAAATTTGGCAAGAAACTGCAATACTTCTTCTTTGCTTGAGAAATCACAGGCGATGATGACATCACCTTGTTTCCTTTGTTTTTCTGTCATTGTTATTATCCTCGATGTGCCTTTCCAATTATTTCCTGCAATGATTTGATCTGCAGCTGATCCATGACTTCCGGCAGTTGGCTGATGATCTCCATGCATGCATATGGATTAACCAGATTCTCCGATCCAATTTGCACTGCCGATGCTCCCGCATACAACATTTCGATCACATCCTCGGCTTTGGTGATACCACCAATGCCAATGATCGGAATCTGCACTGCTTGGTAAACTTGATAGACCATGCGCAAAGCCACCGGCAAGATGGCCGGGCCACTGAATCCGCCCATCTTGACTGCCAGGATTGGCTTGCCTGTTTTAAGATCAAAGCGCGCTCCCAATAAGGTATTGATCATACTGATGCCATCTGCCCCCGCAGCTTCCACAGCCTTGGCGATCGCCACAATATCCGTAACATTAGGTGACAGCTTAACATACACTGGCTTCTTGCATACTGCTTTCACGGCTTTGGTCACGGCTGCTGCTTGATGTGCATCTGTTCCAAACGCCATGCCACCATCCTTCACATTGGGACAGCTGATGTTGACCTCAATCAGATCCACCATCTCCGCACTGTCCATATGGGCAGCACAGTGCACATACTCATCCATTGAAAAACCGGAAATGTTGGCAATTACGCCCTTGCGATATACCTGCTGCAGTTTGGGAAGTTCCTCTTTGATGACAGCCTCCACGCCCGGATTTTGCAGCCCGATCGCATTAAGCAAGCCTGCTTCACACTCGGCAATGCGCGGAGTTGGATTGCCATAGCGCGGGGCCGCAGTTGTACCTTTCAGCGCAATTGAACCCAGACAATTCAAATCATAGAAAGACGAAAACTCATGCCCGAAGCCGAAAGTTCCACTTGCCGGGATAATGGGATTGTCGAACACCAGCTGACCTAGTTTTACTTGCAATCGTTCCATAGAATCTCCTCACTGTCCAAAACCGGACCTTCTTTGCAAATGCGGGCATAGCCGCTTTTGGTCTGGCAGGTACAAGCCAGGCAAGCACCATATCCACAGCCCATGCGCTCTTCCAACGAAATCTGCCCTTTGGCATGGGAACACGCCGCAACGGCCCGCAGCATTGCCTTTGGTCCGCATGTGGCATAATACTGGTTTGTCAGCCCCAACTCCGCCAGCAATCCGGTAACCCGCCCGGCATGTCCATAGCTGCCATCATCTGTGCAGATATCCACCTTGCAGGCAAACTGCCGGAATTCGTCTTCATAAAACACATCCTCCTTGGTTTGAAAGCCCAGCAAGACATGGATATCCTTGCCCCGCTTGTGCCATTCCCTGCATAGCCCTAATAAAGGAGGCACTCCAACTCCGCCGCCAATGAGCACTACCTTCGTTTCCTTTACATCCAAGCGAAAGCCATTGCCCAGATTCACCAAAGCATTCAGCTGACTGCCAACTTCCATCTGCGCCAAAATGCTTGTTCCCTTGCCCGCAACCTTATATACAATCGTCATTTCCCCCACTTCCCAGGTGCTGATGCTGATCGGACGCCGCAAGTAGCAGCCAGCAATCTTAAGATTGATAAACTGCCCGGGAGCCGCCACCCAGGATGAATCTCCCAGCAGCCGCATTTTGTAAGTGGCACGGGCAATCATGGTATTCTCGGCAATCGTATAATCCGTCATTTGCTTCATATGCTTCTCCTATTCATCAATGAGGGAAACCCCTACTGTCATCTCATCCAAAACATCCAGCAAAACCTCAACCGTATCCAGTGACGTAAAGGTCGTCACATTATGTTCCACCCCACAGCGGCGAATCAAATAGCCATCCTGGCTGTTGACCTGGTCGGTGGGACTGAGGGTATTGATGATGTAAGTAATATGTCCTTGGCGGATGGATGAGAGGATATCTTCCGATCCTTCCGATATTTTTTGCTTGACTCGGGTCTTGATGCCATGTTGTTTCAGAAAAGCTGCCGTGCCGCGGGTTGCCTCAATGTTGAAGCCAAGATCGAAGAACCGGGCAATCAAAGGCAATGCCCGCTTCTTGTCCCGATCAGCAATCGTGACCAGCACCGTACCGTAATTGACCACGCGCATATGGGATGCCTGCAAAGCCTTGTACATCGCCCGATGCAAGCTGCGGTCATAGCCAATCGCCTCTCCGGTTGATTTCATTTCCGCTGACAAATAGGCATCAGCCCCATGAATTTTAGAGAAAGAAAAGGTTGGCGCCTTGACATAGTAGCGCTCAGCGGATGGCAGCAGGCCACCGGCATAACCCTGTGCTTGCAAGGAAATCCCCAGCATGACCTTGGTGGCAATCTGGCCCATCGGCGCCTTGGCCGCTTTCGCCAAGAACGGAACCGAACGCGATGCCCGCGGATTCACTTCAATCACATAGACCTGATTTTGCTCGTTCACAATATACTGGACATTGAATAAGCCGCGGATGCCAATCGCCAGCCCCATCTGCATCGTATACGTTACAATGGTATCAATTACAGCCGCTGGCAAACGGTATGGCGGATACACCGCCATGGAATCCCCGGAATGCACCCCGGTTTCCTCCACCAGCTCCATGATCCCCGGAATGAGAACCTCCATGCCATCGCAGATAGCATCCACTTCTACTTCCCTGCCATAGATGTATTTATCAACCAGCACCGGCTTCTTCTCATCAATTTCCACCGCATGCTTCAAATAGGTACGCAGCTCCTCATCACGATTTACGACCTGCATCGCACGACCCCCCAGCACATAAGAAGGACGAACCAGCACCGGATAGCCAATTGCATTGGCAACTGCAATCCCTTCGTCAATGGCTGTAATGGCCCTGCCCGCAGGCTGCGGAATGTGCAAAGAGGACAGCAGTTTCTCAAAGCAATCACGATTTTCCGCCCGTTCAATGGCCGTCACTCCGGTTCCGATGATGGGCACATCATACGCACTCAGCTGCTGCGCCAAATTGATGGCCGTCTGTCCCCCTAAGGTCACAATTACGCCACGCGGTGCTTCATGGTCAATGACATTCATGACATCTTCCACACAGAGCGGTTCAAAATACAGTTTGTCACTGATCGTATAATCGGTTGATACTGTTTCGGGATTGTTGTTTATGACAATGGCCTCATATCCCGCCTCCTGGATGGCCCAGATTGCATGCGTTGTGGAATAATCAAACTCCACTCCCTGAGCAATGCGGTTTGGTCCCGAACCAAGCACAATGATAGACGGCTTCTTGGAAACCAGCGATTCATTCTCCTGTTCATAAGTCGCATAGAAATATGGCACATAGGAAGAAAACTCACTGGCACAAGTATCAATCATTTTATAAACCGGCAAGATGCCAAGCTTTGTGCGGATCATGCGCATTTCCTCTGCCTGTATTCCGGTCAGCTGCGCCAGATAAGAATCCGCAAAGCCCATTCGCTTGGCTTCACGCAATAGTTCTGCCGTCACACCTTTGCTGCGCAGACGCCCTTCCATCTCTACAATGGATTTGATTTTTTCCAGAAAAAACAAATCAATGCCGGTCCGCTGGTAGATCAGCTGCGGATCGGTTTCAAGGCGAAACAGCTGGGCAATGGCAAACAACCGCTCATCCGTTGCTTCCGTGATAAAGTCCAGCAATGCCTCCATCGTCCAGCTGGCAAATTTCGGCAAATCAATATGATGAACACCGATTTCCAAGCTGCGTACCGCCTTCAACAAGCTTTCTTCCATGGTACGTCCAATGGCCATTACTTCCCCGGTCGCTTTCATCTGTGTGGACAGCACCCGTTTGGCACTTGCAAACTTGTCAAACGGAAAGCGCGCCAGTTTGCATACCACATAATCCAAAGCAGGTTCAAAGGCTGCCGGTGTATTCGCCAGCTTAATTTCATCAAGAGTCAAACCCACCGCAATTTTGGCGCTGACACGGGCAATCGGATATCCTGTGGCTTTCGATGCCAAAGCCGAGCTGCGCGATACCCGGGGATTGACTTCAATTACATAGTAAGCAAACGAAAATGGATCTAAGGCAAACTGCACATTGCAGCCCCCCTCAATTTGCAAAGCCCGGATGATGCATAGCGATGCATCCCGCAGCAGCTGGTATTCCTTGTTGGTCAAAGTCTGCGAAGGTGCCACCACCATGGAATCACCGGTATGTACGCCGACCGGATCAATGTTCTCCATATTGCAGATCACGATCGCTGTATCATTTCTATCGCGGATGACTTCATATTCAATTTCTTTATAACCCTTGATGGATTTTTCAATCAGCACTTGGCTGTTCATTGACAAGCGCAAGGCATTGCTGGAAAGTGCCAGCAGTTCTTCATCATTTGATGCAAAGCCGCCGCCGGTGCCACCCAGGGTAAAAGCAGGCCGCAGCACCACCGGATACCCAATTTTCCGGGCAAAATGCAATGCTTCTTCCACCGTATGTGCTTCATAACTCTCAAGCACCGGCTGGTTGATTCGCTCACACAGCTCCTTAAATAAGATCCGATCCTCTGCCTGCTGAATAGACGCAAAGGAAGTACCCAGCAATGCACAACGGCACTCCTGCAAGATTCCCTTTTCCTGCAGTTTCATTGCCAGATTGAGGCCGGTTTGTCCGCCAAGCGTAGGAATGATCGCATGCGGTCGTTCCTTGCGGATGATTTTTGCGACATATTCCAAAGTTAGCGGCTCCATATATACCCGGTCAGCAATATTGGTATCCGTCATGATGGTAGCTGGATTGGAATTGACCAGCACCACTTCGTAGCCTTCTTCTTTTAAAGCCAGGCAAGCTTGCGTTCCGGCATAATCGAATTCAGCTGCTTGACCGATGACAATCGGACCGGACCCGATCACCAGAATTTTCTTGATATCCTCTCGTTTAGGCATGGATGGCTTCTCCTTTTGCAAAGGCCTTCATATAGGCAATAAACTGATCAAACAAATAAGTGCTGTCCTGCGGTCCCGGATTGCTTTCCGGATGATATTGCACCGAGAACAGATACTCAGATGCTATTCGCAGACCTTCCACGGTATGATCCAGAAGGTTGACATGAGTAAACTCCAGCTTGTTTTCTTTGCTTTGATGGGCATCTACGGCATAGCTGTGGTTTTGTGATGTCATCTCGATGCGGTTTGTCAGCAGATGCTTGACCGGATGATTGCCGCCGCGATGGCCGAATTTCATTTTGTAAGTCGAGCAACCATTGGCTAATGCGATGAGCTGATGACCAAGGCAGATGCCGAAGATCGGCAGCTTTCCTTGCAAGTGGCGAATCAGTGCAATGACTTCCTTATTTTCGGTTGGATCACCCGGCCCGTTGGATATAAACACCCCGTCCGGCTTCATGTTCAAGATCGTTTCATAGTCGGTATTATAAGGAACAATCGTTACATTGCAGCCTTTTTGGTTCAATTGGCGAATGATGTTGTATTTGATTCCGCAATCAACTGCCACGACATGCCAGCGAGGATTTGCTGTCCGCGAATACCAGCTTTTCTTGCAGGATACCTGACTGACCGGATGCTTCATCGGTTCATAAGCACGCAAGCGGACCAATCCTTCTGCCAAAGTTGTGTCCTCATCGGTGATGAGTGCCGGCATGCTTCCTTCTTCCCGAATGATCCGGGTAAGCAGGCGAGTATCAATCTGGGCAATGCCCGGTACGCCATATTCTTCGAGCACCTCCGCCAATGTTTTGGTATAGCGGAAATTAGACGGCTTATCCTGATACTCCCGTACAATCAGACCACCCATTGCACTTGTTTTTGATTCATTGTCTTCTTCGGTGATGCCGTAATTCCCGATCAGCGGGTATGTCATTACCACCATCTGCGTGGTATAGGAAGGATCGGTGATGACTTCCTGATATCCGACCATAGCAGTATTAAACACCAGTTCCGCAATGCTGTCATGACGTGCTCCGAAGCCTTGTCCGCTGAATTCCCGGCCATTGGCCAAAATCAATTTTCTGTTCATATTGCCCTCCTGTATGCGATGCTTCCTTTGGCTATCGTCAACTCGATGGTTCCTGTCACCTGCCAGCCATCAAATGGCGTGCTTCTTCCCATGGACAGAAAGGTATTGCTGTCAATTTGTTCCTGCCGGTTTAAATCGACCAGCACCAGATTGGCAAGAGTGTTGTCTTGCAGCTGGCCGCCCTTTAAACCAAAAATATTGGCAGGTATGGTGCTCATGCGCTCCACCAGTTCTTCCAGTGTCAGCAGTCCCGGCTTCACCAAATGACTGTAGAGTAAGGGAAAGGCTGTCTCTAAGCCAACAATCCCCATGGCACTGCCACGCAATCCCTGTTGTTTTTCCTTGGCAGTGTGCGGTGCATGATCTGTGGCAATCATATCAATCGTGCCATCCAGCAACCCGGCAAGCAAAGCCTCCCGATCGCTGCTGTCTCTTAGCGGGGGATTCATTTTATAGCGGCCATCATCACCCGGAATGTTTTGATCACATAGCAGCAGATGGTGAACGGTCACCTCGGCACTGACCCTGATTCCTTGTTGCTTGGCCTGCCGAAGCAAGGCGACACTCTCTTTGGTGGAAACATGGCAGATGTGATACTGGCAGCCGGTTTCCATGACCAGCTGCAGATCTCGTTCCACTTGCTTCCATTCACTTGCACTGTTGATGCCAGGATAATTATGGTCCTTGGCATAGATGCCTTCGTGAATACAGCCGCCATGCAATTCAGATTCATCCTCGCAATGTGCTGCGATCAGTTTGTTGTAAATTTTTGCGGCTTGCATTGCTTTTCGCATCAGATGGTCTTGTTGAACACCTTTGCCATCATCGCTGAAAGCAGCACAGTACGGCGCCAGCGCCGGTAGATCTGCCAATTCTAATCCCCGCTCCCCAACTGTAATAGCGCCGTAAGGCAGGACGTTGATGCAGGCATCGCGGGCAATCAGCTCCAGCTGTTGGGTTAGATGTGCAAGATTGTCCGGTACCGGATTGAGGTTGGGCATAGCCAGAACGGTGGTAAATCCTCCCCGGGCGGCAGCCATAGTCCCCTGCCTGATTGTTTCCTTATGGGAGAAACCTGGTTCTCTTAAATGGACATGGACATCTATGAACCCAGGCAGGACATGCAGATGGCTGGCCTCAATAAATTCAGTATCTGCTGCAGGCAGGGCTTGGAAATGCAGTTTTCCCTGACTGTCAATGCCCAAGTCCATCCGCTGAAAATGTCCGTTCAAATAGATCATTCCCTGTTTGATGATATATTTCATATCGTTCCTCCGTGACCGAAGGACCGTTTCAACAAAGCCATCCGAACGGCAACCCCGTTGTGCATTTGCGCAAAGATCCGTGATTTCGGGCAGGAAACGACATCATCAGCCAGCTCCATCCCGCGCAGAAACGGGGCCGGATGCATAATGATTGCATGATCCTTCATGCTGGCAACGCGCTTCATCGTCAAACCATATTGTTTGTGATAATCAGCTAGATCGGTAACGCAATGTGCATGGCGTTCCTGCTGAACCCGCAGAAGCATGATCACATCCATCTTGGCAATTGCTTCTTCAAAGGGCAGATAGTCATAGCCCTCCTCCTGAAATGCTGCCGGACCGCTGACTGCAACTTCCATTCCCAGCCGTTTCATGATTGCCAGATTGCTGTGCGCAACGCGGGAGTGTTTAATGTCGCCAATAACAGCAATCCGAAGTCCTGCAAACCGGCCAAACTCTTCGTAAATCGTGTATAAGTCAAGCAAAGACTGTGATGGATGATCTTTCGTGCCATCACCAGCATTAAGAATGGGAATTGCAAGATGGTCAACCAGATCCTTGTAGTATTCGTCGGTGCCGCTGCGGATGACCAGCGCATGGACGCCGAAACTCTCAAAGGTTTTTATTGTATCAAAGAAGCTTTCGCCTTTTTGCAGGCTGGACCCCTCCGGCTGAAACTGCAGCGATTGACAGCCCAGCCGTGCTTGCGCCACCTGAAAGCTGTACTGGGTTCGGGTGGATGGTTCGAAGAACAAATTGGCAACCAATTTTCCCGTTTCCGATTGTTCATACCAACCCTGTTCGCATTTCTTGGCTTCCGACAGCAGGTGCATCACTTCATCAATGTGCAGTTCACTTAGTTTCAAACAATGTTTCATCACGTTCCTCCATGAAAAAAACCTTTAAAGAGTGCTTTAAAGGTTGCTTGAAACAAGATATAAAAAACATTCATCTTTGGTGCACCTTTATAGCCTCTCTGGACTATATTAAAAGTCACAACTATTGTACCACATGGAAGCCAAGATGCAAGCAAGAATTTCGCTGCCATTGCATGTAAGCGCATCATCGACTTTCTTTTTATTTCGTGCTAAGATGAAACTACTAGAAAGAAGATAGGTGAAAGCGATGACAATTGCACCTTACGATATCCATCAGCTGGACTTTTCCTGCTGGCGCATTGAAGAAAACGGCGTCCGGTCTTTTTTGGTAATTGGCACCCAATCCGCACTCCTCATCGACAGCGGCTTTGGTACCGGAAACATCAAGGAAGCCATTGCTCCGCTTACCGCTTTGCCGCTTATGCTCGTCAATACGCACGCAGACCGCGATCACATCGGCTGCAACAACTTATTTGCAGCAGCTTATATGCATCCCGCCGAATTCGATCGCTACCATCAAGGCGCCGGCAAAGGTCATACTGCGCTGCCACTTTGGGAAGGTCAATGCCTTGATCTGGGCAACCGCGTATTGGAAGTCATCCTGATTCCGGGGCATACTCCCGGCAGCATTGCCCTGCTCGACAAGAAAAACCGCATTCTGTTTGGCGGTGACAGTGTGCAGGCAGGAACCATCTACATGTTTGGTCCGGGTCGCAATCTTCCAGCTTACCTTGCAAGCATGGAAAAATTATTGCAAAGAAGCGGTGAATTTGACACTGTATATCCTTCCCATGGTCCCGTTCCCGTTGATGCCAGCATTATCCCTCAGCTCATTGCCGGAGGCAAGGATTTGCTCAATCAGAACCTTGCGGGTACTGCTTCAACAAACCCAAATATCCCTGCCCAACTGTATGACATTGGTGCAGCGAAATTTCTGTACTAAACTGAAAACTGCAAAGTCTTGGCATATAATAAAGATGACCTGCAAGTGCAAGTCATCTCTTTTTTCGTTACAATTACAGTGAGCAGACCAGCCTAGCCTGCTATCTGCTTACCATTTGCCTTTTGAAATGTGGCTGGCAATTTCCGCTTTTGCTGATTGCTTCAATTCCCAAGAATATTTTTTTGCTTTTTCAAAAATCTTCACGCATGTTGGATCTAAGTTGTCCTCAATTCCCAGATCAGCCAATTGATCCAGTTTCATGCACAATGTGATCAGTTTCATCTGCAAGTCATTTGTCTTATCGCTGCGATAGACCTTTCCTGCTTCTTCTTCTGTCAATTCCACAAACTTTTCTTTTGGAGCCTGACACTTCGGACAATGATCCGGAGCATCTCCTTCATGTACATAACCGCAAACACTGCATTTCACTAATTTGTTCATAGTTCGTCCTCCTCAAAACCATTATATACGAAGCTGCGCTAAATTTCACCTGTGAAATACAGAAGAATGCAATCATTACTTTTTATTTAATTCATATAAACGATAGCCTCCCGCAAGATTAAACGCCGCAAAGCCATGCTGGGCCAAAATACGGGCTGCAATATAACCGCGAACTCCAACTTGACAGTATACATATACTGGCTGAGATGCATCCAGTGTTTCCAGCTTTTCGCGCAACGTATTCACATCGATGTGGCTTGCACCCGGAATATGACCCTCGTCATATTCTTCTTTCGTTCGGATATCGATCAGCTGGGCATTTGCAAGATCCGGAAGCTGCTCCAGGTAAAATTGCGAGGCTTTTTTTGTCAAAACATTTTCTCCTAAAAACCCAATCATATTGAGCGGATCTTTGGCACTGGAATACACAGGTGAATAGCACAATTCCAAATCCTTCAGATCGGTTATTGTCATCTTCGCCCGCATTGCGGTTGCAAAGACATCCATCCGTTTGTCAACCCCTTCAGTACCAACCATCTGTGCTCCAAGCAAGCGGCCGGTTTCTTTTTCAAATAATACTTTCATGCTGATTTGCTGGGCACCGGGATAATAGGAAGCATGGCTGTTAGGGAACAAATATAATTTATCATAAGCAATTTTTTGATTTTGCAGCAGACGCTCATTGTTCCCTGTCATAGCAACAGTCAAATCAAATACTTGAAGAATTGCTGTTCCTTGGGTCTTTTGATAGCTGCTCTCAATGCCTGCAATCCGATCGGCAATGATCCGTCCATGTTTGTTCGCCGGACCGGCAAGCGGTATGGATGCCAAAGCACCGCTGACAAAATCAGTCACGGCAATCGCATCACCGCCAGCATAAATCGCCGGATCACTTGTTTGCATCGCTTCATTTACGATAATATGGCCACGTGGGGTCAGTTCCAAACCGGCTTCTTTCGCCAATTTGGTATCCGGACGGACGCCAATTGATAAAATCACCAGATCTGTTGCAAGCTGATCTTCCCCTATTTGCACAAGAAGTTCTTTTTCATTCGCTGTAATTCCGGTTACCCCGGTATTGAGCCGCAGCTGAATTCCGTTTTCTTGCAGATGTGCATGAACTTGTGCTGCCATATCACCATCAATTGGCGCAATCACATGATCGGCTAATTCGATAATAGTGGTATCCAGCTTGCGATGCGCAAAGTTTTCCGCTACTTCCAAGCCGATGGCACCGCCGCCTACGACAACGGCCCGTTTGCTTTGCTGCGTGTCCAGATGCTGCATAATGCGATCCATGTCTTCCACGTTGCGCAGTGTGAAAACGCCTGGCAAGGTTGTTCCCGCAATGGGCGGCACAAAGGGCTCGCTGCCGGTTGCCAGAACAAGAACATTATAGCTTTCTTCATATTGCGTTTGTTTTTCATGATCGTATATCGTGATCTTTTTATGCGTGCGGTCGATGTTCATCACTTCGCTGCGAATTCGCACATCAACACGAAAGCGGTCGTAGAAATCTTGCGGCGTTTGCAGAAGCAGATCCTCCCGCTCTTGGATTACGCCGGAAATATGGTACGGCAGACCGCAATTGGCAAAGCTGATATAGCCGCTCTTTTCTACCATGACAATCGTTGCATGCTCATCCAAACGCCGCAGCCGGGCAGCACAGCTTGCTCCTGTCGCAACACCGCCGACAATTACTATTTTTTTGTTTTCCATCCTGTTATCATCCTTTCTTATCCTGTTATCTTGTGATATCATAAGGCCAGGACAAAATCCCGCCTAAATCTGAAAGATGGCGGTATCCCATCTTTTTCAGCATGAAATAGGCCGATCTGCTTCTGGCACCGCTGTGACAAATGACAATGACATGCATATCCTGATTGGGATAGCGCTTTGCCATTTGTGCCGGTATCTGATCTAATTCTAAATTGACGCTTCCCGCCACATGCCCTTCCCGGTATTCCTGCGGCGTGCGCACATCTAATAGCAATGCTTGTTTTTGCTGCACTAAAGTCCTGGCTTCTTGAGGACTAATTCTGGTTGTTGACTGAAACATTGTAAACATACATTTCTCCTGAAAGGGGGCTACCCATTTGCATCCACTAGCTTCATTAATTCCGTTCTATTCACATCTTAATGATGAACATCGCCTTGCATTGCAGACCCAATGCCAAACTTACACCGTATCGAAAGGCACCTTTCTTGCTGACCATGACACCTTATGCCTTGGCTTGTTTTTCGTCCTGAACGGCCAGCTGCGCTCCTTCATTCGTCATGCGGACGGCAAGGAAATTACCTTATTCCGGCTGCTGGATCATGACGGCTGCATCTTAGGTGCTACCTGCAGCTTGAAGAACATTTCATTTGATATCCGGTTTTATGTCGAGGCAGATACAACACTCCTTGTCATTCCCGCAAAACTTTACGAGTTGCTGCAAGAGCGCTATCCGGCTGTCAAAGACTTTGCTCTGGCAATGATGTCAACACGGCTTAGCGAAGTCATGTGGATCGTTGAGCAATTTGCCTTCCACTCATTGGATAAAAGACTTGCAACCGCCTTGCTTGCTTATTCTGCTTTGCAGGAAACAGATGAAATCATAGCCACGCACGAAGAAATTGCCCAGCAAATCGGATCCGCAAGAGAAGTCGTATCCCGCACCCTGAAATATTTCGAGCAAGAAGGATATGTAACACTGTCGCGCAAGAAGATTTGTATTCTGCAAAGAAAAGAATTGACTGCCGTATCGGATCGCTGATGTTCAGCTAATACCAGTATACGATAGTCTTTTTTTTGCTTCAGTGACTTAATCACCAAACAGGTCTTGCACAAAAAAAGCTTCTTTTGATCAGAAGCTATCGTATATTAAGAATTGAATTCCACTACTTTTAAGGAAAATTGTGAATCTCTGCATTCTTCCGCAATATTCATAATATGGTCACTAATTCTTTCCAGATCGGTCAGCATTTCGGAGAATGTTACGCAGCTGCGAGCATCACATTTTTCTTCTTTCAGCTGTTCAATGAGCCCTTGGCGGTACTGGAACGTCATCTCATCAATTCGTTCTTCATCTTTCTCAACACTTGTAAATTTGTCACTTTGAGTATGGAAAGAAATCAAATCAATCAAATGCAAGCTATTTTTGATAACCACATACATATTGTTCAACTCATCAATCATTTCCGCATCAAATACAAATTCTTTTTCGTTCATCATCTTCACATACTGCGCTAAGTTATAAGTATGGTCTGCGATCCGTTCGATATCATTGGATATGCGGAACAAAGAGTTGCACTTTACAGAGTCCTCCTGCAGCATGGTTAATCCTGACACCTGTCCCATATATTTGATGGTTTCATGATTCAGATAGTTTATCATATCTTCGTTGGTGTCAATTTTCTCGAACTCCAGCTGCTTCCCGTCAAGCAGGGAATCCAGTGTCAACTGAAAGCTTTCTACCGTAAATTCAAACATCCGGTATACTTCTTGTTTTAAAGAAGTGAATGCCAAAGCGAATGTTCCCAATTTTCCTTCATCAAAGAAAATCATCCGCATTTGTTTTTGGTATTCATACTCCTTCACCGGCAACAAAACTTTTGTGAAGTTTGCAAGCTGAATGCCAAATGGCAATAGCAATACTGTCGTAACAATATTAAAAATTGTATGTAAGTTGGCAATTTGCTTCATTGGCTCCATCGGATTCCACCCAATTAACATATCAATAATCGGTGTAAATTGGACTATTCCCACAAAGATGGCTGTTCCAATGACATTAAATAGAATATGAATTAATGTTGCACGTTTCGCATTGCGATTTGCACCAAGTGCCGCCAAGAAAGCTGTAATGCATGTTCCGATATTTTGTCCGAACAAAATATAAGCTGAACTATGCAACCCAATCAGTCCGCTAGCAGCCAATGACTGCAAGATTCCCACAGAAGCCGAAGAACTTTGAATAACTGCTGTAAATACAGCTCCCACCAGAATACCAATAACCGGATTTCTAAAAGATGTCATCAACGAAATAAATTGAGCATTGTTGCGCAATGGCTGCATCGCACTGCTCATTAGGCCCATCCCGATAAATAAAATTCCCAAGCCGGCAATAATTTCTCCATAGTGTGTTACTTTTTCATTCTTAAAAAAAGAACACATTACAACTCCGACAATTGCCATAACCGGGGCAATCATCCCAACATCTAAGGCAATCAATTGGCCTGTGATGGTCGTTCCGATATTCGCTCCCATAATCAGCCATACAGCTTGGGTCAACTTCATCAATCCTGAGTTGACAAAACCTACAACCATGACTGTTGTTCCTGAAGAACTTTGAATCAAGGCTGTAATAATCGCACCTACCAATACGCCAATAAAACGATTGGCAGTTAGTTTCTCTAAAATTACCTGCATCTTATTACCAGCGACTAACTCCAACCCATCCGACATCATTTTCATACCGTACAAGAATAAAGATAAACCGCCTAATAATGTTAAAACATTTTCCAGTTCCATGTTTTCCCTTTCCTCTTATCACACAATACTACCGTATTATTATACCTTAAAGACAGGTTTTGTTACCACTGTATTTTCAAGGTAATCGCTTACACCATACTACTTTTATACAATTTCGGACAAAATAAATCATGACAATTCACTCAAATTGTATATATTACGTAAATTCTTTGCAAAGAAACAACACCACAAAAAAAAGAAGTTGGCAATACTTCTCTTTTTTCTGCATATTTTTTACTGCTGCCGCATCAGTTTATGCTGGCGCTTCATTTCATACATGCGCTGATCTGCAAGTTCCATCAGCTGTTCAATATCAGCACCATCTTTTGTCGTTGATGCATAACCGTAGCTAATGCAAAGCTGCAAGCTATGCTGTTCAAATACCAATGGCGGCATAAATTGCTTCGCAATGGATGCCTGCAATAAAGGGATCGATGCTTCGGCACTCAGAATGCCAAATTCATCACCGCCCAGACGCGATACTGTATCGGTATCCTTTGCTGCTTTGCGCAGCCGGTTCGCCAATTCCTTGATTGCAGCATCTCCTGCACGATGCCCGTACACATCATTGATCTCTTTCAGGCCATCCATATCAATTATCACTACGGCAAAGGGTTCCTCTGCATAACGAGCTGCCTTTGAGCGCAGTTTTTGGTAAAACAGAGCCCGGTTTGATAATCCTGTCAGGTTGTCATGCATTGCCATGTGCAGCAATTCCCGTTCTTCATTTTGGATCGCATAATGCATTGCTGCCGCAATCAGATTCGACATCAGTTTTAACACATCAATATCATCTTCATGAAACGCATTCACTTTCCGAGCCAGCACCTTCAAAATACCAACCACTTCATTCTCGCATAGCAGCGGAACAACAATCATTGATCGCAGACCAATTTTGCGGCATGCTTCTTTGTTTACGCGATCGTCTGCTTCAATGTCATTGCATAGCAGCGGAACTCTTTCCCTGATGCAGGCACCGGACAAGCTTTTTTCTATTTCAAGCCGCAATCCTAAAAACTTGTTCGCCATTCCGGAAGATGCACTATAAACAATGCCTGTATTCTGCACCAATTCCACAGCAGCACCATCAGCCGCAACGATATGCTGCGCCTTGTGAACTACCATATTCATAATATTTCCCAAATCGATACCTTGCTGTACGACAGCCGTCTGCACCTCGATAATTTCCAGCAATTTCTCATTGCTGATTTTAGCCGTGTGATTCATCTGCAAATCCTTTCCGTTTTTTAACCTAATGCAACATCCAATACCATCATGACAATGAACCCCATCATGCATCCCATCGTTGCCAAATGAGTGCCATGGTGATCATCTGTTTGTGATTGCGGGATTAATTCTTCCACCACTACATAAATCATCGCACCCGCCGCAAATGATAAAGCATACGGAAGCAGCGGCTGAATTGCCACCACCAATGCTGCACCGACAACACCGGCGATTGGTTCTACGATACCCGATGCTTGCCCGTACAAGAAGGCTTTCCAGTTCGACAATCCTTCATTCTTCAATGGAATAGACACTGCGGCACCTTCAGGAAAATTTTGAATCCCGATGCCCAAAGCAACGCCCAAAGAAGCCAAGATCGCGGCTTGATTGCCGCTGGCAACAGCTCCTGCAATGGCGGCACCAACAGCCAACCCTTCCGGAATATTATGCAAAGTAACGGAAAGCACCAGCAAAATAGATCTGCGCAGCTTCGTTTTGATTCCTTCGCTTTCACCATCTTTGCTCATAAAGTGCATATGCGGAATGATATGGTCTGCCCCCAATAGAAAAAGACCGCCAGCCGCAAACCCTACCGCCGCAACTAGCCATGCCGGCAATGTTCCCTCATGGGCCAATTCCAATGCTGGTTCCAGCAAGGACCAGAAACTTGCCGCAATCATGACGCCGCTGGCAAAGCCAAGCATTGTGCTGTACATCGTCTGACTCAATTTGCGAAAGAAGAATACCATTGCAGCCCCTAGTGCTGTTACACCCCAAGTAAATAAGGTCGCATATAATGCAAGCATCACAGCATTTTGTTTATAAATAAAAGAAAGAAAATATTCCATAATAACCTCCTGCTCTAATCCATCTAATATAGTATCGTATTTCGCTTGAAAAACAACTAGTTTGATACTTGTTTTCCGCATTTCAGGCCAATTGCCTTGAAAAAGTTACGCATAAGTGGCTTCGCTCACGGAATAGACTACACTAGGTGATCGCGATGAAACGACTTTTTACTCTTGCGGCAAGTTTCTTTTTTCTGTTTACGAACTCTGTTCATGCTACTAGTTCCATCTATGATCTGCAGCTGAATGGCAAATACCAATCCGTACAAGCCAAGAATGCGGACATCATCGGATGGATTACCATTCCCCATACAACTGTATCCTATCCGCTTATGCAGACAACAGACAATGACTACTACCTGCATCATAATGCGTATCGGAAAAAGGCAGCTCAAGGAGCTATTTTTATGGACTTTCGAAATCAGCCAGACTTTTCCGATCAGCAGACAATCATTTATGGACATACCTTGAAAAACAGTGAGCAGATGTTCTCCGCACTGCATCCCTTCAGCACCCAAAGCTTCTATGAATCTTCTCCTTACATCATCATTTCCCTGCCAGATGAAATTCGCTATTATAAGATCTTTGCTTCTTATACTACCGATATTTCCTTTTATTACTTAGATATTCAATTTACCGCGCAAGAGTTTGCAAGCTATCAAGGAGAAATCAGCAGAAGAAGTATCTTGAAAAGCCTTGTTACGTACCAGCAAGAAGCGAATATTCTGACTCTCTCCACTTGTTCGTTGCGGGATGATCGTTCTCGTTTCGTAATTCACGCGGTATTGATCGATGCAAGGCAGGTACCTTGATATGCGAACATGCAAAAAAACGCTGCTCTGGATTTGGGCTTTCGTCATACTATGCGGTTGCCTCAACCAAAAAGCAGCGATGAAAATCAAAAAAGATGTTTCTATGTATCGCTTTCCAAGTCACAATGCTGAAGTCATCCGGCAAATTAAACGGCAGGAACCGGTTGATCTGATTCTGCGCTATGGATCTTGGTGCCTGATTCAAGTACAGCAGGAAATTGGCTATATAGATTGCGAAGCTCTGCCTTTAAAACGGCTGGAAGGCAAACTATCTAATAAAACTGTCATTTTGGATGCCGGTCATGGCGGCAGTGAAGCTGGTGCTCAATACTTTGGTACGATGGAAAAAGATATTAACCAAGTCTATACCACCAAAGTCGCTCAGGTATTGGAAAAACAAGGAATTAATGTGATTCTGACGCGCAAGCAGGACCAAACAACTCATCTCTACACACGAAGCTCAATTGCTAATTTGGTGGCATTATTATCCCTTTATTTACAAAATCCTGAAAGTAAATCCAAGCAGGAACTAGAATCCTATATGGATGAACTGCAAAACATTATCCTGCAAGATCCCAGGTTTACACCTCCTTTATATCAAAAAAACATTGAATCAAATGCTATCAATGCCCGTTTGCAGCGATTATTGGATCTCACCAGCCAAGTACAGGATATCCCGTTTGTATCCATTCACAGCAATTCAACACCATCTACAGCCAAAAAACGTAAAGGCCTGGAACTCATACTGACCGACGATACTATTTCAGAGTTTTATCCCGGATATGGGACAACGTATGATATGGATCAACGCAAGCGGCTGCGGGATGCATTGCTTGAGGCAATTAAAGAGGAAACAGAAATACCGTTGCGTAGCCCTTATTCCGGAAACTATGCTATTTTGCGGGAAACAAGCATCCCCGCTATCCTTATTGAAATAGGCTATCTGAATCATGAGGAAGAACATCAAAATCTGATCGACCCCCGTTATCAGACAAAGCTAACAAAAGCCATTGGGCAAGGTATTGAACAATGGCTGGCGGAATCATAGGAGTTCGATTCATGTTTCAGAAGAATAGGAGTGAATAGCAGAAAGGACTTATGTATGCAGCATATTTGCACCCTTTTAGGTTCTGATCCCCAGGCAGGCTGGCAGCTTTATCAAAATCTTTTGCAAGTTTATGGAAACCACTATCTTTCCTGTGTCCAGGCGGCAAAATGCACGCCGCAGTATTTACAGTTTTTGCATGTGAAGATATTGTTGTTACGGGAAGACGATACTGACTTTCTCAGCAAGCATATGCCGGTGCTTATAGATCTGAAAGTTCATTGTTTCGTCGTAGGACAGGAATACTTCCCATCTAAATACGTCCATCTTATCTCATCGGTTACTCAAATGGCAATCTACAGTTCCCTGTTACCATGTCTGGCTCATTCCTCCTTGCAGCAAGCTGTCTTCCATTATTGGCATCTTCCTAACATCCTTTATATCCAAGTCCATGAATGGGAAACCGCAGTCTTTTTCGCAGAGGGCATGCTCCTATTGTCCCATCCTAACTCCAACTTCCGTGTTATGGTGAAACATGCTTTTCAAATGGAAGAATATTTCATCCGCAGTGACAGAATTCATGCATTGGAGGCAGGTCATCTGCGGCTGCAAACAGGAAAAAGCCTGCCTTTAAAGGGGCAGGTTTCAATGCAGTTTCGCAGCATTTGCAGTTTGCTGTTGCCGGACTTATATATCCCTAGCGTTGATCAATGCCAAACTTGACTTCTAATTGATTCTCTAATTCTCCCAGCGCATCATGCATTTTGCTTAGAATGCGCTCTTTTTCCATGAATTCTTCCTGACTTAGCTGTTTTTCATCGTAAGCAGCCTTCAAGATCGTCTGGTAGTTGATTAATCCATCTCCAATGGAATGGATTCCTTCTTGATATTGGTAAAATTGATCAAATTTTTCTGTCTCATCCTCTTTAGGCAATGAAACAGCTATTTGCTGTGATAATTCAGATATCAGGTTTCTAAAACCATCTACCCGCTCTTGAAAATCCTCCGCTTTAAAATGCGCAGTGGTTGTAGATGAATTTGTTTTCGTCGTGACAGGTGCTTTGGTTGTTTTCGATGGAGTTTTCTTAGTAACTTGTGTCGGAGGCTGCGTTGTTGTTGTGACGGCAGTTGTTGTGACAGAAGGCAAATGTATCTGCTGCAAGTCCGCGACCTTTTGAGTCAATGCATCTACTTGGACTTGCAATGCATCAATTTTCCTGATGAGTTCTGCTTCATGATAGTTGGATTGGGGTTGACATCCTGCCAATGCGAAACAGACCACTACCATTCCATAGCCAAATCGTTGTTTCATAAGTACCTCTGCTATGTTCTTTCAGCTCTTTTGATCCTGTTCATGTTTCTGTAGTATATCATAAACTTTGCTATTTGCCAATTGTTTGCGAGATAGTGGGCAAACCGGCAGCTATCAAAAAAGATGACCCATCAGATCATCTTCTTTCCTGCAGCTGTTAAGATTCAACTGCAACTTGTGCAACATCTTTTTTTAATACTTTTAAGAGAATAGCAGTCACCAATGCTCCAATTAAGATGGCAGCCACAAACCATATCTTATTGCCAACAACCGGAAGAACAATGAAGCCTCCATGAGGAACCGGGCATGTTACATTGCCAAATGCTCCAATCATCGCTCCTACAATGTTGCCGATAATAGTAGCCGGGAATACTGCTTTGGGATCCTTAATTGCATACGGAATCACTCCTTCTGTAATACCCAGGCAGCCGATAATCCCCACTGCCTTTGCATTGTCTCGTTCTTCTTCCGTATATTTGTTTTTGGCAATTAAGGTAGACATGAATACGCCGATTGGCGGAACAGCAACTAGGATACGGAAGATTCCGTTTGGTTCTAAAATACCTTCATTAATTAATGCCAATGTAAACATTGAAACAGATTTGGTAACCGGGCCGCCAAAATCAATTTCCGCAAAGATCCCCATAAAAACAGATAAAGCAATTTTGCTACCGCTGTTTAATGTTGTCATTAAACTCGTCAATGCTTGCATTAAAAATGAAATTGGTGTTGCGATAATAAAGTAATAGGCAAACCCCAATACAAACACTGTGGTAATCGGGATAATTAAGATTGGCATAATCGTCCGGATGGTTTTGTCTTTGGCAATTTTCCAGTCTTTCATCCATTTTGCCATATAACCTGCCAGCAAGCCCAGCAGCAAGGCTCCAAGAAACCCTGCTTTGGCATTCACACCATTGATTGTCACATCACTGTTGGCAATAAATCCCAGGATAAAACCGGGTGTTAAACCGGGTCTTCCGGCCACAGAATAGGCAATGTATCCTGCAAATACCGGAATCATAAGCGTCATCCCAGCTTTGCCAAGCTGATTCAGATACAGCATCAGCGGTCCGTTTGGCACCAATCCTTTTTCTGTCGGTGCAGCTCCCAGCAAGGAGATCGCCAAGATGACGCCTCCCGCAACGACAATCGGCATCATAAAGGAAACACCGCTCAGCAAATGTTTTTGAATATCTTTCAGGAACTCTTTCATGTTACGCCTCCACCAAAGCAATTGCTTCGTCAACTAATTTTTTTACATCAGAGATGGCACGATCCACACTGGCACGAAGAACTGGTTTATCTTCAAATCGTTCTTCCCCTTCGATCATAATGCTCACTGCCAAAATGACCACATCTGCATCAGCAATATCCTTGGCAGTTAGTTCATTCTCAATGCCGATACTTCCTTGTGTTTCAATCTTATATGCAATACCACGTTTCTTCAGTTCACCTTCAAGCACTTCTTGTGCCATGTATGTGTGGGCGATTCCTGTTGGACAGGCTGTAACTCCTATAATTTTCATTCAGTTTCCACTCCCTTGATTGTTTTATTAATTGTTTCAAGCATATCGTATGCTTCCTCGACCGTTTGCGCATTGCGCAGTTGATTTCGGAATTCCTCATTCATCAACTTCCGGCTAATAGAGGAAAGAAATTTCAAATGCAGATTCCCCTCTGCTTTTTCAGGAATGGCAATCAAGAAAATAAAGTCTACATTTTCTTCATTGCGCTCATCCCACCGAAATTCCTGCATCGTTCTCATAAAGGCCACAAATGGCATATTGACCACTGCACTCTTGACATGCGGTATCGCAACTTTGAAGCCCACAGAAGTAGGGATCAGCATCTCACGTTCCATAATTCCTTGCTTAAATATTGACTGGTCGTTAATAAACCGCAGCTGCTGCGCTTTGTTTGCAATCATGGTCAAGGCATCATCCCTCGTCGATATTGCCATATTTAAAAATACTAATTCACGTTCAATCATTTCTATTCCCTCCGCATAAGAATGCCCGTAATTCTCTTTCATTGAATGCCACGAGCTGGGTATCAATGTAATGTTTGGATTTCACTAGTTTAAAGATCTCCTCCAGCAGAGGTTTTGCCTGCGGTAAATCTGCTTTCGCAAGGACAAAGAAGATAATTGCTTTCACATCATGTTTCCCCCACTTCACCGGGGTTTGGTTGATCCAGACAGGTACAATGGTTCGATTCACCAGTTCCATGGAACCATGAGGGACTGCTCCTCCTGTTGCTAATGCGGTACCACCATTGGCTTCCCGTTCTAACAAACTTTCTTTATAACCCGGTTGGATATACCCATCTTGCAGCAGCAGATCTGTTACATAGGCAATAATTTGTTCAGCATCCTGTGCTCTTTGCTGGCACAGCACATAGCGTGGATGGATATACGGCGCCAGATGTTTGATTGCAACATCAGCATCTTTCTTTGGCATCGCTAAATGATCCTGATACACTTTATTGATCATTTCCAGATCTTTTTCCGTAACAAGCGGAGAAACAACGACCACCGGCTGCTTCACATCCAGCAATGGAATTGTTGATATAATCAAATCCACATGTTCCAAATCAAACCGTTCTACACTGCTTGCTGAAACAGCTTCGATAATGTCCAGCGGCGGAAGAATCCGCCGGATGCGATTCATGATGAAACTTGAAGATACGATCCCTTTCGGGCAAACTACAAGCACCTTTTTGCTTTTCATTTCTTTGTCTAACGCATGTTGAAAGTGCAACATGATAAAGGCGACTTCATCTTCTGTCAGTTCTACCCCCATCGTTTCACTTTCTTCTTCGAGCACCAGCCATGTTAAGTCAAACATGAGCCGGAATTCCGTTTTAATATCTTCTAAAAGAGGATTTCGAATGTAGATTCCATGCTTAAGCCGGTAAATCATATGATACAGATGGATAATCAAAGTTTCATACAGTGTTTCATCCTGCGACAAATCCACATGCACACATTCCGCCATTCTGCGAATGATGTTAACCACGATCGGATGATATCCTTCTTCGACATGTACTTTGGACGGTTTAAATTCCAGCCGGTTGGCCTGCAAGTATATTGCCAAACCGTAAATATCCGATTCGGTATACGTAAAGGGAACTTTTTGGACCAGCATCTCCATCAAATCTTTCGCAATCAGATAATGCTTCAAAACCATAACTTCATCTACCTTGAGTACATTCCGAACAGATGGCAGATGATGCCCTTGCGTCATCCGGTAGCTTGTTGCCAGCAGGACATGGAAGACATTTATCTCATAGTGCACCGCAACATAATAGAGCTGGTAAGATTCCAGTGACTTTACGATCTGCAAGCACGCATCTACCAGTACCTTAGGATAATATAAATAATAAGCTTCCACATCATGCAGCTGATATTGGGTTGTATGCTGCTTCATGATAATTTCATTAAAGACAATCATCGTCTTGCAAAATTGTTCCTCGTTTCCCAGCAATCTGGTTCCATGGCTGTCGCTTATCAAAGCAACGGCTGCTTCATTGAGCCAAGTACGAATGACGTGCAAGTCCTTCATGATGGAAGTAGAGCTGACAAAATAGGTCTCTGCCAGTTCTTGTATCGTTACCGTTCGATTTTCAAATAATAAGGTTCTGAAAATATGGAATGCACGCAACTGTTCGTCCTGTTTCTGTTTTTCATAGGTTTGTTTCAACCACTGAATACGAATACCCACCCCTTGCTTTTTTTCAATGATAAAAGCATTGCAGTCACGCATCATCACTTCAAGGTCGTTGTGAATCGTACGTTTGGATACTTGCAGCTCATTTGCCAAAGCTTCAACCGTACTGTATGCACCGGTCCGATTCAGAATTGCAATAATCTTTGCTTGTCGTTGCGTTAATCCCATTTCATCACCATCTAGTTCAGTTCTTGTTCAAATAATGCCAATGATTCTTTCAATTTGTCAACAGCCATCATCTGGATATCCGTTTTGCTGAATAAGCCGCCTGCAGTACCAACATACAGATAACCCGAAGCAAACGCTTCTTTCACGTTGGAACGATTCACGCCGCCCACTGCCATTAACGGAAGATCACCCATTGGTTCCCGCACTTTATTGGCATAGCTGTAACTTACTTCATTCGCCGGAAAAACCTTAACGATATCGGCTCCATCAGCAAAAGACTGAGCAATTTCTGATGGTGTGAAAGAACCGGGCACGGAAATAATCTGATGTTTTTTGCAATAAGCAAGTGTTTCTTTTGTCATCATGCGCGGCGACAAAATAAACTTGGCACCTGCCGCAATTGCCTGCACTGCTTCATCATAAGTTTGAACAGTCCCGGCACCCACATTCAAAATGGTGCCAAACTCATCAGCAATTTTTTTGATGGTTTCATATGGCTGCGGTGAGTTTAAGGTAATTTCCATATTGCGGACATAGGTGCTGCTTGTCAGAACTTGAGCAACACATCTGACTTCCTCATAGCTATATCCCCGTAAAATCATTGTTACTTTGCTAAGCATTTCATTCACCTTCTTTCTATGGCCCTATTGTAGCAAGCACACATCATGCATGCCATTACATAATGTTGCAACAATGCATTGCAACAACTACCATTTTACTTTCGCAGAAACTTTACCTGACAAAAAAACAGCCACACAAAGGGCTGTCCAGTGTTTATCTTCAATGCAATTAATCAGATGCCATCTGCCTGATCTACCGGCATCGGGAACACATAGCGGTTGATCAGCATTGCCACAATAATGCCGATGCTCGTATCAAGCATTCGCCCAAATACATATTCATAGATATTGGCGACACCCATATCCATGGTAGTTGCAATGCTTAAAAAAACGAGGCTGGACATAACAATTGCATCATACTGCCTGATCAGAGCGCAAAAGCCGATTACAACTGTTAGAAAAAGCGGAATCAGTATCAAATACATCTTGGTATGATAATCAGGAAGATCCTTGGCAATCCATAAAATCAGAAATCCAAAGATCCCGCCAATGGCCGTGCCAAGCAAACGATCTAATCCTACCGAGATGGTTTTTCGTCTGGTTGGCTGCATGCAGACGATTGCTGCATTGGCAGCATAAAAGCCTGTTCCACGCTGCAGCAGATAAGATACAGCCAGTGTAATTGCGCAAGCAAGTACGGTCTTGATCGAACGATATCCAAATTGAAATTCCTTTTTATCCAAGCATATCCCTCCTATGATCGAAATCATATCATGCAGTTTCAGCAATGTCTATGCAACACTAAATATTTGGTTCTTTTAACACTTTTGTGCTCCTTCTTAGGATACAAAAAAGAGCAGGCAAACAGCACCACACCTAAATCGAATCATAATTATCGCAAAGATTCCATACGTTATATGTGAAAATAATATCAATTATTTACAAAAGAAAGCGCTTGTACTACAATATAGATACAAGTTAATTTTGGGAATAGAGACACTAGAGAGTTCTGCATTAGTTAGAGTTTTTAGTGTTTTTTTGTTAGGAGGAACTGACATGTATGATGTAATGATCATCGGTGCAGGGATCACCGGCAGCCTGATTGCCAAAGAATTGTCCCACTATCAACTGCAAGTCGCTATTTTAGAAAAGGATAATGATGTTGCGAATGAAGCAACGGCAGCAAACAGTGCCATCATTCACTCGGGACACGATCCGAAAGATGGCACATTGAAAGCCAAATTAAATGTACGAGGAAACCAGTTATTCGAAGACCTTTGCAAAGAATTGCAAGTAGATTTCATGCGCTGCGGCGGTCTGGTTGTTGCTGTGAGCGAAGAAGAATTAGCGCAGCTGGATCTCTTGTACCAGCAAGCTGTTGACCGCAATATTCCGGTGCGCTATGTGACCAAAGAAGAGGCGCAAGCGACGGAACCGAATCTCAGCGATCAAGTAATTAAAGCTATTGATTTGCCTAGCACGGGAATCGTCTGTCCATGGGAAGTTGCTATTGCAGCTGTGGAAGATGCAATGAACAATGGTGTCGAATTATATTTGGAACATCCGGTCAAAAATGTTAAGCAAATCGATTCTTATTTTGAGATCACAACACCGAAACGGACCTTTCAAGCGAAGACCATCATCAATTGCGCCGGGGTCTATGCGGATGACATCTATCGCATGGTCAGCAACCAAGTATCCTTTACCATTCACCCACGCAAAGGGGAATACTATGTACTTGACAAGGAAGTGCATCCGATCGTCAGCAGGGTGATTTATCCCCTGCCATCTGAAAAGGGAAAAGGCGTGCTCGTTGTTCCTACAACCCACAATAATGTGCTGCTAGGACCAAACTCCGAAGTGATTGAAGACAAAGAAGGAAACAACAACACCGTAGATGCATTGCGCTATGTTCGCCAGGAAGTATCAAAAACTGTGAAAAACATTCCAATGAATCAGATTATAAGGACATTTGTCGGACTTCGTCCAACCGGCAGCACACATGACTTCATCATTGAAGAAGCAAAAGATGTGCCAAATTTCATCAATGTGGCCTGCATTGAATCACCGGGACTTGCATCTGCTCCGGCGATCAGCGAATACGTTGTAAAAGAAATTTTGCTGAAAAAACGGGACATGGCACTTAAGACAGCACCAAGAATCCAGCGCAGACCTTGGATTGTATTAAAGAAGATGGATTTTGAACGGCGCCAGTCCATGGTAAAACAAGATCCGCGCTATGCGCAGATGATCTGCCGCTGCGAACAAATCAGTGAAGGCGAGATCGTGGATGCCATCCATCGCAATTGCGGTGCAACAACTGTCAAAGGCGTTAAAAAACGTGTTCGTCCGGGAACAGGGCGCTGCCAAGGCGGCTTCTGCGAACCGAAGGTTGTTGATATCTTAGCCAGGGAATTGCATAAATCACCTTTAGAAATCTTAATGGATTCTTCGCAATCCACCATGCTGGTTGCCAGCACAAAGGAGTAAGCATATGGAACAAATCAAAACATATGACCTTGTGATTATCGGCGGCGGCAGTGCTGGATTGGCAAGTGCCTTAAGCGCCTATGAACAAGGCGTCAGAAACATCTTAATATTAGAACGAGATCAGGAACTAGGCGGTATTTTGCTGCAATGCATCCACAACGGCTTTGGTCTGCATACGTTCAAAGAAGAATTATCCGGACCTTCCTATGCCCAGCGTTTTGTGGCTATGCTGGAAGAAAAAGGAATTGCCTATAAGTTAAATTCCATGGTAACGCATATTCAGGAAGACAAGTTAATTGAATATGTCAATCCGGTGGAGGGCTATGTGCAAATCAGAGCCAAAGCAGTGATCCTTGCGATGGGATGCAGGGAGCGCACGCGCGGTGCGATTGCCATTCCGGGATATCGTCCCAGCGGTATCTGGACAGCAGGAACAGCACAGCGGTATTTGAATTTGGAAGGATATTTGGTAGGAAAAAAAGTATTTATTTTAGGAAGCGGAGACATTGGCTTAATTATGGCTCGCCGGATGACTTTGGAAGGTGCCAAGGTACTTGGTGTCGCAGAGATTATGCCATACAGCAACGGTCTGCCCCGCAATATCAAGCAATGCCTGGAAGATTTCGATATTCCATTATATTTAAGTCATACCATCAGCGATATTGAAGGCAAAGACCGTGTTTCAGGAATTACCATCTCTCAAGTTGATGCCAACATGCAAATTATTCCGAATACCGAAAAACATTTTGATGTGGATACAGTACTGCTTTCTGTCGGATTAATTCCTGAGAATAAACTAAGCGAAGAAGCAAATATCGCGCTGCATCCGCGAACTCGCGGACCGGTTGTCAATGAATCCTATGAAACCAGCGTA
Organism: Bacillota bacterium; assembly: GCA_023388995.1. Classification (GTDB taxonomy): domain Bacteria; phylum Bacillota_I; class Bacilli_A; order Erysipelotrichales; family Erysipelotrichaceae; genus JAEWFD01. The sequence goes on from JAEWFD010000012.1 coordinate 105,319, forward strand.
CCAGGCATCTTCGCTTGCGGCAATGTTCTGCATGTCCATGATTTAGTCGATTATGTCAGCAGTGAAGGGAAAAAAGCCGGCATTGCTGCCAGCAAATATCTGAACAATGAATTGCAAGCAGGTTCATCCATTGCAATGCAAGCAGGACGTAATATCAGTTACATCGTGCCGCATGAAGTGAATGTGGCCAATATCGGACCGACTATTGAATTAATGTTCCGCGTGACCAAAGCACAGAAAAATGTTCAGCTTTGCATCAAGCAAGATGGCGAAGTCATTAAGACCGTAAAGAAACCGCATATGGCACCAGCCGAAATGGAACTTTTGATCTTGAAGAAAGAAGAACTGGCAAATGCCAAGCAACATATTACGATTGAAGTGGAGGAACTGGCATGAAACAAGAAATGATCTGCATCGTATGTCCGATGAGCTGTCATATTCAAATTGAGCAAGATGATGCGCAAAACATTGTGGCTGTGAGCGGAAATAAATGTCCGCGTGGTGATCGTTATGTCCGCAAGGAGTTAACAGCACCAACCCGCATGCTGACAAGCACCGTTAAAATCAATGGTGGTATTTATCGTCGTTTGCCTGTTATCACGTCTCAGGATATTCCAAAATCTTCTATGTATGAAGTCATGCAAGCAATCAACAACGTACAAGTTGAAGCACCGGTTGCATGCAGCCAGGTTATTATTTCTAATGTTTGCGGGTTAGGTGTCGATATCGTTGCCTCCCGTTCCATGAATAAAGTATAATTGCGAATCAAGTGCAAAGAAGGGAGTTTGTATGCGAGATCATATTATTCAAGTATTAATTGTGGATGATAATTGTGATAGCTGTGAACTGTTAAGTCAACATTTCAATTTACTGCCCGATATTAAAGTAGTTGGGATTTCTCACAATGGAATCGATGGCTTCACGATGTTTCAGGAACGAAAACCGGACATTGTCCTGCTGGACATGATCATGCCTTTTCTGGATGGATTAGGGTTTTTGGAACGGATGCGCGAAGAAATGATTACAACCGATTCTAAAATTGTAATGCTGAGTGAAATCAGCCAGGAAAGCATTGTTCGCCATGCATTCCACCTCGGGGCTCATTATTACATGTTGAAACCCTTCGATCTGCACTTTCTTACCAACCGCATCCGGACGATTGTTGAACTTTCTAAAAAAAGCACCCAGCAAACCTCCCCAAAAGAGATATTGCGGCCTTCTGATGTGCCTAGCAATGTAGCCAAGCTGCTCATTGACAGCGGACTTCCGGTTCATACCCTCGGATATAAGTATTTTGATTGTGCCATCAATTACTTGATAGATGAAAAAAGTGATGTCTTTTCCATCACCAAATCAGTTTATCCATACGTTGCTTCCAAATATGATACAAGCTCCTCTTGTGTTGACAAAGCAATGCGCCATAGTTTATCGTTGGCCTTCCACCAAAATCCAACGCTGCTAAGCTGCTTTCTGGAGCATATGAATTATAAAGATGTGCAATCAAAACCTTCTAATTCCGAGTATATCTCTTTGATTCTAACTCGCCTGAAAAATAATTCGCTAGAAAAAGTCTGGAGTTGACAAATCAGAAACACTCTGGTTCTTTGTCAAGGTTAAACAGTATTTAATGTTCATTCAAGCAATCTCACAAAGCTTATGGCCTTATGGGATTGTTTTTTATTATAATAAAAGGGTTTGTGCTGTAACGATTCGATTAACATTAGCAATTTCTATTATTGCAATTATTTTCATAGTCATTTGATATTAGACAAATTACTATTACAAAATATAAAAATTAAGTGCTATTTATCTAAAAATTATTTTTTTATCTTCATATCTATATAGTGACGCAGTATGCGTTTGGAAAGAAGTGTGAAATGTAATGAACAATTTAAAAGCACTAAAGAAGATCACATCTGAGCTAGCAAAATCCTACATAACAAACGAAGATAGCAAGAAGTGCAGTTATTGTAGTTGCTGCAATGACTGTTGTTGTTGCATAGTTGGTCCACAGGGACCAAGAGGCCCAAAGGGCTGCACCGGTGATATAGGCCCTACTGGTCCTACTGGTGCAACAGG
>JAEWFD010000007.1 GCA_023388995.1 Bacillota bacterium
GACACACCTGTTCCCATCCCGAACACAGAAGTTAAGCATCTTTACGGCGAAGATAGCTATGCATGCCATAGTCAAAATAGCTAGTTGCCAGGCAATGACCCTTAGGGGTCTTTTTTTATTTCTGCTTATTCTCTTTCTGGACAAGTGTTACCCTGCGTGCTATCCTTGCTTTAGTGAGAGGGGGTCTCTTATGCTTTTCAGGATGCTGCGAATTTCTATTTGTATGTGTCTACTTTGGGGTTGTGTATTAAAAACGAAAGAAGCACCAGTAAAACTGATGTTGTGGGATGAACAAGCACTATCGGCAACAGCAAAGATTCAGGTTAAAAGGATGGATTATAGACAAAGCTGGTATATAGAAGACATGAAACTGGAAAACTTGCTGCCGCAGTTTAGAGAAATCAAAGATGCAAATTTTTGGCATGTTAATGTCAATGATGCAAGTTCTTTTGTTGCTAAATATGAGATTGCTTTTTTGAATAAGAATGACCAAGTTGTAACTAGTTTCCAGCTGGCAAGCAATCAATATATGAAGCTAAACGATGTTTGGTATGAAAACCGGGAAATGCAATTTCCGTTTGATGTATTCAAAGACATTTATGATAACCATGTTAGTTATTATCGAGCAAATGGCGATTCATTTGCACCATATTTGAAAATTCCTCATAATTGGAGTATTGAGAGGCTTGCGCAGTATGAACTACGTGGTAAGCATGGTGGAAACTGTTGGTATCAAGATATCTTTCGTATGGACTTAGCCAAAGTAAAAGAACTTTGTTTTTATGAGCCAGTTTTAGTCTTGGATGAGATAGAGACGTTAGGGAGTCAAACAAATGAGAAAGCGGAATTAGCAGATATGCTTGGCCAATTATACGATCAGTTAATTGCTTTGGAACCAGAGGTTAATCAGAAATATGCACCAATACTGAGAAACTTGCAAAAGGTCTCTGAATCGGAATATCGCAAAGCAGTTATTTTGCAATCCTACAATGACCGGCATCAATGTGGTTTTGATATTGGTGTATATTCCTTGGAGGAACTGGCGGATCAATCAGACTATATTATACGGGGAAAAGCACTTGGCAACAGCAAATCATTTCTACGGGGAAAACGATGGCCTGATTATTTTGATGAAAAGGACGATTGGACTTTATCCAGCTTCCCGTTTCAAGTCCTGGAATCCTATTATGGGAATTTGCAGCAAGGCAAACTTGGCGAGCTTGTTTATCTGGGTGGGGTTATTGATGAAAAACTGATGGATTGCGGACGCTCTATTGAGGATTATCAAGAGGGGGAAGAGTTCTTGCTGCTGCTGAAAAAAACTCCGATGCGAAATAGTAATGGGGATATTCCGGTATTTGAGGAAGTGCATTTCTTTCATAGTACAATCATGAAATTGGATGCTCAACAGAAAATCAGACTGGCCATTGACCGCGGTGTTTACTCCTATTTCAACAGCGGTACAGATTACAAGGAAATTGTTTCATATTTGCTTGAGCAAAAAAGCAGAGAGTAAGGAAATATCTAAGATGCGTTGAATCAGATATAATTCACTTTAAGTGACTGAACGCTGGTTTCCTGCCATGAAATGATAAGGATAGTAGATAGGAGGGTCCAATATGACTATCAAATATGATGATATAGAAAGATTAAAAGAAATTGTTGCTCCGATAGCCCGCCAATATGGTGTCGAGCGTATTTATTTGTCTGGATCCTATGCCCACCGGGAAATGAACGAGCAAAGCGATATTGTTTGCGCATTGACAAAGGAAATCTACGGGGGCTATTTGCATTAGGTGGTCTGCATGAAGATCTTCAAGATGCGCTGGGGGTTCGTGTCGATTTGGTGACAACCGGAAGCTTGGATGATACGTTTATCCGGCAGATTAAAAATGATGAGGTACTTCTTTATGATCGGCAAGCGTGATGAAGCATTGATTCGTAAAATTATTCAGTATTGCGAGGAAATTGATCTGACAATGCAGCGTTTTGGCAAGCCTAAACATATCTTTCAAAATGATCTGGTATATCGCAATGCTTGCGCTTTATGTATCTTGCAAATTGGAGAACTTGCCAATCATATATCAGCAAAACTGCGGGAAAACGCAATGTATATTCCACGGAAACAGGTCCGTGGTATGCGCAATGTGGTAGCACATGCATATGGCACAATTGATGTTGAAGTGCTGTGGGAAGCGATTTTGGAAGATATTCCTTCACTGAAAAATGATTGTTTGCAGTTGCTGCAGGATTCAGGACAATAAAAATAATGATGATCGCATTGAAAAGTAATAGTAGAATTCAAGAGGAGGACAACCAAGTTTTGAATTTTTTTGTTTTCTGGCTAAGTAAAATGAACAATTGATAGCGATTAAAGACTGTATTTACTGTTAGAATAGGAAGTTAAATCTACGACCACAGCATTTTTTCAATAGTATAAATGCACAGTAACATTTAAAATTGACTATCATCAAATGGCATAGCTGGTTAGTAAGAAAATTAATACGAAAAAAAGTAAAGAAAAGACAAAAAAAAGCTTGCCAGAAGATAAATAGGGTGGTATTATTATCAAGCGCCAAACGAAACGGCAAGTTAGAGAAAGCGCAAATCGATCTTTGAAAACCAAACAGAAACGTCAATAAACAAA
>JAEWFD010000040.1 GCA_023388995.1 Bacillota bacterium
CGCTTCTGATGTGTTTTTGCTTCATTTCCTTTTGGTCCCGTCGGTCCATTTTCACCAGGATCTCCTTGAGGTCCTTCTGGTCCTGCTGGCCCTTGCGCACCTGCTGGTCCCGCTGCACCTTGTGGTCCTGTAGTTCCAGTCGGTCCATCTTCTCCAGGAATGCCTTGAGGTCCTGCTGGTCCTGCTGGCCCGGCCACACCTTGCGGACCTTGAGGTCCAATTAATCCTGCTGGTCCCTGAGGCCCCATCGGTCCTGCTGGCCCCGCTGCACCTTGTGGTCCCTGAGGTCCTATAGGTCCGGTGGGACCTGTTGGACCAATGCAACAAGGACAGCACTGTTGATTTCTTCTAGATATGTAAGAACTTGATTCGAATTCTCTCATAAATTCACCTTTCTTTCACTATATGTTATGAGACAGCAAATTGGTGAACTGGTTATATGAGCATTATTTTATGCAATACTAGATATTTAGCGTGGAAGATCATAATGATTTTCTGTCATTGCTTACTCTATCTGGGATTGCTGTGCGGACATTTAAGATTGTTTGAAATGCAAAAGAGGTAGGGAGAACTCCCTGCCTCTCAAGCTCTTATGCTATTACGATAATTGGACAATCACAAGATTAGCTTGTACAGTTAGATTGCCGATAAAGACATCATTGCCTGTGGTGTTCACAACTGTTATGACATTGGATGGTCCTGGAACACTTAGAAGTACACTGTCTGTCAGCTGTGTACTGAGAATTGGAGTTGAAGCAGTAGAGATTGGGTTACCATCCATCATTAGAGTGAAGTCAATTACCGGATTGACCGTAGATCCATCAACAGCAATCCACCAGCTTACAAAATAATTGCCTTCTTCTGTAATGGTAATTTCACCGGTTACAGCATTGAGGGTGATAGAAGGGCTTTGATTGTTTACAACAATATTGAATGGAACTGCATCACCGTCAGCCAGTGTTTGGAAGGCTTCAGTTGCATAATGAACTTGAATTCCTTGAAGAATCGCTGGTTCACCTTGAGGTCCAGTTGGTCCAGTCGGTCCAGTCGGTCCCGTATCACCTGTTAAACCTGTTTCACCTGTTGGTCCAGTCGGCCCAGTCGGCCCAGTTGGTCCTGCAATTCCCTGTGGCCCAGTCGGACCAATTTCACCAGGAATGCCTTGAGCTCCCGCTGGTCCTGCTGGTCCTTGTGCGCCAGCTGGTCCCGCTATTCCTTGTGGACCTTGTGGCCCAATCACACCCGCTGGTCCCTGAGGTCCTGCTGGTCCCGCTGGTCCTTGGGCACCTGCTGGTCCTGCCGCTCCTTGAGGTCCCGTTGGACCAATAATACCCGGCTCTCCTTGTGGTCCTGCTGGCCCTTGGGCACCTACTGGTCCTGCAATTCCTTGCGGTCCTGTCGGTCCAATTTCACCGGGATTTCCCTGAGGTCCTGCTGGTCCTGCCGGTCCTTGTGCGCCTGCTGGTCCCGCTGGTCCTTGCGGTCCCGTTGGACCAATACTGCCCGGCTCTCCTTGCGGTCCTGCTGGCCCTTGTGGACCTGTTGGTCCTATACAGCAATGACAGCACCGACGATGTCTGCAAGCTCTAGATATGTAGGAACTTAATTCCTCTGCACTATAGTCTGTTAATTCTCTCATATAGTCACCTTTCTTTCATCACTATATGTTATGAAAATGAGAATTGCCGAACTAGTTATATGAATGGTATTTTATAGAATTCAAGATATTCAGTACGCACGAAAGGATATATAATAGAGAAAGATTACAAAAGGAGAGATAAATATGGAATCCATACTTGTTGGAGAAGGAAAAACAGCTCGCGTATATAAAATAGATGATCATGCCTTTAAGCAGTACGAAAAAATCAGCTATGATGAAATTATAAGAGAAGCCAACTATCAGACAATGGCTTGGGAAGCTGGGCTGCCAGTACCTCAGGTATTTGGTGTGGTGAATCTGGAAGAAGGTAGCATGGCAATAGAAATGGAATATGTGGAGGGGCAGCCACTGATTAGAAGGGGAATGGATCGAGATCAGCGGATGCAGGCATTGGAGCAGTTGGTCAAGCTGCAATATAAAGTGCATCAGATAGAAGCACGTGACTTGCCTATGCAGGCCAAAGTATTAGAGCAGAAGATTAAGGTGGCAGCACTAGATGATACAATCAAGACAAGTATCATACAAAAGCTAACTGGGTTAGTTCATCAAAAACAGCGGCTCTGTCATGGTGATTTTCATCCTTTTAATGTATTGCAATCTGAACAATCCTTCTGGATTATTGATTGGGTAGATGCAACTTGCGGTGATCCGCTGGCAGATGCCTGTCGAACCTATCTGATCCTGAAGCAGTATCTAACCCGTATGGCAGAAATCTACTTGCGTTTATACTGCAAACAAGCACAAGTTACACAAGAAGAAGTGCTGCATTGGCTTCCGGTCATTGCTGCTGCTCGGCTGAGTGAGAATTTGACGCGGCAAGAGGAGCATGATCTTGTGAAACTGATACACTCGCTATTACCATAAAGGAGCATAGAGTATTTTTTAGCTATAATCAGCCATCGATCATGTACTAATGAATTAATCTTGTGATATAATTCACTGAGACATATGAAATATTTTGCTCCATTTACAATATCAAATTTGACTGGCTTGCAAATTGCAGAGCAATGCAGAAAAGATGAATGTCGTACTAATTGCTTCATACACGAAAAAGGAGAGAAAACATGCCTATTCAATTTACAGATATCTGCCTTATTACGGAAGATGTGTTACGTCTTTGCCGTTTTTATGAAGCTGTTTTCGGCAATACAGCCGAAGGCAATGAGTTTCATGCAACGCTTATTACCGAAAATGTTACCTTCACCTTTGACTATATAGAACCATTGCAGGAAAATTCGGTGTTCCATTATTTATCTGCGGGTGGCGCAAGCAATGTGATTGTCGGTTTCAATGTTGATGATGTCGATGCAGAATATAAAAGACTATTGACCTTGGGAATTGAAATGTTGAATCAGCCAACTACGCATCCATGGGGTGCGCGCTCATTCCAGTTCAGAGATCCTGACGGTCATATACTGAATTTTCGCAGTTTTCCAAAATAAAGGCACATGATTTTATAGCGTTTTGCTGTGTATCCTCAAATGTCCAAACTATCAAAAAGGCCGCAAGTATTGTACTTTCGACCTTCTGCAATACGGGAAAATGTTTTTGCACTGGATAGCTGTGACTACAAATTCTTCTTTAATTTATCATAAATTACTTTCATTCCTTTGAATGTTAAGTCTGCATCATAGATATCGATGGAGTTGGTCTCATTGAAGATAATGCGTCCTAAACCACCCGTCGCAATAACTTGCATGGATTGGTTTAATTCCTTTTTTACCTGATTGATAATATATTCGACTTGTCCGATATAGCCAAATACAACACCAGCCTGCATGCTGGTAATGGTGTTTCTAGTCAAGATGCTGTCGAGTTTTTTTATTTCGATTTCAGGTAATTTTGCAGTTTGCGTCCAAAGTGCCTGCGCTGAAATTTCCAAGCCTGGAGAAATGATAACGTAAAGGAACTCACCAGCTGCATTGATATAATCGAATGTTGTGGCAGTTCCAAAATCAATGATCAGGCTGGGACCACCATAATACTCATACACCGCCGCTGCATTCACGACCCGGTCAGTACCCACTTCCTTGGGAAACTCTGTTTTGACGGAAATCCCCGTTTTGGTGCCTGGTCCAATAATAATAGGTTCAACATTGATATATTTGCGGATGGAGTTGTTGAAGGAATGCATGACCTTAGGAACAACGCTGGAAATGATAACATCTTCAATCTGGGACGGCTGAATCTGCTTGGTCATCAAGAAATTATGAATGACAATTCCAAACTCGTCCGATGTACGCTGCATCTTAGTGGTCAAGCGAAAGCTGCCCAGCAGCTGCGTACCATCATAAATTCCTAAGGTTATATTGGTATTCCCGATATCAACAACTAATAGCATTTTTATTTACCTCGTTTCTGCGTTTGAATGTTTAAAAGTTCCCGGAAAATTTCATATGCCAAATCTTCTTTGCGCATAAGAGGCAAGGATTTGACTTCAGTGCTTGTAATCAATGTGGTAATGTTGGTGTCATGAGCAAATCCGGCACCAGGCTGTTTCAAATCATTTGCCACGATCATGTCAGCATTCTTTTTGCTTCGTTTGGCGCTGGCATTCGCAATCAGATCCTGCGTTTCCATGGCGAATCCGCATAATACTTGGGTGGAACTGATATGCTCTCCCAAATAAGCAAGAATATCAGGATTGCGCACCAAAGTAAGTGTCGTCTCTTCTGTCAGTTTTTTGATTTTTTCGGCAGACGGCTCGGCAATCCGGTAATCGCTCACGGCAGCAGCCTTCACAATCATATCGGCATCCTGATATTGGGCAACTACCGCATCAAACATCTGACTAGCTGTTTGGACAGGAATGACTTGCATATCAGTCGGATATGGCAAAGCCACGGGTCCGCTGATCAAGACAACATGAGCTCCCATATTGCGGGCAGCACGGGCAAGGGCATATCCCATTTTACCGCTGCTGTGATTGGTAATATAGCGCACAGGATCAATATATTCGATTGTTGGTCCCGCTGTGATGACGACTTTTTGTCCCTTGAGAGGTTTATCATAAACCAAGGCTGTTTGAACTGCTTCAATTAAGTGCGGAATACCGGCAAGTTTTCCTTTGCCGACATCGCCGCAGGCTAGCAGTCCGTCTTCCGGTTCCACAAATAAGATGCCATGCCGTTTGCAGCGCTCAAAGTTTTCTTGCGTGGCTGGATTGTGATACATGACAGTATTCATTGCCGGAGCAATAATCTTCGGGCACTCAGCGGCTAAAATGGTTGTGGTGAGCATATCATCCGCAATGCCGTTCGCAATTTTGGCGATTACATTTGCTGTTGCCGGGGCAATCAAAATTACATCAGCTTTTTTGGCTAGGGAAATGTGTTTGGTTGAATATTCAAAAGAGCGATCAAAGGTATCCACAATTACTTTGTGCTTGATCAAAGTTTCAAAGGTCAAAGGCTGGATGAATTGTGTTGCATTATTGGTCATTAATACTTCCACATCATATCCAAGCTTGACCAGATCACTGACCAGCTGGACGCTTTTATAAGCGGCAATTCCGCCGCTGACACCAACTAAGATGTTTTTTTGCTTTTGAGATTCCATGGATGTTCCTTTCTAGGCCGCAGAATTCTGCTCAGCGGAGTGACAATCGCTGCTGCCAAAATGGCCTCCATAATGCCATTGGATAAAACGATACTCATTAATACCGAAATCAGTGTTTGATACGGGATATTGCGGACTGCTGCATAGGATTCACCAAAGAACAGATAAATGCCGCTTAATACCAAGACCGTGCTGGTCAAAGCACCGCAAATGCTTGCAATGGAAGCGGTGAGGGTGTGCGGCAGCTTCTTGCTCAATTTCTCGAACACAAAAGCGGAAACCACACCGATCATCATTCTAGGTACAAGAGCAATGATCAGGCTTGGAAAGCCGCCGCTGAATTCGCCAACCCGGTAAAAGGGGGAGAATACAAAGGATGTTGCGGTAGGTGCAAAGGTATTAATTAAAATACTCGTGATACCAAATACAAGTCCCAGAATGATGCCGCCGCGGTAACCAAGAATAATAGCAGCTAGAATTACGGGAATATGCAAAGTAGTGGCTCGTATTACTCCAAGCGGGATATAACCAAGCGGTGTAAACATCAAAACCATTTCAACGGCAATGAGCATTGAAATTAAAACTAAATCATGTGTTTGTTTTTGTTTCATAAAATCCTCCACTTTCGCTCCATACTGGATGCGGTTGTACATGATCCATAACGGCGTTTTTGGTGTGAGTGCGGTTTCGCGTTACCAAGTAATCACGATCCAACACCAAAGAACATGTTATGATACTTTTATTATAATACGCTGTGGTTTGGTTGAAAAGAAAAAAGACTATCTTTTCGCAAAAAGATGAATTCGATGTCATGTTTGAAGATATTGAGCATGAAACAGTCATAAGAATTGTCTTTATTGTAAAATAAGAAAAATAAAGATATGAGGAGAACAGCGTATGGAGAAATATTCGGTTAAAATTGCGGGCATTGTAGAGGAAGGAAAGCATACGAAGACCTATTTTTTAGAGAAGCCGGATGACTTGCTGTGGGAGGAAGGCGCTCATATGCATGTGGGGTTGGCAGGGTTTGATGCAGGTGAACAACCGAATAAAGAATGGGTTCGGCATATGTCGATCATGACCTTGCCGGAGGAGGGGAATATCGGCTTTACAACAAGATTTCCGGCTCATTTATCAGAGTTCAAGCAACGCTTGGCAGCATTGCAAGCAGGGGATGAACTGGTGTTGTTTAAGACTGGCAGCCGGATGGCATTGCGCAGAGAAAATAAGCCGCTGATTTTGATTTCCATGGGGGTGGGCATTGCGACCATGCGTCCGCTGGTACTTCGCTTTGCCGGCGATTCTTCCAATATTTGCGAATTGGTAAATCTCAATGTGGATTCCTCCGAGCAATATATCTTCCAAAAAGAGCTGGATTCTCTGCAAAGCACCCAATACCATAATAGATGGGCACCATCCAGAAGGGCCTTTTATGAAGCACTGGAAGAGGCAGCCAGCCAAGCTGATGCATATTTCTATGTCGTTGGCAGCGATCTGTTTTTGCAAGATGTGATTCAGCTTTTGCGTGCCAAGCAAATTCTGGCAGATCAGATCATATTAGATAAGAAAGAAATGAACCTGCCGCTATATTTCGGCGCGTAAGTCTGATTGGAAAACGATCAAGGATAGATGAAACGGAAAGCAAAGTATAGTATAATGGTGTAAAAGGAGCGTGGCGATCGTGGAACAGAAAGTCCTGAAGCAAAAACAGTTTTTCATGGATGGAAAAACACGATCTTTTTCTTGGCGTCTGCATCTATTAAAGAAATTGAAGCAAGTCATGCTGGAACAAGAACCAAGGTTGTACGAAGCAATGGCACATGATTTGCATAAGTCCAAACTGGAGGTGTATGCAACAGAGTTGCTTCCTTGTCTGGAAGAGCTGGATTATATGATTCATCACAGTCAAAAAAAGCTGCGTCCCAAGCGCAAGCGGATGAGCCTGGCAGGACTGCCGGGCTTTGGGACTTGCACGTTTCAGCCGTATGGCACTGTATTGATACTGGCACCATGGAATTATCCTTTCCAGTTGGCAATGATGCCGCTTATCGGAGCCATTGCCTGCGGCAATACCGCTATCATAAAACCAAGTGAATATGCCCCGCAAACAGCAGCACTCATTGCTATGATGGTGGAACAAGTGTTTGCGATGGAACATGTCTGCGTGATTCAAGGGGATGCGGAAGTAAGCAAAGAACTGCTTGCACTCCCTTTTGATTTGATCTTTTTCACAGGCAGTACCAAAGTAGGACAGCAAGTGATGGAGGCTGCCAGCAAGCATCTGACACCGGTAATTCTGGAATTAGGCGGGAAGTCGCCGTGCATTGTCAGTGAAACGGCGGACTTGGCTTATGCAGCGAAGCGCATTGTATGGGGGAAATTTTTGAATGCAGGGCAAACTTGTGTGGCACCCGATCATGTGTATGTACAGGAACAAGTAAAAGAGGCTTTTTTAAAGGAAATTAAAAAAGTTGTTTCGCAGCTATGCCGGCAAGATGAAACAGGGGTAATCCTGGATCTTTGTTCTATCATCAGCAGCAGGCATCTGGCTCGCTTGGAAGCTATGGTCGATCCGCAGAAGGTTGTGTGCGGCGGCAGTGTCAATCATGTGCGAAGACAGATGGCTATTACTGTCTTAACAAATGTAACGATGGAGGATGCTTGCATGCAGGAAGAAATCTTTGGCCCTTTGCTTCCTGTCCTTTCGTATGCTTCGTTTGACCAGCTGACGGCAACTTTGCAAAAGCAGCCACGTCCGCTGGCACTCTACTACTTTGGCTCATCGAAACATGAAATAGCAGCAGTGCAGAGCCGAATTTCGTTTGGCAGCGGTTGTATCAATGATGTAATTTTGCAAGTGGCTCAGCAAAATTTGCCGTTTGGCGGAATTGGTGCCAGCGGCATGGGCCGCTATCATGGCTATGCAAGCATTCAGGCCTTTACATATGAACAAAGCATGCTGGTGAAAAAACCATTCTTCGATTTGCCGCTGCTGTATCCGCCGTATCATAACCGCCATAATACAGTTAAAAAACTGATGCGCTTCATCGGAAAAGAAAGGAGATGAGAATCCATGGTACACCTACATGTAAGAAGTTGTTACAGCCTGCTGCAAGGAACGCTGAAAATAGCAGCTATCGGAGCCTTTGCCAAGAAAGCAGAAATTGATGCGCTTTGCTTAAGTGACTTTCAAACGCTGCATGGTGCGATGGAATTCTATCACCTTTGCAGGAAGCTGCAGATTAAACCGCTGTTTGGGATGGAAGTTGCAATCTTGCTGGAAGAAGATCAGGTGTTTGCGAATTTACTGGCCCACAATGAAGCAGGCTATCAGGAATTGATTGCCTTGGCGACGAAGTTGCAGACAACGAATCAAACTGGTATTCATCTTGCAGATCTGGCATTGCTTCAGGAGTGCAGTGTCATTTTGCTGCATGGCGGCAATTATGAAAAAGCTGTCATTCAAGCAAAGCTTGATGAGGTGAGGGCTTTGTTTGCTGTATTGCACGCAAATAGCCGTCATTTTCACGTAGGGTTGATTCATCAGGAAAGTCCGTTGTGGGCAGCGCGCAATCAGGAAATAAAACATATCTGCAAGCAAGAAGGTTATTCCTTTGTTGCGGTCAGCAGAATCTTATATGAACAAGATGGAGATGAATCCTTGCTGCAAGTCTTGCAGGCAATGAAACAAGGAACCAGCTTGAAAACAATGGGGACGGCCGGCGAAAAGGGGCGGTATTTCCGAACCAAAGAGGATATGCAGCGGCTGTATGGCCAAGAAGAATTGGATGCTGCACAAGCTTTGGCTGATCGCTGCACCGTGCAATTTGCAATGCAAAAAGCAGATTTGCCGAAGTTTGAGACACCGCAAGGCGTATCGAGCAAATACTATTTGCGCCATCTTTGTCAGGCAGGACTGGAAAAACGAAAACCTGACGGTATTTCGAAACAATATGAGCAGCGCTTGCAGTATGAGCTTAATGTCATTGAGAGCATGCAGTTTGAGGATTACTTCCTGGTTGTTTGGGATTATGTTCGCTATGCGAAATCCATTGGGATTCAAGTAGGTGTCGGGCGGGGCAGTGCTGCCGGCAGCTTGGTTGGCTATGTATTGGGGATTACCCATGTAGATCCGCTGGAATATGATTTGCTGTTTGAACGTTTCTTGAATCCGGAACGGATTTCCATGCCCGATATCGATATTGACTTCCCGGATCATCGGCGGGATGAAGTCATTGCCTATGTCAAGAGTAAATATGGCATGGATCATGTAGCGAAAATTATTACTTTTGGTACATTGAAAGCACGGCAGGTCATTCGGGATGTCGGGAAAGTGCTTGATATTTCTTTGTATGACATCGACATGATTTCCAAAAAAATTCCGGTTCAGACAGGAATGACACTGACACAGGCGTATGAAAGTGTTCCCGCATTGAAGCAACTGATTGATTCTAAAAAAGCCAATCAACAACTGTTTCAGATTGCTCTGCGGCTGGAAGGTTTGCCACGTCATTGCTCGACGCATGCGGCTGGCATCGTCATTGCGAATACTGCACTTACCCAAAAAGTTCCGCTGATTGCACTGGATGAAGATATGCTGTCGACCCAATACCCAATGGAGTATCTGGAAGAGCTGGGACTTTTAAAGATGGATTTTCTGGGACTTCGCAATTTAACTATTATTGACCGGGTACTGGAAGATGTGGAGGAAACATATCACCAAAAATTAGATATTATGCGGCTGCCGCTGCAAGATCAAAAGACCTTGGAACTGGTGCGCAATGTAGATGTATCCGGTATCTTTCAATTGGAGTCGGATGGCATGCGTGCTCTCTTGAAAAAGATGGTGCCGGTGTGCTTTGAGGATATTGTAGTGACTATCGCCTTGTTTCGTCCCGGCCCGATGGAAAATATCCCGGAATATCTGGAGCGCAGAAACAAGCAGCTGGTCGTGAAGCTGCATCCCAAGCTGGACCCGATTTTGCAGCCGACCTATGGCATCATGGTATATCAGGAACAAATTATGCAGGTGGCCCAAATCATGGCGGGTTTTTCCCTTGGGAAAGCTGATTTGCTTCGCCGGGCGATGAGCAAGAAAAAAGAAAGCGAGCTTCTGGCACTGAAAGAAGAATTCATTGCAGGAGCGTTGCAGCGTGGCTTTGAACAGAAGTTTGTGACGGAGATGTACGATTTGGTACTGAAATTTGCGAACTACGGCTTCAATAAATCGCATTCGGTGGCATATGGAATGATTGCCTATCAAATGGCTTACTTAAAAGCCAATTATCCCTTGGCTTTTTTCCGCGCACTGCTGAACAGCGTGATCGGCAGTGAAGGGAAGACGTTTGAGTATTTGGAGGAAGCCAAGCACATTCAAATTCAGATTTTATATCCTTGTGTCAACCACAGCATCAAAGAATATAAAATTGAAGAATATGCATTGCGGCTTCCATTGCAAGTTATTCGCAATGTCGGGATCAATGCGATGCAGGAAATCTTGAAAGAGCGGGAAGAGAATGGTTTGTACCAAGATTACTTTGACTTTGTAGCGCGCGTTAACTCCCGCAAAGTGAATCGCAAGGTGCTGGAGTCATTGATTGATGGCGGTGCTTTGGATGGCTTCCGCCTGACTCGTTCAAGCATGCTGGAAACACTGGAAGATGCGCTGAAGTATGCGGAATTAATTAAGATTGAAGCCCAAGATCAAATCCGGCTGGATTTTAATTTGGTTTCTAAACCGGCAGTACGCTATGGTAAAGAATCCATGAGCATTCGTTGTGAGAAAGAAAAAAGTGTCCTAGGGTTTTATCTAGGAACTCATCCGGTTACGTTGTATAAAGAAAAACTTAAAATCACTAATAATTTAACGCAAGTGAAGCAAACCTTTGGCGTCGTTACTTTTCTGGCCCAGGTGCAGAAGATCAAGCTGCATAAAACAAAGAATGGTGAACTGATGGCTTTTGTCAGCGTGGTAGATGAAGTAGATGCCATTGATATTGTGTGCATGCCAAAGTTGTATGCTAAGCATCAAACAATGGCAAAAGGTGATTTTGTGTATGTGCAAGGTAATTACGGGGAACGGGACAGTGTTTTGGTGACCAAGTTGGCAATCTATCAAGATAAGATCAATGAAGATCAGGGGACAGGTTTATGAAACTTTATATGATGGGAATATTGGCAGCTGTACTGCTATGGATACCTTCTGCGGTGCAGGCAGCTAACAGCGAACAAGAACTGGAACAGGCTGCTGTAGTCGAGCTCGGTGTTCCCTTTGAGATCGTTTCCGGTGCGGAACAATCCTTCATTGAGCAAGATGCCTTGCAGTATTTTGCACCCTTTGCACAGGAATCATTTGCACTGGAGTCTGCAGAACTGGTGCTGGAGGAATTGCGGAAATATATTCCGGAGCGCTTAAAAGAAATGAATTTATCGGTGCAGGTAGTAGAAAGCAAAAATAATACAGTAATTGGCTTAGCTAGTATGCGTTCCGTGTCTTATGATGGGGGCAATACGTATCAGTACAGCTGCAAATTATATGTATCCAACAGCAAGTCCTATACAGAGCATACCATTCGTGAGATTTTGCATCATGAAGTATTTCACTGCTATGACTTCATGTTGAAATATGAAAAGAAAGCCAAGACCCAAAGCTGGGCCGAGGATTTCACCATCAGTGATTACGTGCGCAAAGCATGGGCAGCTGTTGATCAAGGCTCCATCACGGTGGATTATGCATCAGAAGAAAGAGCGGAGTATTTTTCGGCGGCGATTTTACAGGAATATTCCAAGTTCAATGGACAGCGTTTCTTGATTCAGAAAGATGCGCAGATGTCTGAAAAAATTGCCCGCATGCAGGAAGATGTGGTCTATTTGATGAAAGCTCCGGTGATTGTTGAAGCGCCAAAATTCATGTGGGAGCGCATCTGGGAAAATGGGCGCATCAAACAAATGCTGCTTTGGCTGGGAACTGAGTTGCAGGAAGAATGGACTTTCCAATATGAAACCAATACAGTGATTGTTGAGAAGCAGAAGACAACTACTGTATACCCATTGTCGTAGCAAGGGGGATGGAAGATGAATGAAAACTATATTCGCAGTATCCATTTACATTCGGAAGCAAATGAAGGATATTTGCATCGTTTGCCGGTAGTTCGTCATCTGTCTGATAAAAGGGAATTGCCGTTTACGAAACCTGTTACCTTTTTGGTTGGCGAGAATGGCACGGGGAAATCAACGTTGCTGGAAGCGATTGCGGTAGCTTATGGGTTTAATGCGGAAGGTGGCAGCAAAAATTTTCGTTTTACTACAGCAGATACCCATTCCAGCTTACATGAACATATGGCCTTGACACGAGGGATCTTACGACCCGAAGATGGTTTCTTTTTACGTGCTGAAAGCTTCTACAACACCGCAAGCTATATCGATCGCATCTATGAAGATGAGTTCAAAAGCAAGCTGCGGACAAGTTATGGTGCCAGCTCTTTGCATAAGCAATCTCATGGAGAAAGTTTTCTGGCACTTGTGGAGCATCGCTTCAGCGGCAATGGCCTGTATTTGCTGGATGAGCCAGAAGCAGCGCTTTCCCCAAACAGGCTGCTGACGCTGCTAGTGCGGATTCATGAACTGGTGCAGCAAAACTCACAATTCATTATTGCGACGCATTCGCCCATTTTGATGGCCTATCCGAATGCTATGCTGTACCATCTTACTGCGGAGGGAATAAGCGAAACTTGCTATCAAGATACAGAGCATTATCAGCTTACCAAGCAGTTTATGGAAAATCCAGAGCAAATGTTGTATTACTTGTTAAATCAAAAGCAAGATGAATTAGAATGAATGGCTATGTATGAAATGAAGATTAATAATTGAACATCTATCATAGAAGATATGGTCAAAATTATTTGCTCAATGATAAAATATTGAAGTGCATTTTCTAGGAGTAGTTTTTTGCTAAGGAGATATCATCCATGGGTAATAAAAGTGAATATCTGGCAGTGCTTAACAGCTTGCTAGAGACGCAAAAATTTGAAGAAATTAAACATTATCTTGCTGCTCATTCTAATTTGCCCGGTCCGCGGGGAAATCTGGAATTAGCAGAGGCTTTTTATTGCAGTTGTACCGGACTGACCTTGACAGAAAAGTTGTGGCATTTTTTGCTGGAATTAAGCGAGAATGCCGCACCGACAAACGATCCGCAGGAAATACTTCCGTTTTGCGCTGTGGAAGGTTTGGCAAATTTATTTTTTGATGTTGATGATGCAGGAAAATCTTTGGTGCTAAAGAAACTGCGTGTGGCAATGAATGATCGCCGCTGGCGGATGCGGGAAGCTGCCGCAAACGGTTGTCAAATTATTGCTGAGAAAGATGCGAATGTGATCAGCGAATGGTTCTTGCATATTTACCCGTCTACGAACCTATTTGAAAAACGAGGGATAATTGCGGCGCTTGCCCATCCGCCTATTTTAAATAATTACCAAACAGCAAGGTTCAGTTTGGAGATTTGTGAGCGTATTTTAGATGATGTCCTAACCCTGAATCCTGCACAATTGAAAGAGGAATCTTTTGTGGTGCTGAAAAAAGGACTGGAATATGCACCAAGTGTGTTTGTTTCAAAACTTCCTGCGGAAGGATTTCAGATGCTGAAACAATATGTACAGTTAGATCGCAAAGAATTGAACGCCATCATTCAGGCAAATTTGAAAAAATCCCGGCTTCAAAAATATTTTAAAAAGGAGATTGAAGAAGTAGAAGCTATTCTCAATCATTCATAATAGCGTTAATACATTTGCTTTTTAAATGATTTGCATAAGAGCAGAGCAGATCAAGTGGACGAGACGGAGAAATGATATGCTATCTATCAGAAGGAGGTGCATATCATGCACGCATGGGAAGCCATACAAAAGGCATTAAATGTGATAGAAGTAAATATTAAGGAAGAAATTGATATCGAACAGCTTGCCAGGGAGTCGGCATTATCTCTTTTTTATTTCCAAAGATTATTCTCCCGTCTTGTGAAGAAACCGGTGCGGGAATATATCAAACTGCGACGTTTGGCATATGCCTGCAAATCGCTTGCTGATAAACAGCAGCGTATCATTGATATTGCGATGGATTGCGGGTTTGGAAGTCATGAAACATTTACAAGAGCATTTAAGGAAGCCTATAAAATGACCCCGGAAGAATATCGTGAACATCCTGTTATGCTGAATCAGTTTGATAAGCCTGATTTGCTGTTGAATTACACCATGATTGATGAAGGAGTGCCGTTAATTACAGATGGGCTGGTGCTGGAATTTCATCGCAAAACAGTTTTATCCCCAATTTCATTCATTGGAGTAACAGGATTCATACCGATTGCCGGGCAGATGCCGCTGGGAGAAGCAACAGGTGTAGATATGCCTGGCGCTGTATGGGAACAATTTCATCAAGAAAAACACTTGATTGCACGGCTTGCCAATGGGCGGGAGCTTGGTGTTGCTTATCTGGGAGATGCGCCTGCAGGATATTTTACTTATTTTGCCGGCGCTGAAGTGGCGCAGGGAACAAAAGATACCCGCTTTGCAGCTTGGGAACTTCCGGCCAGAGAATATATTGTCTGTGGATTTGAAGCAGAAGATTTCGAACAGCTGGTGACGGTAGCGATCAACAAAGCAGTGAAATACAGCTCGCTGTGGCTGGAAGAGCATGGCTTGACAATGGATGTGTATGCGCCTGAACTGTATTATGACAGTTCAGCTGATGCTACTTACATGGAATTGTGGCT
Source organism: Bacillota bacterium (assembly GCA_023388995.1). Taxonomy (GTDB): domain Bacteria; phylum Bacillota_I; class Bacilli_A; order Erysipelotrichales; family Erysipelotrichaceae; genus JAEWFD01. The sequence goes on from JAEWFD010000040.1 coordinate 14,982, forward strand.
GCCTGCCGCAAAAGAGTAACAAGGATGCCTAAAAAAGCAAATCTATGCTCACTGTTTAGATTTGCTTTTTATTTGATGAAGGTCGATTGCAGTGTGTTCCGAACAAAAAAGAGCTGCTATTCGATCTTAATTTGCAATGCTCCAAGCAGATTCACAACTTCCGGAAAGGAAAATTTTGCGCCTTTCAATTTATTGGATAAGATATCAATCTGATAGCCAGTCGCTTCCCGAAAATCAGCTTTGCGGATATCACAATTTAAAAACTCTGTTTTTGTAAGGTCGCATTGCTGAAAGCTCGTTTCGACTAATGTGCATTCAATGAAACTGGAGTCAATCAATGTATTATGCGAGAAATTAAATCTGGTTAGATTCATCAAAGAAAAGGTGTTGTACTTCAAGTGGCAGTTTTGCAGTGTTTGCAGCGGTTTGTTTAATTTGCTGAGGGCGAGGATTCCCCAGTTGATTCCTAGTAAATTGCACTCTTTGAATTCGATGTTTTTGATTTCGGAGTACTCAAATGACGGTGATAAAATGGTGCAGTTGGAAAAGCTGCACTCGCTGAAATGACAGCGAATAAAACTGCATGTTTCGAAGGTGCAGTGGTAGAATTCGCAGTAGGAGAACTCATAATTTTCCAGTGTTTCTTCATTTAATTTCAAATTTTCAAATATTCTGTTTTCATAATAGTGTTCAGCCATCGGGATCTTTTCTCCTGTTCGATTGTTTAATTCCAGTCTGCGTTGATTAACAGACACCGGAATGTCAGATCATTAACTGCTTTTTCCGCCGATTTCCAATCGGGTTCCAGTGCCAATCCCAGATATGGAGTCCATTTTGTATAATAGTAATGCCGCAATTTTTTCGTAAACAAGCCATTGTTAGTATTCAAAATATCATTCATAAACGCGATTTGTGTTTTGATGGCAGGAATTGCAGATGCAATCCCAAGTCGTGCAATGAGCTCTGTCCGGTGAAACCACAGCATCCATTCCTTTGCCTTTAAGTTATCCATCGTTTCATTGAAATGATTCATAAAGGCAGAGGCAGGTGCAATTATTTGCCTTTTATGAAGCAGCTTTATTTCCGGTATCGGTGATAGCCGGGATAGATTGGTAATTGCTTCAATCAGCATGTGCTGGTTCTGCTCGCTTCGCCAGCTGGTGGTATAGGCCAGCAGGCGCAGATGGTAAATGCTAGGCCACATGGCATCCTGCTTAAATACATAGTTTCCGTTATAGCTGTCATATACAGCATCCATGTTTTTGATGCCGCAAACGCTGCGGAATACCTCCAGTGCTTCCGCAATCATTTCTTTCACAAAGTCATGCTGTTCATTGCCGGTGTAAGCGAACACACAGGCTTTCATCAGCTTAGATCCCCCTAGCTTTTGAGCATCCAGCGGTTTTCCGACGCGGAACATGCTTCCTTCGTCAAATCGTTCTTTCTTGTTTATGATAGCCTGAAGAGCATTTTGAATTACGGGATGACTAGGTTCAACCCCTTTTTCCATCAAATATCTGATGCAGGACTCGGGTTCGTCAATACCATGAAACGATCCGCCCAGCCAGCCATCTTCCTGCTGCAAAGAGAAAATGCGGATAATTTCTTTTTCGTTTAAAATTTCCTCTTGCAAGGCAATCATTTCAGGATTGGCAGGATCTTCAAGCCATATTTCCTTGCGAATACGATAGGCAATGGATGGGCAAGCTTGCTTAGAAAGATAAATTGCGGTATCCTGAAACATAAGCGATTCCTCCTTGATACTTCATATAGAGATTTATTATATTGTAAATGGAACATCTCTGCAAAAGCAAGGAGTTCCATTCATGAAAGCAGAGCGAATTGGGAAACAGCTAATTCGTGATGGCAGTAAACTGAACTTTTTTTAAAAGATTATATAGTGGGATTGGATGATGATGGCTTAACAACTATATCTTGAGTGGTCCGATTGAAAGCAGATATAGAGTTTTCTTTTCTCTTTTGGTGATAAAAAATATACTGTTTCATCATAGTGTTATAATTTCTGTATCTACCTTTTGTAAATCAAGAAACAAAATCCTCACAAAGTTTTATAACTTGCTGTAATATTTCCATGTTTCTGTGTATATTAAATTCAACTTCAAGACTATGGTCTGCTTCATCGATAATCACTATTTCAGATTTTGAATTACTTCTTACATAATCTATACATGAAGCGGGAAAAGCCTTATCTATTGAGCCAGTCACAGCAATGCAATTTCCCTTTATCATATATGGAATTGTTTTTTCTATTGGTGTGAGGAAAAAGTTTTTGATATTATAACTGCTTAACTGGGCAGATACTTCACCAGCAAACAATGTACCTAAACTCTTGCTTATGAAGTAAATATTCGTATATGAATCTAAATTGCATTTATTAATTATTAATGCAATTTCTTTTGCTGCTTTATCAAAATCATCGTATACAAACTTTCTATTAGCTTTATAAAATCCATATTCTAAACTTAAGACATCACAACCCTTAAATAGTGCTGCCATACTTGCATAATATAACAATGGCATATCACATGTGTAGCCTCTTCCTGGAAAAACTACTGCAATGGATGCAGATTTCATATCGTGAACTAAAAATGAATTTCTTACTTGGCACTCATAGAATGATTCAAACTCAACGAACGATTGCTTTATCATAAAACGACCTCCTGCACTGTATATTGATTATCTTCGACTCGACTGATAAACTTCTAAAATCTTCGATTGCAAATATTATACATTATATATTGGCTTAAAATCAATTTATGAATAGAACGAATGCCTAATTTAAAAATTAAAAAAGAGCATAGATAATAGAGATTGGTGTTATAACCCATATGCTAAATGCAGCCCAATTACGATGGTTTTGCTGCCATTATCTTTACAAACCTGATGAAGTTTGCTTGGTTGCTCAGAAACTTAGTTTTATTGAAGTTAATGCCATTATCTTCATCGTCAAACTTGAAATACTTATTTTTTAGTACACTCTGAGCTACTTTGTCTTTTCTTATTAACTAGGGTAATATAACGAGATGCAGGTTTTGGCAGATTTCAAATCTCTTGCGGCAACTGATATCTGATAACGTAAGATTTCAATTTTCAACCAGAAAAAGAACGAACACTTTGCAAGGTGCTTATAAATAAGCGAGAAAACTACCATCATCCGATTCTCCGCTATATAAGTTAAAGATAAAAAACTTGACGCTATCATCGTTTTATGCTAACATATCTACGTTGTATGTCCATGTCGGCTACAACCGCACAAATCTGGTCGAAAGTGGAGCTATTCCCACCATGCTTTGGCGAGTCTTAGACATTATGACAGGAGGTGCAGATATGTACGCAATTATTGAAACAGGCGGAAAACAAGTCCGTGTAGAAAAAGGTGCATCTATTTTCATTGAGAAATTGGATGTGGCTGAAGGAGAAACAGTAACATTTGACCAAGTACTTGCTTATCATGATGGAAAAACAACAAAAGTTGGTGCTCCATATGTAGAAGGACTGAAGGTTACTGGGAAAGTAGAAAAACAAGGAAAAGCGAAGAAGATCATTATCTTCAAGTACAAATCCAAAAAAGGTTCTACTCGCCGCAAGCAAGGTCATCGTCAGCCTTACACTCGTGTTTTGATCGAAGAAATCGCATAAGATGATTTCGGTCAGCATCAAAACTCATCAAAATGAAATCCTGGAATTATGGATTCACGGGCACGCAAATGCAGCCCCTCATGGAGAGGATCTCGTTTGTGCCGGAGTAAGCACGGTTGCAATCGGCTTGCTGAACGCCATGCAAGAATTGGCGCCGGATACTTGCCAGCTTTTGATGGGAGAAAATGAAACTCGCATCCAAGTCACAACAGTGACGGATACGAACCAACTGATATTAAAAATAGGTTGTATTCAACTCGAGACAATCGAAAACTCGTATAAGAAGTTTATTCGCATAAAGAAACAGGAGGTGTGAATATGAAGTTTGTATTGAATATACAATTGTTTGCTTCCAAGAAGGGGACTGGTTCCACAAAAAACGGACGTGACTCTCATTCGAAACGACTTGGCGCAAAACGTGCTGATGGTCAGTTTGCGAAAGCAGGGGCAATCATTTATCGTCAACGTGGAACAAAAATTCACCCAGGTACGAATGTGGGACGTGGCGGCGACGACACGTTATTCGCAACAGCAGCTGGTATCGTGAAATTTGAACGATTGGGCAAAGACAGAAAGAAAGTTTCTGTATATCCACAAGCGTAACGAAATCCCCATACGGGGATTTTATTTTTGATTCTGCTTTCTGTGGTTTCCCACAAAAAGAATCAATATAGGAAGGAGTGAGCGTATGTTTATCGATCGCGTCAAATTAAAGGTAAAAGCAGGAGATGGCGGGAATGGGATTGTCGCTTTCTTACGAGAAAAGTACATTGCATTAGGAGGCCCTGCCGGCGGTGACGGTGGCAAAGGCGGCGACATCATTTTTGAAGCGGATGAAAATAAATCTACTTTGCTGGATTTGCGCTACAATAAAATAATTCAGGCAGAAAGCGGCGAAAATGGCAAGCCAAAACGGATGTCCGGTGCCAGCGGCGATGATTTTATATTGCGCGTACCACTGGGAACCATTGTAAAAGATGAGGAAACCGGCGGTATTATTGCTGACTTGACCAGACATAAGCAAAGAGCGGTCATTGCGAAAGCAGGACGTGGCGGACGTGGTAATATTCACTTTGTCACGAAACGCAACAGTGCACCGGAAATTTGTGAACCGGGAGGCATCGGAGAACAGAAGAATGTTCTGGTAGAATTGAAAATTCTTGCGGATGCGGGCTTGGTTGGTTTTCCTAGTGTAGGGAAATCAACACTGTTGTCGGTTGTTTCTGCAGCACGTCCGCAAATTGCCGATTACCATTTTACGACAATCACCCCGAATTTAGGGATGGTGCGGGTTGATGAACAACGTTCCTTTGTTCTGGCTGACTTGCCGGGACTGATTGAAGGTGCTGCGGAAGGTCGTGGCTTAGGCCATCAATTCTTGCGTCATATCGAACGGTGCCGGGTCATTATCCATGTGGTGGATATGGGAAGCAATGAAGGCAGAGATCCTCTTGAAGATTATCGCATTATCAATGAGGAACTAGGCAAATATGAATATCGTCTATTGGAAAGACCGCAGATTGTGGCTGCCAATAAGATGGACTTGGATGATGCTCAGGAAAATTTGGAAAGATTCCAGAAGGCTTATCCTGATGTGGCTGTTTTCCCGATGAGTGCAATTACGCATGAAGGGGTGCAGGCACTGTTGTATAAAGCGATGGAGCTTGTGCAAGAAACACCGGAGTTTCCGATGGAAACGACGCAAGGTGTGGGTGTTTTGTATAAATATGAAGAAGAAGCACCGGCCTTTGTGATTCGCAATCAAGGCAATGGTGTATGGAAGCTGGATGGTGAACGATTGCTTCGTGCCTTCCGGATGACCGATTTCGAAAGTGAAGATGCAACCCAGCGGTTTGCGCGTACGATGCGCCTCATGGGTGTAGATGAAGCACTGCGGGATGCGGGAGCCAAAGATCAGGATATTATCTTAATTGATAATGCGGAATTTGTATTCCATGATTAACGTAAAAGGATGCTGAGGCATCTTTTTTTGTAGGCAAATGTCGCCGACTCAAGTATAATGAAATTAAGTAGATCGATGAAGTGAGGATTTGTAAAATGAATTTAGAGGTGTTCAAGAATTTAATTGTGAATGTTGGTTTGCTGGTGTTGTTTGCGTATATGTTGTTTCGTTTGCGATTTGCCCGTGAATTTATTGTAAATGATTATAAAACCGTAAAAGACAAAATTTTGATGGGTATCATCTTCGGAATGGTTGGTATCATCTCCACCTATACGGGTGTCAATGTGCATGGTGCAATTGCGAATAGCAGAGTAATTGGTGTTGTGGCTGGGGGAATTTTGGGAGGTCCTCTTGTCGGGATTATTGCCGGCGTCATCGCCGGATCTCATCGTTATTTGATAGACATTGGTGGCTTTACAGCGGTGGCTTGTGCCGTATCAACGGTTGTTGAAGGGATAATCGGAGGCATGTACGCTTCCTATATCAAGCGCAATCATAGTTTTGTTCCTGTCTTTTTAGTTACCATGCTTGCTGAAATTCTGCAAATGATCATTATTGTATTGCTTGCTCGGCCTGTTTTGCAAGCCTTGCACTTAGTGGAAGTAATCGCATTGCCAATGATTTTATTTAACTCGTTTGGTGTTGTGGTTCTGCTTTCAATCGTCAATTCGGTTGTGATTGAGCAAGATCACAATGCGGCGAAGCGAATTCGCCTGATCATGGAAATTGCCGATGAATGTTTACCTTATATGCGTCAGGGCCTTTACGATCAAGAGCATTTGCGACTGGCAGCCCAGATCATTTTAAAGCAACGAGATATTTTAGGTGTTGTGATAACGGATCACCAGCGTATTTTGATGTGCAGTGGAATGGCGACACAGTTAATCAAAAATAGCGAAAATTTGCCGGAAATTGCTGTTCATACCATGTCCAGCAAGCGCCAGGGACTGGCGAATGAAGGGAGGCAGCAAGATGCATTCCATGATGTGCTGAAATCATATACTGCAGTGAGTGCTCCGCTGACGCAAGGAAGTAAAATGATTGGAACATTGATTTTGTTAGTTCCGAAGTTTAAGCTAAGCAGTGAAGTGGATTTGGGTTTTGTGAATGGGTTAGCGCGCATGTTTTCCACGCAGCTTGAATTGTCACAAGTTGATATTCAAACGAAGCTGCGCCAAAAAGCGGAATTCTCAGCATTGCAAAGTCAGATAAACCCGCATTTTTTGTTTAACGCTCTATCAACTATTTCCGCGTTTGTACGGGAAAAACCGGATCAGGCCAGGGAATTGCTATTGGCACTAAGCGGCTATTTTCGGAATACATTGCAAGATGGTCATCCGATGATCTCGTTGTATGATGAATTGCAGCATGTACAATATTATTTGACATTGGAGAAAGCACGGTTCGAGGATAAACTGCTGATTACGATTGATATCCCAAGTGATATGGAATGCATGGTGCCTAGCTTTATTCTGCAGCCGCTTGTCGAAAATGCCGTGAAACACGGAGCGATGCGCAGCAACAAGATAGGAATCATCCACGTTAGTGCCTGGCAGACGGAAAAGGAAGAAACGATGATTTCCGTGCGGGACAATGGGCCGGGAATTCCGGCCGATGTTGTTTCCAGTTTAAATCGAGGGCTGTCTTGCGGGAAATCGATTGGTTTGTTCAATGTGCAAAAGCGGCTTACCAGTTTATATGGGGAACAGCATCGTCTGCTTATTTGGAATACAGCAGAGGGTGCGGAGATTACCGTGCGTATTCCCAAAGAAACGCAATGGGTATGAAAGAAGGGGATCGTATGAGAATTGCTGTTGTTGATGATGAACGGCCTAGCCGCAGCGAGTTATGCCATTTGATACGTCAGTTGCATCCCCAAATAGAAATTGCAGAAGCGGATAGTGGCTGCCAGGCTTTGGAACTTGCTGCAGAACATTCTTTTGATGCAATGTTTTTGGATATTCATCTGGGGGATATCGCAGGCGTTCAGCTTGCGGGAATGCTAAGGAAATTGCAGCCGCAATTGCAAATTGTCTTTGCAACCGCATATGACTCCTATGCTTTGAAGGCATTTGATTTAGAAGCAGTTGATTACTTGATGAAACCATTTGACAGTAAACGTGTAGAGCAAGCGTTGCTGAAACTGCAGATTAAAGGGGATAAAAGTCCTGAAGTGCAAATTCGGCAATGTAAATGTCCTGACAAGCTTTCGGTAAGCAATGGAAAGCATGTAGTTTTGCTAAATATCAGCGATGTTTCTTATGTGGAGGCAGTGGAAGGCAGTTGTACCATCCATAGCAAAGGGAAGAAATATGCAAGCAATCAACCATTAAGTTATTTTGAGCAGCGTCTGGCTGCCAATCAGTTTTTCCGGATTCATAAAAGTTATTTGATTAATCTGGCTGACATGGTGGAATATTTTCCGTGGAATAGCGGGACCTTCTGCGTAAAAATGAAAGGATATGAGCAAATCAATCTGCCGGTGAGCAGAAAGCAGATGAGAATTTTGCGGGACTTGTTCGTATAGTGACCGTTCATCTGCTTATTTCAGCCACTTGATGTTGCAAAACGACATGTAAGGGTTTTCTTGTATAATCAAATAAGGAGATATGATACCATTTTCCCAACGGTGAACGAGTTCGCTGTGAAAGGGAGGATAGTATTATGTATACGTTTTTACTTTCTGTTGTGCTGTTGATTGGCGGATATTTCTTATATGGGAAATTTGTTGATCGGGCATTCAAGCCGGATGATCGTCCTACACCAGCAACATTAATGGCAGATGGTGTCGATTATGTGGCGATGAAGGATTCCAAGATTTTTTTGATTCAGTTACTGAATATCGCTGGCTTGGGACCAATCTTTGGTGCACTCTCCGGTGCTTTGTGGGGACCGGTTGTCTTTTTGTGGATCGTGGCTGGATCGATCTTCGCAGGTGCTGTGCATGATTATTTAACCGGCATGATCTCAATTCGTCATAATGGTGCTTCGATTTCGGAAATCGTCGGTATTTATCTTGGCGATGGAATGAAACAAGTGATGCGAATTTTCTCGGTTGTTTTGCTGGTACTGGTAGGAACAGTATTTGCAACCGGCCCGGCAGGATTGCTGGCAATGCTGACACCGGCTGTTTTAGATGCGAAATTTTGGCTGGTAGTTGTCCTTGTTTATTATTTTCTGGCTACCTTATTGCCAATTGATCAATTGATTGGCCGTATTTATCCATTCTTCGGTATTTGTCTGATTATTATGGCAATCGGAGTTGGCGCGGGTATTTTAGTCCAAGGTTATACAATTCCGGAACTGGCTTTGACGAATTTGCATCCTAAGGGCTTGCCAATCTGGCCGCTGATGTTTGTAACGGTTGCCTGCGGGGCAATTTCCGGATTCCATGCAACGCAATCACCAATGATGGCTCGTTGTATGACGTCTGAAAAAAGAGGTCGTTCCATTTTCTATGGTGCGATGATTGCGGAAGGCGTAATTGCTTTGATTTGGGCGGCTGCCGGAGTTGCTTTTTATGAGACAACAGGAGGCTTGCAAGCAGCAATGGCTGCTGCCGGGCAAGGTGGAGTGGTGTATGAGATAACTCATACTTTACTGGGCCCGATTGGTTCGGTGCTGGCAATGATTGGGGTTATCGCTTGCCCGATTTCTTCCGGCGACACCGCATTTCGCAGTGCCCGATTGACAATTGCCGATTGGTTTAAAATTGAACAAAAAACACATAAGTCCCGGTTGCTGATCACAGTTCCGCTTCTTGCGATAGGTGCCCTTTTGTCACAAGTTGACTTCAATATTATCTGGCGCTATTTTGCTTGGTCAAACCAAACGCTGGCAATGATGGCTTTGTGGGCAGCGGCGGTATACTTGCATAAAAACAAAGCGAATCCATGGATTGCTGCGATTCCGGCTACCTTTATGTCGGCAGTGAGCTGCACGTATATTTTACAGGCTCCAGAAGGGTTCCGTTTGACAACTTCCGTTTCTTATCCAATTGGAATTCTCTTTGCAGCAGGATTGCTGGTAATTTTTCTCAAAACAACCGTTTTGGCGAAGCAACCTATTGAAGCGTAAGCTGTGTCATTATAGGATATGATAGAGTAAAAAGTTATCTGCGGATAACTTTTTCTTGTTTGTACGGTCAAATTTACTTTTTTATTACGCAAACATAATATGAAAGCGTTGTCATTTATAGTATAATGAAGGTATAACTATCATGAAGGGGAAGGCAATGAATAAACTCATACTAAATGGTCAGCAAATTACAATTGAAGATATTATAAAAGTAGTACGTGAAAACTTGGTTGTGGAACTAGGGGAACAAGCAATTCAAAAGGTGCAAGCCTCCAGTGAGCTTGTTTCTTCTTTTGTGAAAGAAGAACGAATTGTCTATGGGATCACCACCGGATTCGGAAAATTTTCCGATCAATATATTGAACAAAGATTGGTGCATGATTTGCAGCGCAATCTTATTCGCAGCCATGCTTGCGGTGTCGGAGAACCGTATTCCAAGGAAGTGGTTCGCTGCATGATGATTTTGCGCATCAATTCCTTATTGAAGGGACATTCCGGCATTACCCTGGAAACCTTGCAGACACTTGTCGCCATCTTAAACCAGCAAGTGGTTCCGTATATTCCTAGTCAGGGTTCACTTGGTGCCAGCGGTGATCTGGCTCCTTTGGCGCATATGGCATTGGTACTGATCGGCGAAGGACAAGCTTACTACCAAGGGGCTTTGATGAGTGGCAAAGAAGCTTTGCAAATGGCAGGAATTGCGCCTGTTGAACTGCAGGCCAAAGAAGGATTGGCACTCATCAATGGAACACAGTGTCTGACCGCTGTCGGCTTGCTTGCGCTGTACGATGCATTGGCACTGGCTGATTTGGCTGAGGTTTGCTTGGCCTTTTCGATGTCTGCCCTGCGCGGCATTGCGGATGCTTTTGATGCCCGCATTGCAGCGGTTCGCCCGCATTGGGGTCAGGTTGCCAGCAGCATGATGGTGCGCAGCTTGCTGGAAGGGAATACCTTTATTACCAGGCAAAATGAATTAAGGGTGCAGGACGCATATTCATTGCGCTGTGCATCGCAAGTGCATGGGGCAAGCCGTGATGCCTTCCGCCATGTACTGGAAAAAGTAGAAATCGAAATTAACAGTGTTACTGATAATCCATTGCTCTTTACGGAGAGCGGCGATGTGATTTCCGGAGGCAACTTCCATGGCCAGGCATTGGCGCTTGCGTTTGATTATCTGACGATTGCCATCAGCGAATTGGCAAATATCAGCGAGCGCAGGCTGGAACGATTGGTAAATCCGGCACTCAGCAATGGTCTGCCTTCCTTTTTAACGAAACAAGGCGGGTTGCATTCTGGTTTTATGATTGTCCAATATTCGGCTGCATCGTTGGTCAGCGAAAATAAAGTATACAGCCATCCGGCAAGCGTAGATTCGATTCCAAGTTCCGCAAATCAGGAAGATCATGTGTCCATGGGGAATTTTGCGGCACGGAAAGCGCAGATGGTACTGAAAAATGCGCAAAAAGTACTATTGATGGAACTTTTGGCAGCAATGCAAGGAATAGACTTGCGCAATGAACGGAAGGAGTATCAATTAGGAGCACGTCTGGAGGAACTCTATCATATGGTTCGCCGGCAGATTCCGTGCATTGAAGAAGATGTTGAGATGCATCCATACTTGGTTAGGATAGAAGAAATGCTGCCTGCTATGGTAGCAGTCATGAAAACATGGAGGTAGACTTATGCAATTAAAAGATATTCCAGCCCATACGCCCCCCTTCCAAAGCGGGATTCGCAGAGCACCGTACCGGCAGTCCGCATTGACTGCAGAAGAAGAAAAACTGGCACTTAAGAATGCCTTGCGCTATATTCCTGTATCACATCATGAAGAATTAGGTCGTGAATTTTTGCAGGAACTGCGCCAGCATGGCCGTATTTATGGCTACCGGTTCCGTCCGGAAGGACGCATTCAAGCCAAGCCTGTTGATGCATATAAAGGAAAGTGTCTGGCGGGAAAAGCAATCCAGGTGATGATGGATAATAATCTGGATTTTGAAATTGCGTTGTATCCTTATGAACTGGTGACGTACGGAGAAACGGGCAGTGTCTGTGCAAACTGGATGCAGTATCGTTTAATCAAGCAGTATTTAGAGGAACTTACAGACGAGCAGACACTGGTATTGGAATCCGGTCATCCATTAGGGGTTTTCCATAGTCCCAAGCAAGCACCGCGGGTGATCATCACCAACGGCTTAATGGTCGGGATGGCAGACAATCTAGAAGAATTCAAGAAGTTTGCAGCATTGGGTGTTGCCAATTATGGGCAGATGACAGCTGGCGGACTGATGTATATCGGACCGCAGGGAATTGTGCATGGTACTTATTCTACGGTTTTGAATGCTGCTCGCATGCGCAAAGCAGGGCAAGATGATATGAAGGGCATGTTGTTTGTATCCAGCGGTCTTGGCGGTATGAGCGGTGCGCAAGGGAAAGCAGTACGCATTGCCGGCGGGGTTGCAATCATTGCGGAAGTAGATCGTTCCCGGATTGAAACCCGGCATTCGCAAGGATGGGTCGATGAAGTTGTATATTCCTGTGCAGAAGCTTTCGCTTGTGCGAAGAAGCATCAGGAAAGTCAGACACCCAGAGCAATTGCCTATTTAGGAAATGTGGTGGAATTGCTGGAATATGCCGGTGACCATTCCATTTTTATTGATTTGGTATCGGATCAAACTTCATGCCACGAGGCCTATGATGGCGGGTATTGTCCTGTTGATCTCTCCTTTGAGCAGCGGACGCAGTTATTAAGCACACAGAAAGATCATTTTGTTCAGCTGGTGAACGATAGCTTAAAGCGCCATTTTGCGGCGATTCAGAAATTGGTGCAGGCTGGCAGCTATTTCTTTGATTATGGCAACAGCTTTATGAAGGCTGTCTTTGATGCCGGGATAACCGAAATTGCGAAAAATGGCAAAAACGTCTTTGATGGATTTATCTGGCCTAGCTATGTGGAAGATATTTTAGGTCCTGAATTGTTTGATTATGGCTATGGTCCGTTCCGCTGGGTTTGTTTGAGCGGGAATGATGAAGATTTGGATAAGACCGACCAAGCAGCAATGCACTGCATTGATCCAGAGCGGAGATATCAGGACCGCGATAATTATTACTGGATTCAAATGGCAAAAGAAAATAAACTGGTGGTAGGAAGCAAGGCTCGCATCTTATACCAAGATGCGTTCGGCCGGTTGAAAATAGCCTTGAAATTCAATGAAATGGTGCGAAACAAAGAAGTTGGACCGATTATGCTGGGACGCGATCACCATGATGTCAGCGGTACCGATTCGCCATTCCGGGAAACAAGCAATATCAAAGATGGTTCTATGTTCATGGCGGATATGAGCACGCAATGTTTTGCGGGCAATGCGGCGCGGGGCATGACGATGGTGGCGCTGCACAATGGCGGCGGTGTCGGCATCGGCAAATCCATCAATGGCGGCTTCGGCATGGTTTTGGATGGCAGCGAGGAAACCGATGAAATTTTACGGAATTCCATGCTGTGGGATGTCATGGGCGGGGTAGCTCGCCGCAGCTGGGCACGCAATCCGCATGCCATGGAAGTGGTTCAGGAATACAATGAAGTCATGCAAGGGCAAGACAAGATTACCGTTCCGTTTGTAGCGGATGCAGCGTTAGTTGATGCCATCTATCAAGGAGAAACAAAGAAATGAAACAAATCATAGAAATTATTCCGAATTACTCGGAAGGCAAACAAGAAGCGGTGATGAAAGAAATATTGGCACCGTTTCAAAGACCTGAAATTACGCTTTGCAAGCTGGAAATGGATGCCAGCTATCATCGCAGCGTGGTCAGCGTAATTGGTGAACTGGATGCGGTACTGGATGCAGCGATTGCATCACTGCAGATTGCCAGTCGCCTGATTGATTTACGCAGCCATAAGGGAGAACATAAACGGATGGGAGCTTGCGATGTATTGCCGCTGCTGCCGATCCACAATATCACGACAGAAGAGTTAATTGCGATCAGCGAGGAGTTTGGCAGACGGATTGCGGAAGAAACCAAGATTCCGGTGTATTTATATGCCCTGAGTGCGAAGCGTGAGCAATGCACGAATTTGCCGGATATTCGCAAGGGTGAATTTGAAGGGTTGCAGGAAAAGATGCAGGATCCATACTGGCATCCGGATTTTGGATCTCCTGATATTCATCCGACGGCAGGCGCCATTGCGGTAGGCGTGCGAAAACCGCTGCTGGCTTATAATGTAGATGTAACGTGTTCCGATCTTGCGCAAGTGAAGGAAATTGCGAAAGCAATGCGCTTCAGCAGCGGGGGATATCGGTTCATTCAAGCAGGTGCTGTCCAGCTGGAAGATCGCTATCAAGTCAGCATGAATGTAACGGATTATACCAAAACAGCACTGTATCGTGCGTTTGAAGCTGTAGCCATGGAAGCAAAGCGCTATGATGCTGTGGCTAGCGGCAGCGAAATCATCGGCTTAATCCCTAAGGATGCGCTTCTGGATACCTTGGCCTATTATCTGAAGAAACCAGATAAAAACAGCTTGCAGAACCTTTCTTTGGATGAGATTGTGGAACTTGCGGTGCATCATCTGAAGTTATATGGCTTCACCAAAGAAAAGGTGGTGGAATACTATGTCGCGGCAGATTCTGTATAATGCAAAGGCAATTTACACAGTTGCCGGAGGAGTCAAGCACAAGGAGCAGCTAGGACAGTTTCCCATTCTTGAGAATGGCTTTCTGGTACTGGATGATGAGCAAATTACGGCAGTCGGTGAAGGGTCTTATGATAGTTATGTAACCGATACGACAATCCTGCGTGATTTAGAAGGTAAAATAGTGACACCGGGCTTTATTGATCCGCATACCCATTTAGTGTTCGGCGGGAGCCGGACAGCGGAATACGCATTGAAACTGCAAGGCGTGGATTATCTGACCATCCTTAATCAAGGAGGGGGAATCTTATCTACGGTAGAGGCAACCAGAGCTGCTTCCTTTTCTTCGTTGTATGAACGGGCAAGAGCAACGCTGGATGAGATGCTCGCATGCGGTGTTACCACCATCGAAGCGAAAAGCGGCTATGGCTTGGATTTGGAAACAGAACGGAAACAGCTGCAAGTTGTGAAGCAGCTGAATGAAGATCATGCAATTGAACTTGTGGCTACCTATATGGGGGCGCATGCCATCCCAAAGGAATATGCGGGGCGGACAGATGCTTACGTAGATTTTGTAATTGAGGAAGTTCTGCCGCTCATCAAGAAAGAGAAGCTGGCTGTGTTTATTGATTTGTTTTGTGAAGAAGGTATATTTGAATTGGATCAAAGCCGCCGGATCTTGGAAGCTGCAAACAAGCTTGGCTTTCAGCTGAAAATCCATGCGGATGAGATTGTGCCGTTAGGCGGAGCAAAGCTGGCAGCGGACTGCCGGTGCGTGAGTGCCGAGCATTTGATGCAGGCTAGCGATGCTCATTTAGAGGCAATGGCAGAAGCGGGTGTTTGTGCAGTACTTTTGCCGACGACGTCGTTTCATTTAGGGAAGTCCTATGCCAGAGCGAAGCGGATGCAGGAACTTGGTGTTACGTTGGCGATGGCAACGGACTATAATCCCGGCAGTTCGCCATGCAGCGATCTTATCTGGGCGATGCGAATTGCTTCGCGTGGATATCACATGGCACCGCTGGAAATATTAACGATGGTAACGTTGCATGCAGCGCGAGCAATTGGCAAAGAAGAGCAGCTTGGTTCCCTTGAACCAGGAAAGCAGGCAGACTTGGTTTGTTTGGATCTCGCACAATTTGATGATCTAATTGTGAATATGGGAAGAAGTCCCGTTCATATGGTGATAAAGAAAGGTAAGATAGTATATCAAAGGGGTGGCATATGTTAAGAGAATTGACGTTGGATGCATTTGTAGAACTTGTCGATAGCAAAGAGCCGGCACCCGGCGGAGGCAGTGTCAGTGCGTTTGTAGGAGGCATTGCTTGTGCGCTGGCTAGAATGTACGGTCATTTAAGTATTGGGAAGAAAGCATACGAAGCACAACCCGCAGATTTGAAGGAACGGTTTCAAGCATCGTTTGGACAACTGCAGGAAATTGAAACGAAATTGATGATCTTGGTTGATGAAGACACAGAAATTTTCAATCGTTTTATGGAAGCAATGCGGCTGCCAAAAACAACGGAACAGCAGGTTGCTCTACGAAACAAAGCCATGGAAATTGCGACAAAGGAAGCAATTGAAAGCCCGCTGGCAATGATTGAACTGTGTTTTGACGGCATGAAAACATTGGAAGCAATGGTCGGCTACGGCAATGCGAATGCGGTGAGTGATATCGGGGTTGCAGTGGCTTGCTTTGAAGCAGCCGCCAAAGGAGCCTATTTGAATGTGATCATCAATCTGAAAGGACTTCAGGATGATGAACTGGCGTATGTGTTTGAACGCAAAGCAAAGTTGAAATTAGAGCAAGTTTGCAGCATGGGATTTGATTTTTATACCAAGGTTCGCAATTTAATGAAAGAATAAGTATAGGAGAAGCATATGAGTTATAAAATACTAGCAATAAATCCCGGTTCTACCTCGACCAAGTTAGCGGTATATGAGGACGAAACCGTATTGTTTGAAGAAACATTGCGCCATAGTGCAGAAGAACTGGCACCATTTGATTCGATTATGGAGCAAAGTGCATATCGTCGTACCATGATAGACCGGGCTTTCCAAGACAGGCAAATGTCAATGGATACTCTGGATGCTGTTGTCGGACGCGGCGGCTTGTTAAGACCGCTTCGCTCCGGTACATATGCAATTAATGAGGCCATGCTTGAAGATTTGCGGCAGGCGGTCAACGGTCAGCATGCATCGAATTTAGGCGCAGTGCTGGCTCATGAGCTTGGCGAGCAATTGCATATACCCGCTTATATCGTTGATCCGGTTGTCGTGGATGAGCTGCATGATCTAGCCCGTTTGAGCGGACTTCCGGGTTATGAACGCACCAGTATTTTTCATGCACTAAATCAAAAAGCCGTGGCTCGCAAATTAGCCAAGGAAAAAGGGGTTGCCTTGGATGAACTTAATCTCATCGTCTGCCATATGGGAGGCGGCATTTCTGTCGGTGCTCATGAAAAAGGTTCTGTGGTAGATGTCAATAATGCCCTTTTGGGAGAAGGACCATACTCTCCCGAACGCGCAGGCGGGCTGCCGGTGCATGCGATGATTGCGCTTTGCGAACAATTTTCTTCTGCTGAAGTGAAAAAGAAAATTGCCGGCAAAGGGGGATTGGTTGCATACCTGCAAACCAATGATGGCCGTGAAGTGCAGCGCCGCATTCAAGAAGGCGATACTTATGCAAAGCTGGTTTATGAAGGAATGGCTTATCAGATTGCCAAGGAAATCGGTGCTTGTGCAACTGTCTTAAAAGGAACTGTGGATGCCATTATTTTGACTGGCGGGCTGGCATATGATCCGTTTTTGGTGGAATCCATTACGCAGCGGGTATCCTTCATTGCTCCGCTTGCCGTTTTTCCGGGCGAGGATGAAATGATTGCATTGGTGCAAGGGGCTCTTCGTGTCTTGAAGAAAGAAGAAGATGCGCAAAACTATCCCAATTAAGAAATGATGCCAGGCAGATAAGCAGATTAGTCAAGGGCATAGTTAGCCCTATATTGTTTTTGAATTTTATCTGATTACCCATTCCAAAGAACATGTTATATAATTGCATTCGGAGGGACATTATGAAACTGAATTTTATTACGATGATGGTTAGAGATACAAAAAAGGCGGTCGCTTTTTATCAGGAACTGGCGGGTTTGCAAGTTGTTAATCATCTGTGTATTGAGGCAGGAGAGATTATTTTTCTGGCAAATGAAAAAGGCGAAACAATGCTGGAGTTGATTCAATTCGAACATGCGGAAAAAGTGCTGGCAAAGGGACTGGTTCTGAGTTTTTCTGCGGCAGATGAGCTGGAACAATTGCGAGAAAAAGCAGTCGCATTGGGGTATTTGCCATCAAATATAATTGCAGGCGGACCAAAACCAAAGCACTTTACTGTTGCCGATCCTGATGGAATTATTGTAGAGTTTGCCAATTCATAGTTACACTGCCATATCCCTTGGTGAGTATTTATCGAACAAAAAACGGATTATCAATTTTATGATAGTCCTTTTTTACTGTCATTGCAGGTACTAACTAATGGGTATTCCTTTATGAAGCTTCTTGGTGATGACGGAAGCATAGAATTTATCTTGTATTGCCTTGTACCTGACCTGATATTGATCCTTTGGCAGATACTGTTCCAGCATAGGGAGAGATGGAGCATATAGAAAAGAGCCGCCATTTTGCAAAGAATCCAAAATAGCTTTATAGGTCTTGGCATACATCATGGCTATATCATCTTGCTCGTGGGCAATGAAATGACTGGAGAATGCCAAATTAGAGAGCACTGTTCCCCAACGTTGTTCTTGGTAGCTGTATTCCAGCCAATTGGCTTTGGATATGTATGGCAGCGATGCCGGCATTCGGTCGATGCCGGATGCTTCTTTGCCGATTGACCGCAAATACTGAACTAAATATCCATGTTCACCGCAGCCGACATCCAATATCGGTTCTTTTAAAGAGACTAAGTCCAGCTGCAGCAGCTGGATTTGAAAGGCAGCCGAATATTCACTGCATACAGGTTGCTGGGCATAGTATGAAGCATTGGTGTTCAAGATAACAAGTGCCGGATTGGTATGTTGGAGAAATTGTCTGAGGCGCAGATAATGGTGTTGTTCGAGTTCAGAAATGGATAATTTCATTGACAATACTTCTTGCAGTAACTCCCGGTATACGTTTTTCATTTGGAACAGATCACCGCATTGAAAATGCGTATATTGATTGCTGCGGTAAAATTGCTGCTCACAGGAAGTGACCAGAAAGGTCAGCAGTTCTTCTTGCTGGGCAGAGGAAAGTTTTGAATGCAAACGAAGCTGAGAAAGAAGCATTTGCATCTCAGCTGTGAAATGAAAGGGAACAGGGGACGTGCTAAATAAATTCTTGTTGTCGTTGAATTGCATTTGCCGCATAATGGCATCTTTCAGATGTACTACCGTTGTCATATGTATTCCCTCCGTTTTAGTTGCCCCAGTATATCAAAGTCAAAGAATATATGCTACTGGTTAGGCATAAATTCTGCAAATTTTATAATCTGGCTAGGGAAAAAGCAATTATGAACGAAAAATAAAAAAGAAGCCATTCCGTATGGTATAATGGACACATTGGTGGTGATGATATGTATGCTTTTATTTCCGGAATAGTTCATGCGGTGAAAGCTGATGAAGTAATTGTGAATAACCACGGTATCGGATACCGTATTTTTATGCCTGGAACGGAAGAAATTAAACGACAGCAAGAAGTTTTTCTGTATACATACCAGCAGGTACGTGAAGATGCTCATCTGCTGTTTGGTTTTTTGACGCAGCAGGAATACGATCTGTTTATGGAACTGATTAAGGTGAAAGGTGTTGGCTGCCGTACAGCGCAAGGTATTTTGTCAGGTTCGAAAGCGGATGATATTATCAAAGCGATTGAAACATCGGATGTTGCTTTCATGAAGAAATTGCCGGGCATCGGGCCGAAGAGTGCACAGCAAATTATCTTGGATTTACGGGGCAAACTCGTCAGTTCACAGGAAATGAGTCAGAAAGGCAGCAAAAGCGTGCTGCTGGACGAAGTGGAACAAGCGTTGAAATCGCTGGGATATAAGCAAAGTGAGATCAATCCGGTCTTGAAGCAATTGCCGTCAACAACAGAGATGGAATTGGATGCGCTGCTGAAGGTGGCACTGGGATTGATGCTGAAGAGCAAAGGAGGATAACATGGAACGAGTATTGGATGCACAACTTGTAGGCCAGGAAGAAGAATGGTCGTTAAGACCGCAGTCCATGCAGGAATATATCGGACAGCAGACACTAAAAGAAAATCTAAGTATTTTCATGGAAGCTGCCAAAAAGCGGCAAGAAGCACTGGATCATGTGCTGCTGTATGGTCCTCCCGGACTTGGAAAAACAACATTGTCTAATATTATTGCCAATGAGATGCATGGGCGCATTCGCACAACCAGCGGGCCATCCATTGAACGCAGCGGCGATTTAGCGTCGATTCTGTCATCTTTAGAAGCTGGAGATGTTTTATTTATTGATGAGATTCATCGTCTTCCGAAAGTGGTGGAAGAAGTGCTGTATCCGGCAATGGAAGACTTTTGCATTGATGTAGTTGTGGGCAAAGAAGCAGCTGTTCGCTCCATTCGTTTGGATTTGCCGCCGTTTACCTTGGTCGGAGCAACCACAAGAGCAGGCGATTTGTCAGCACCGCTGCGCGATCGTTTCGGCATTGTTTCAAAATTGGAATATTATACGGTGGAAGAATTGGCCCAAATTATCCGCCGCAGCAGTATCGTGCTAGGCAATCAGATTGATGAATCTTCCGTATACGAGCTGGCACGCCGTTCCCGAGGTACGCCGCGGATTGCGAACCGTTTGCTGCGCCGTGTGCGAGATTTTGCCCAAGTACTCAATGATGGGGTTATCACACTGTCCATTGCGCAAGATGCATTAAGCCGGCTGAAAGTTGATGCATTGGGGCTGGATGATGTGGATCATAAATACTTGCAAGGAATCATTGAACGGTTTAAAGGAGGACCGGTGGGGGTGGAATCTATTGCGGCTTCCATTGGCGAAGAACCAATGACACTGGAAGATGTGTATGAGCCGTATTTATTGCAAATTGGGTTTATTAACCGGACGCCAAGAGGGCGGGTGGTAACGCCGAAAGCCTATGAACATTTGGGCATCAATTATCAAAATTCTTTATTTGATGCGACCGTGTAAATTGACGCCAAGAATCGTTCCCAGGCCGTAGCAAAGTGTTTTGGAGACAATTACCAAAAGGGCTTGCCAGGAAAAATCTGTAGCGAGAAGGGAAATAAACAGCATTGGAACAATAAACAGAAGAGCGTGCAGCAACGCTTTTTTTTGTATCTTTTTTCCTAACAGGAATCCTGCAAATAAGAACAAAACGATAGATACAGCGAGAGTGATCCCTTCATAAATTGGCCTGGTGAGGACATGATAATAATAGAGTGCAGAAAGAATTGCAGAGCATAGAAGGATACTAAGGAATAAAAAGAGCAAGGAGAATCCATAAGCCATTAGTTTTTGTTTCATAGCGACACCTCGTATTCATCTATATGCAGCAGCTATGCATTCCATGCAAGGAGGATTTATGAGTGAATATGTAAGTTTGGTCACGCGCTGTTTCGTGTTTTACTTTTTGATTATTCTATACCTCAGAATCATGGGAAAACGTGAAGTTGGTGAGTTGAGTGTATTCGACCTTGTGTTGTATTTTTTAATGACGGAGCTGTTGGCAATTAGTATTTCCAATATTGATGACAGCGTTTTTAAGACGATTGTACCGGTTACGGTTTTGGCAGCATTGCAAATTGCGCTTGCCTGGTTTTTATTGAAAAGCAAAAAAATGCGGGATGTTGTCGAGGGAAAGCCTGCTATCATCGTCCGCAATGGCGTGATCCAGCAAAAGGAGATGCGCAAGCATCGCTATACGATTGATGACTTGCTGTTTCAGATCAGATCAACAGATGTAGGCAGTGTGAGTGAAATTGAGTTTGCCTTGCTGGAAAACAGCGGAGTTTTGACCGTGCTGAAAAAGGATTCCTGCTGCTTAATGTTTCCGTTTCCTTTCATCAGTGATGGACAGCTGCTTCCGAAGGTATTAAAGCAGGCAGGAGTGAGCGAGGCATGGCTGCTTGAGGAATTGCAGAAGCAGGGCTATGATGATGTACGAACAATTTTTTTGTGTTTGTGGGAAAAAGATGGTTTATTTGTGGTCAAGAAAGAGGGTTCGTAATACGCGGATGCCATGCAGCAGCGTTGTGCAAAGCATACCCAGGGTCAGGGAAATCGCAATGGCGGAACTCCCGATAAGAGGAAGCAGATATGCCAGCGAGGTAATGCGCAGCAAGCTGCCAAGCAAGGTGTCCATAAAACTTTGCTTGCTTTGATTCATCGCGTGGAGAATGCTGCTTAAAACAGGTTGTGCTGTATAGATTACAAAAGGCAAAGCCAAGGCCTTCAAAGTGGCGGCACCGGCTGTTTTATGGTATAAGAAATTTAAAATCCATTCGGGAAAGAAAAAGGAGAGCGTTGCGAAAAAGGTTCCGATCAGCAGGCACAAGGTGAGGGTGACCAGGAAAGTATGTTTGGCTTGTTTTTGTCTTCCGCTGGAATATTGATAGGTGAACGATGGCAGAAGCCAGCCGGATAAAGTAAGTGTTAAAAAAGAAGGCATGGTAATAACGGGCATGACATAGCCATGCAGCTGTCCGTAAGCGACAGTCATTGCCGGACTGAGGGAACGATACACCAAGACCATGGGTTCCAGAAACGTGATAATGGAGCCAACTAAACGGCTACCTGTGATTGGCAGGGAGATTTGCAGAACACTGTCGATCGCATGGCGGTCAATTTGGCGCATGGATCTTGTGAAGATCAACCATTTCTGCTTGCGGTGCTTGAGATAAAAAACCAATGTTGCAAGAGAAGCGATTTCACCGACGGCAATGCTGGTCATTGCAATGGTAGCCATGGTGATCGGATTCGCAATATCAAAGTAATAGAAGGTAAGCAATATGAAACCTCCACGCACAAGTTCTTCCATGATCTGAGCAATGGAAGGTGGATTATGCTGCTGAAGACCGATGAAATATCCTTTCAGCAATCCCGTCATGGCGATTAATGGAATCAAAGGGGTGATGGCATACAGCACTTCTATAATTTGTGATTGTTTCAGAATGACTGTTGCCAGCAGCGGAATGGCCAATGCATAGAAGATAGTGAGAAGAATATTGTTTACGATGGACAGGAAAATACCAGCGCTGACTGGCTTTCGTTTTTCTTTGGAATTGTCAGAGAGCAACTTTGATAAAGTAGCCGGAATTCCCATCTGCGACAAGGTGATCATGATAATCATTGTAGGTGCCGCCAAGGAATACAAGGTCATTGCTTCTTCACTGATGGAACGCGCAATGACAATTCTTACAAGCAGTGACAGAATCTTGGCAATGAAAGAATACAAGATTAGAAAGAATGCTGTTTTCATAAGTTCTTTTTTGCGCATTTGACGAAACACCTCTTCACATTGAACAGTCTATGCAGTATAATTTCTAAGTATGAATAGGTCTTAGAGAGGTTGTGTGGTGCAGTGAACATAGGCAGTAATGAGTTGGGGTTGAATCAGCAGGCATTTTTAGCAATGCAGATCAAATTAATGCAATTACATCGGGAAGGGCTGAACCGATTGACACTGGACCAACTAATTGATACAATCAAAGGGTTACGGTGGAAAAGAAGAAAACCAGCTACGCTGTGTGATTGCGTAGATGATATCTTCAAAACAAGTAAGGAAGAGATTGTCATCTTTCTTTCAAAAAAAGCAATTATAGATGGATATTCATTGAAGATTAGTGATTTTGAGGATTTAATTGGAGGGAAATAACATGAGAAAGTCGAGATTAGTCATTTTCGCCATCGTTGTCATTACTTTGACGTTGGGATTTTGGATGGACTTTGGGAAAGTGACTAACAATATCAAACTAGGTCTGGATTTGCAGGGTGGATTTGAGATTGTGTATGAGGTATCCCCGCTGGAAGGAAAAACAGAAATTCCATCCATGGCGGCAGTAGTAAAATCAGTGCAAAAGCGCATTGACGTATTAGGTGTCAATGAGCCGCAAATCATGATCGAAGGAAATAACCGCATCCGGGTGCAGCTTGCCGGGGTGAAAGATCAGGAACAGGCTCGTAAGATTTTGACTTCTACGGCAAATATGACATTCCGTGACGTAAATGATAATTTATTGATGGGTGCTTCCGTAATTAAAGAAGGCGGCGCTGCCTTGGGATTCCAGGACGGTGTGCCTGTCGTTAGCTTGAAGATTGCCGATCAAGATCAGTTTTATAAAGTTACAAGTGATTTGGCTAGCAAAGGTGCGGGAAACAACATGATCGTAACTTGGCTGGACTTTGTAGAGGGTGTTGATTCCTACAAGGCAGAACAAGAAAAGGTCGCAGCTGGAAAACAACCGGCTTATGTATCCGCAGCAAGTGTTAGTTCCGGAATCAATGGCGATGCTATTATCTCCGGACGCTTTACGCAAGAAGAAGCAAAACAACTTGCAGATTTAATTAATTCCGGTTCTCTTCCTGTGAAGATGACAGAGTTGTACAGCAATGTCGTGAGTGCAGAATATGGTACCGGTGCGTACGATGTAACAGCTTATGCAGGTGTAATCGGGGTTATTTTGGTTATGCTGTTTATGGTTGTGATGTATCGTTTGCCGGGGATTCTGTCAGCATTTATGTTGATGGTTTATTGCTGGTTTGTACTTGCTGTATATAATTTGATGGGTGGCGTATTTACGTTGTCCGGTATCGCCGGCCTTGTTATGGGGGTTGGGATGACCGTAGATGCGAACATTCTGACGTTTGAGCGGATTAAAGAAGAACTTTATACAGGCCGCAGTGTCAAAAGAGCAGTAGAAGAAGGAAATAAAAACTCTTTCTCTTCCATTTTTGACGGTCAGCTGACAACGTTCTTATCCGCATTGATTATGTATGGTTTGGGGTCAGGATCGGTAAAGGGCTTTGCGACGATGCTGATGGTTACTGTTTTTGCGACAATGGTTCTAAACGTCTACTTAGTTCGTTTCTTGTTGAATTTGGTTGTGAAATCAGGTTTCCTGGATCAACGCAAGAGTTGGTTCGGCGTGAATATCAAATACATACCGGATGTTTCCAAAGGGGAAGAAAGAACCTATTTCGGCAAGTTCTCCAACTTGGATTTCATTAAAAATTGTAAATATTTTGTTTACGCAAGTTTGATTATTTTGGGTCTGGGTCTTGGAAGTGCATTGTTCAACGGGTTCACCGGCAAAGGATTTATGAACATGGGGATTGACTTCTCCAGCGGTACTAAAATTACGTTGCAGGCGGATGATACATTGCATTCTCAAGAAGTGGCTGATAAATTCGCAGAATTCGGTTATAAAGTGGACCGTGTACAATTGTCCGGCAGCAATGATGAGTTTGCGAATGTAACGATTTCAGAAGCAATTGCTCCGGAAGATATGGCAGTTCTGAAAGATAAAATCCTAACATTCTACGGTCATGAAGCAAGTGACTCCGTGGTATCGCCGGTTGTTGGCCGGGAATTGGTACGCAATGCGCTTACGTTATCGGCCTTGGCATGGGTTGCGATGCTGGCATATATAGCATTCCGCTTTCAATTTGACTATGCCATTTGCTGTGTTGTTGCGTTATTTCACGATGTATTTATTGTATTGGCATTTTTCTCCTTCTTGCGCTTTGACGTAAATGCAGATTTGATTGCGGTTATGCTGTCAATAATCGGATATTCGATGGATGACTCCATAGTTATCTTTGACCGAATCAGAGAATTTGTCGGCAAATTAGGAGATGTACAGCATATCACGCCGAAGCAATATCGTGACGTGGTCAATAGTTCGCTCCAACAAACATTCTTGCGTTCCATTTTCAACTCTTTTACTACCTTGCTTCCATTATTGGCTCTTCTGTTCATGGGAAGTTCTTCCATCTTCAACTTTAACTTTGCAATGTTAATTGGCTTGGTTGCGGGATCGTATTCTTCCATCTTCATTGCGGCACAGCTTTGGTACTGGATTCGAATTAATAAAAAGAACTG
Organism: Bacillota bacterium; assembly: GCA_023388995.1. Lineage (GTDB taxonomy): Bacteria > Bacillota_I > Bacilli_A > Erysipelotrichales > Erysipelotrichaceae > JAEWFD01. Next base: position 40,427 of record JAEWFD010000040.1, read on the forward strand.
GAATCAAAAGCCGAAGAAAGAAAAGAAAGAAAAGAAAAATAAAGAAATCAGTGAATGGACTATTCCTGGTATTAACAATTAAGCGAGATTATCTCGCTTTTTGTTTGTGCCGATTTCAACATGAAATGTAATTTACATGTATTTGTTATTTATGTTGTGATATTATTGATATTATGACAAATTAGTTGTAAATTTAATATTTTAAAAGTAAATCAGATTAATTTATCAATAATTACTCGGATTTTTTGTAAATGATCCGATATAATAAAGGAGTCAGCAGATTGGAGTGGGCAGATATGAATATAGGATGTTTATTGGAGGAATTGATCGCAGTTGCACAAATATCAAAAACGGATTTTGCAATTAGCATGAATATGACACCTAGTGGTCTCAGCAAGTTATTAACAGGCCGGAGATTACCACTTTACAAAGAGAAAAAACAATTTTGCAAGGATGCTGCGCGGCATTTGGCAGATGGAATCTATGAACTTCGCTGCTATTTGAAATTCGGGCATTTGTTTCCGGTAATTTATGATTTCAACGCGCAATATGAACTGGAAATGTTCTTGGCGCAGGCATTGGAGTATACGTTGGACAAAAGCTTTGCACTTGAAATAAATACGAATTTGGAATATCCGGAACAAGAAATCAGTTATTTAGGGAAAAAGGTTGTCTTGAATGCTATCTGTATTTTATTTTCTGATGCACTGATGAACGAAAAGGATTCTGCATATGATTTTTATAGTTCTTTTCCGATTTTAAGTACTCAATATGCTGAATTATTTGGCCGCATTAAAGTGCTGAATATCAATAGAAGCAAGAATGTCACATGGCATCATTATTTTGCTATGCAAGCGTTTGAGGCAATTGTACCTGAGCATGAAATTGATGTTTTGTTTTTGCTGGAACGCATGGAGCAATATGCTGATTTTAATTTATGGACAACGCCGAAAACATTGGATACATCCTTTCTTCTCTTAAAGGGCCGTTTCTTGCTGCAACTGCAAATTCAGCTAGATGGCATCATTCTCATGACGCAGATCAGGCATCGCAGTTATTTGTCGGTTTTCTTTAATGCATTGATGAAACAAGAAGCTAAAAAAATCAGTTATAATCGCAAAGAAGCAATTGCTGTATTGAAGCAAGATCCACTGTTATTAGAACGTTTGCGAAGCAAAGGGATTGCTGCTGTTTATAATTTTATTTCTATTGGCTATTTGCTGACAAAGGAAGAGTTGCAGCAAAGCAGTCAGGATGAATTGGTGAATGACAGGTTGTTTGAACTGTTCCAGACTATATTGACGGAAAAGATTCCATTCTATGTAAATGTGGATGCAATGTTCAATATTTACATAACCGGCAAGGCACTGGTTCCGCTTATTGGCGCTGTTGCGATCAAACAAGAGGAACGTATTCCTTATTTGCAGCGGTTTGATTCCTATATTAATGAGCAAACACAAGATAAAATCAGGATTTTGAATGCGGAACTGCCGAAAATGGCGATATTTGCCTGCCATGGCTGCAGCCTGATCTATTTGTATGACGTTCAAACAGATTTGGAAAAACTATATTATTTTGAAACGGATCTGCTAAATCAATTTTTATCCCGGAAGGTAGCGACGAATACGAAAGCAGTCATGGACTTCAGTCCTGATCTCTGGATGACGTATCTGAGCGAACTGGCGCGGTCTTAAGTGATGGTGAGGTGATTGTGAAAAGCAATCACTTTTTTTGCGGTGATTGCATTTGCCTGCAAAAGGAATGGATAACCATCGTCTTTTGTTTGTTTATTGCTTAAAAAAAAGATACAATATAAACAGAAATGGAAGGTTACGCTATGAGTTATCATCTTATTACAATCCCGGATTATGAGGATTCCCGTATTCAACATGCATTTACCAGAAAAACATTGCAATATGTTTGCGGTGAACAATATGATAAGAATATGTTTTTTGCTGCAGATGAATTGGCACCGGTTTCTGTCTGCGAGGCGTTTCAGATTTGTGTTGAGCGCATCAAGTTAGCTGCAAAGAGACAAGAAAAGGTGGTTATCTATGGTGACTATGATGTCGATGGTATTTGTTCGACTACGATTCTCCATGGTCTTCTAGCAAGGCTGGGGCTTGCACCGGGTTATTATATCCCTAATCGGATTGTGGACGGCTATGGATTGAACACGCTGAAAGTAGAACAGTTTCATGAGAAAGGATATCAGCTGATTGTTTGCGTCGATAATGGGGTAGTGGCCCATGAGGCACTTGCGAAAGCAGCATCTTTAGGGATCGAGGTAGTTATCATAGATCACCATGAAATGGATGAAAAGACTAGGGATTATCCATATGTGCTGCATCCATCATTGATGGAGGCGCCATTTCATTATCTGTGCGGTGCCGGGTTGGCTTTTGAGTTTTCCCGGGCTTTTGGCAGCTGGGATGACTTTCTGGCTCTTGCAGCACTGGGAACCATTGCTGATATGATGCTGTTAGTAGGTGAAAACCGCTGTCTTGTTCGCCAAGGTCTCAAGCTTTTGAATGCAGCAGGATATTTGCCGTTAAAAAAGTTTGCCAAGGATGGCATTATCGATGAATTCACATTAGGCATGCAGATTGCTCCTAAGCTGAATACCTTGGGAAGATTGCCGGATCTAGCCAATACCAATCAAATCGTGAAATATTTTACGCTTCAGGATGAAGCGATGATGGATCAAGTTGTAAAGCAGGTAGAGGCACTGAACGAACGTCGCAAGGACATGTCGAAAGCAATGGTAGAGCAGGCGAAAGCAATGGTAAATGCCGAAGATGCATTTTGCATTTTGGTTTCTGATGCATTCCATGAGGGACTTGTGGGCATTGTGGCGAATCAAATACTATCTCTCTATCAGAAACCGGTGATGGTCTGTCAGCTGAAGGACGGCATCTGCAAAGGAAGCATCCGCTCTAAGGATGGTTTGGATTTGGTTGCAATGATGCGCAGCTGTCCACATCTTATCAAATTCGGAGGTCATCAAAAGGCAGGAGGCATTACCTTTGCATATGAACATTTGCCAATCATTCACCAATATATCCAAAATTATATGAAAGATGCTGCCTATGAGCAGCAATGGAAAACAGCATTGCAGCTGGAATTGTCCGAGTTTACTTTGGAGGCTGCACTAGAACTGCAGGCGCTTCGTCCGTTGCTTTCTTTGCAAACAGAGCCAAGCTATTGGATTTCAGGGGCGCAGTTGCAATCGCCGACATTATTATCCAATGGGTTGCACTGGAAATGGCAGCTTACACCAAGTGTCTCCATGCTTTATTTTTCTGCCAATCCAAGCTATCGGGATCAAATCCCGAATTTGCAGTTCTTGGTGCGGGCATCAATCAATGAATTTAAGGGAAGAAAGAGTCTTTCTTTGCAAGTGCAGGACGTATTTTTGTCTCAATGATATTGGAATGCAGATAGATCAGCAAGTAAAGTTTTCTTTCAAGAATAAGGTGGAATGTGCGAGATCTAGATGATTTATGCAGAAAAATAAATATAAAAAATTCACAATATTGCCGATCGGTTATTTCACTTTAAATTGGCGCGGAGATCGGATATTTCGCGTGCAATGAATCGATATATCTGATATAATGACAACTGTCACATAGGAGGAGTTTTATATAATGGATCTGAAGAACTACATCGCTGCGGTAAGCGATTTCCCAAAAGAAGGTATACTGTTTCGTGATATTACACCACTCATGGCAGATGGTGCAGCATTTAAGGAATCTTGTGATCAAATCATCACCTTTGCAAAAGAAGTCGGAGCAGAAGTAGTGGTAGGTCCTGAGTCTCGTGGCTTTATCTTTGGATGTCCGGTTGCTCATCATTTGGGAATTGGTTTTGTGCCTGTTCGCAAGCCGGGAAAATTGCCAAGGGAAACGGCTCACATTTCTTATGATCTTGAATATGGAAGCAATGAATTGCATATTCACTCCGATGCGATCACAGCAGGTCAGAAAGTTTTGATTGTTGACGATTTGCTGGCAACAGGCGGAACTGTGCAGGCAACTGTTAAGCTGGTAGAATCACTTGGTGGAATTGTAGCTGGTTGTGCATTCTTAATCGAATTAGAAGATCTGAATGGTCGTGAAGTACTAGAAGATATACCTGTATTAGCACTGATGAACTATTAGTCTATTATAAGAATTTCTAAGATCAATATAAGACACCGAACATCAGCACTCCAATGTGTGGAACGTTTGGTGTCTTATTTCATATTTAAAGTTATTGCATTGCTTTTTCAACATCATATGATATGATAGATAATAAAAATGGAGGTGGCTTGCGTGAAGAAAATGAAGAATGTCAATCAAGAAGATATCATGGCTCAGGTGCAGACCTATATTCGTGATGAAGCACATTTGGCAATGATTGAGAAGGCGATTGCCTATGCAACGACAAAACATGACGGACAATTTCGTAAAAGCGGCGAGCCATATGTCGTGCATATCTATCAGGTAGCGTATATTTTGGCACAGCTGCAAACCGGTCCGGCTACCATTACGGCAGGGTTGCTTCATGATGTCATCGAGGACTGTGATGTCACTCCGCAGGAAATGACAGCAGAATTCGGCGAAGAAGTCACGAGATTGGTGGAGAGTGTCACCAAAATCGGGAATATCGAATTTAAAGATGAAAAAGAATATCTGGCAACGAATCATCGCAAGATTTTTATTGCCATGGCCAAAGATATCCGGGTTATACTAATCAAATTGGTAGACCGCTTGCATAATATGCGGACACTGGAATTTCAAAGTGAAGAAAAACAAAAGAAAATTGCAGAAGAAACATTGCAAGTATATGCTCCGATTGCCCATCGTCTGGGGATCAGCGAGATCAAAAATGAACTGGAAGATTTAAGTTTTTACTATTTGAACCGGGAAAAATATTATGAGATTGCCCATTTGGTCAATGCAAAGCAAAGCGAGCGAATTGCGCAAGTGGAGCGCATGATTTTCAATATCGAAAAATATCTGGAAATTGAAGAAATTCCGGCTCGTGTATTTGGCAGAAGCAAGCACCTCTATTCGATTTATAAAAAAATGGTGACCAAGAACAAGCGCTTTGATGAAATTCTGGACTTGCTTGCGATTCGGATCGTAACAGAAACGGATACCAATTGCTATGAGATACTAGGTGTCATTCATTCCGCATATAAGCCAATTCCAGGTCGCTTTAAAGACTATATTGCAATGCCGAAGATGAACATGTATCAATCGCTGCACTCGACAATTGTAGGAGAAGACGGCGAGATCTTTGAAGTTCAGATTCGTACGGAGCAGATGGATGCGATTGCGGAACGCGGGATCGCAGCGCACTGGAGTTACAAAGAAGGAAAGAGTCTGCCTTCAGCGGAAGAACAAAAAGAGATTGAAGATCGTCTTGTATGGTTCAGAGAGATCATCAATATCAACGAAGAAGAAGAAAATGCTGTCAGTTATATGAATGCCTTGCAGAAGGATATATTCGAAGCAAATGTATATGTCATGTCGCCGAAAGGGCGGGTCATCGATCTGCCGAACGGTGCTACTCCGCTGGATTTTGCCTACCGCATTCATACAGAAGTTGGGCATGCAACGATTGGTGCTACTGTAAACAATATTCTGGTGCCTTTGAATACACCGCTGAAAACAGGAGATGTTGTCAGCATCCGAACTTCAAAGCAAAGTACAGGGCCATCGGAAGACTGGCTGAAAGTGGTAAAAACAAGCCAAGCTAAAAACAAGATTCGGGCTTTCTTATCGAAAAAAGAAACGGAACGCCGGGAAAAGAGCATCAGCAAGGGGGAAACCATGCTGCGCGATGAGTTGCGCAAGCGGGGCTATGATGACAAAGAATATATGGAACCGAAGAAGCTGGAGAATGTTTACAGCAACTTTGCAGTGAATAACTATACCGATTTTATGTATGCCATTGCCAATAAAGCGCTGACACCTAATGCGGTCATTGATAAACTGGTGCTCAATAAGAAACCAAGTCAGTTTTTAGAGAACTTGCAGCTAAACCGGCTGTTTGGACGCAACGACAAGAAAACCAACTCGAAATCAGGGATTAGTGTAACTGGTGTTGAATCCATGATGATTAATCTGGCTGGCTGCTGCTCGCCGATCCCGGGTGATGAAATTGTCGGTTATGTCTCTAAAGGAAAAGGGGTTAAGGTGCATCGCTATGATTGTCCGAATATCCTGCATGAGACCTCACGGCTGATTGAGGTGTATTGGGATGAAGAGCGGCTTGTGGAACGCAAATATCGGGCAGATCTTTTGATTATGGCACTGGATCGCAATTTTTTGCTGAGTGATGTGATTACGATGATTTCGCAGTGCAAGTCCAGTGTGCATTCATTCAATGCCAATGTACTGGAAGATAAAGTAACGGCTTTGATTAAGGTCGCAATTAATATTGATAATCTGGAACACTTAAAGAATACGATGGCCAATCTGCGGAAAATAGCAAGCGTCGTTGAAGTGACCAGAGTGATTCATTGACGAAAGAGGATGGTAGGATGATATTTCGGATTCGCGATGTTAGAAAATATGAACAATGTCCGAAAAAATTTTATTTATCAAAGAAGCAAGAAACGAAGGGTTTTCCCTTCGTTCATTTTGCATATTCGCTGGAAGAGCTTGCTGTGCAGTATTTGAAGCTCGCTCCAGAGGAACTATTTACTGGCAGAACAGGACAGACAACGCAGGAAACCTTAACTGGGTTTGCCGACCGAACATGGTTGATGAGAGGGCGGTTTGAGGCAAAGCAGCTGCGGGCAAAAATCAGTTTCCTCAAAAAAGTAACGGAGCCATGCACCTTGCATGCAATGTACGAGGAAGGGAATTGGCTGGTAGTAGATTACATGGTACTCTGCAAGACTAATTTTCCCAAAGAAGAAGAAGGACGGCGAATTGCGCTGGAAATCTGGCTGCTGAAGGAATGCGGGATTGCGGTTCGCAATCTGCAGATGCTGCATTTAAACAGCACCTATGTGTTTGAAGAAAAACTAGATCCGTCACAGCTGTTTGGCATCAGCCAGACCGTATTTAAAGATAACAATAAAGCAGGCAAGGAACTTTGGGCGGTTGTGGAGAAATACTACCACGATGTGACAGAAACGCTGCTTGCGATGGAAGCAATCCTGCAGCAGGATCATGTAATGATGCCCTATCATTTAAATTGTACGAAACATGGCAAATGCGAATTTTATGAAACTTGCTTTGAAGAAGATGCACTGCCGGATGACAGCATTTTGTTTTTGAGTCAAAGCAGAAAGAAATATGAGATGCTGGAACAGGGGATTTCCTCAATGGCGCAGCTGAATTTGGATGAATTGCAAGCGAGCTATCTGCAATATGCCCAATACCAAACTGCACGCACGAAGCAAGTCTATGTTGATTATGCAGCTCTGGGTCATTGGCTTGGAAAGCTGGAACATCCGTTTAGCTTCATTGATTTTGAATGGGAGTTGATCGGTGTTCCGCTTTATCATGGAATGAAGCCCTATGATGTACTGCCATTTCAATATTCGCTGCATTATGAAGAGCACGGTAAAATCGTGCATCGGGAGTTTTTATCAGCGAAAGATTGCCGCCGTGACTTTATTGAATCTTTGCTGGCGCAGATGCCATCCACGGGAAGTATCATTGCCTATCATGCAGAAGGAGCTGAGAAGCTGCGCCTGAAGGAATTGGCAGAACAGTTTCCCGAGTATGCACCTGCCCTCATGAAGCTATGTGATCGCATGGTAGACTTGACTTATCCGTTTTTGAATGGTGTTGTATATCATCCGCAAATGCGAGGTACCTATTCATTGAAGAAGCTGCTGGAAGTGATTGAACCTGATCATAATTATCAGGAACTGGAAATCAATCATGGGTTGCAGGCGGTGCAAGTGCATCGGATGCTGCCGGAAATGTCATTTGCAGAGCAGCAGGAGGCAATCCTCAATTTAAAGCGCTACTGCGCAATGGATACCTATGCAATGGTTGTGGTTATGCGTTATTTAAATCAGCTATTAGAAGGTCATCAAGCTTGATGACTTTTTTTGTACATTCTTATAGTGCAACATGGATAAAAGGAAATCGAATATTACAAGATGAATGTGAAGATACTTTCAGAAAGAAATTCACAAAAGAAGTAGCGGACACTCTTTGAAAGCGTTGCCTTAGTATCAATTCTATGGTACATTTAAAGGGAAAATCTGGTATAGAAACAAGTTGAGGTAATCATAACTTATGAAGAAAATCAAAACAAAATTAGTCGTAGTAGTGTTTGCCATGATTTTATCGATGGGACTTGTGATTGGAGCAGTGAGTGCTTATGTTACTTATTCCTCCAATACAGCTATTTTGAAAACTTCGATGATGGAAACAGCGAAAACGGCGGCGATTGCTGTTACCAACGGACTGGATCGTTACAAGGTAGTAGCACAGGAAGCAGGATTAAATGCCACCTTGGCTATTCCTGAAGTATCGGCAGATGAAAAAAGCAGAATTTTGGAACAAAAAGCGAAAAATTTTGGATTCGTGGATTTCAATATCGTGGATTTGAAGGGAAGCGGAATATTATATGATGTAAGTGTGGGAGATCGGGAGTATTTCCGCAAAGCTGTGCAAGGGATTACAAACGTATCTGATGTTCTGGTTCATAAAGTGACCGGAAAAATTAATATTATTGTTGCGGCACCGCTTTGGGAGTACGGGCGGGCGCAAGGAAAAGTGATTGGCGTTGTCTATTTTGCGGCGGATGTCAAAGTATTAACGGATACGATTAAAGATATTAAGATTGGCGAAAACGGCGGTGCGTATATGCTGGATCAGCAAGGTACGGTCATTGCTTATAATATTGATTATGCATCCGTTACAAATAAAGAAAATACGATTGCTGACGCAAAGCAGGATAAGAGTTTGCAAGCCTTGGCGAAGCTGGAAGAAGAGATGATTCAGCAAAAAACGGGCTTTGGTGATTTTACCTATAACAAAGAAAAGCAGATGATTGCCTATACTCCTGTGGGCTTGAATAACTGGAGTATTGCAGTGGAAATCAGCGAACAGGAGTTTATGGGCGGTGTTTCTTTGGCATTGTTGTCGATGATTGGGTTGACAGTACTGGGAGTGCTTATTGTCGGTTTGATCATGTATCAAGTAGCGTCCAAAATCTCCAAGCCGATTGTAGCGATTGAGCAGGCAGCGAAGAAAATGCAGGATGGTCTTTTGGATGTATCCATTGATCATACCGGCAAAGATGAAGTTGGTGCTTTGGCTGTTTCCTTCTCGCAAACAGCAGCTATGCTGCGTGGTTATATTCAAGAAATCGAACGGGTTCTTCATGAATTCTCGCAAGGGTTATTCAATGGCGACAAGATGATGGAGATGAAGGGTGAATTCAAAGAAATTCAAGTAGCCGTTGAGAAAATCCGGACATCGCTGAGTCATACGTTAGCCGAGTTGGATGATGCATCGGAGCAAGTGGCCAACGGGTCTGCGCAGGTGGCATCCGGTGCGCAATTGCTGTCGCAAGGGGCAACGGAGCAGGCAAGTACATTGGAAGAATTGGCAGCCAAAGTGACGGAAATTACCGAAACCGGCCAGAACACAGCTGTCAATATTGATAATGCATCACAAAAGATCAATGCAGTCAGCTATACGATTGAAGACAGCCATAGCAAAATGCAGGAAATGATGCGTGCGATGCAGGATATCAAGAGTACCTCCAACGAGATCAGCAAAATTATTAAGACAATTGAAGACATTGCCTTCCAAACCAATATCTTGGCATTGAATGCGGCTGTCGAAGCTGCCCGTGCCGGTGCTTCAGGAAAAGGATTTGCAGTGGTTGCGGATGAAGTCCGCCGCCTGGCAAATATGAGTGCACAAGCTGCTAATACTTCAACGGAATTAATTGAGGCTTCGATCAAAGCGGTGGAAGAAGGTTCTAAGATCAGCAGAGCAACAGCGGAGAAGATGAAGGAAGTCGTTCAAGGTGCGGAAGAAATTTCATTGATTGTAACCGATATTGCGTATTCCACGATGATGGAGTCAATGGCATTGCAGGAAGTTAATCAAGGGTTTGAGCAAATCAGCAATATTGTGCAAACAACTTCGGCGACGGCAGAGCAAAGTGCTGCCACCAGCGAAGAACTGTCGTCACAAGCACAGCTGTTAAAAACACTGGTGGGTCTGTTTGTATTGGAATCTGCTCCGCGCGTAGAAGAAGCGCTGGCAGAGAGTGAAATATCTGCTGCAAACGATATTGCAAGTAACGATAAATACGCATAAAAACCGGGCGAAAAGCCTGGTTTTTTTCTGGAAAACCCTGATGTAAGGGATAAGTTACTGTTTTTCGGGGATACTTTGTGAATCAATTCCTGGAGAAATATGGTATCATAATGTGGGTGACAATATGAAACAGCTGTGGCAGAGTTCCAAAGAATATATCTTATATTTGTTTTTTGGCGTACTCACGACAATCGTAAATTACATCGTTTATTTCTATTGCCGATCGGTATGGGAACTTCATTATGCGATCAGCAATGTAATATCCTTTTTGGTGGCTGTTCTCTTTGCATTCTTTACGAATAAGTACATGGTATTCGGGAAGAATGAAACAAATCGACTGTTTTATGAATTTTTCTCTTTTCTGTCGTTGCGGCTGGTTTCGATGGGGGTGGAGACAGGCTTCTTGTTTCTAGGTGTGGAAGCACTGCATATCGATGATGGCATCATGAAGATTTTAGTCAGCATCATAACGGTTTTGTTAAACTACGGCTTTAGCAAATGGATTACCTTTGCAGGAAAGGAGTGATCATATGGCAATGATTTCAATTGTACTGCCTGCATATAATGAGGCACTTAATATAGTGGAAGCAATTAAGCAGATTTCAGCACATATGGAGCAGCTTCCGGTGACATATGAACTGCTGTTTGTCAATGATGGGAGCATCGATCAGAGCGCCCGGATTTTACGGGAGGCAGTTCATGCATATCCGCATATTGTGGCAATTACCTTCAGCAGAAATTTCGGAAAAGAAGCAGCTATTTTTTGCGGCTTGAAAGAAGCAAAAGGGGATGCGGTGATCGTGATGGATTGTGATTTGCAGCATCCTGTTGCAATGATTACAGCATTCTATGAAAAATGGTGCGAAGGGTATGAAGTTGTAGAAGGGAAAAAACTTGGCAGGCAGCAGGAGAGTTTTTTTCATCGGCTATTTGCAAAAGGCTTTTATACCGTATTGCAGCGGATCAGTCATATCTCGCTGCACAATGCATCAGATTTTAAATTGTTGGATCGCAAGGTAGTCGATGCCTTGAATGCATTGCCGGAAAAACATACCTTTTTCCGGGCTCTCAGCGGCTGGGTGGGTTTTCGCACGACAGTCGTGGAATTTGCCGTACAGGACCGCTTTGCAGGAGTAAGCAAATGGAGTTTCCGCCAACTTTGGCGCTTTGCACTGGATAATGTGACATCGTTTACTGCATTGCCAATGCAAATCGTGACCTTTTGCGGAGTTTTGTTTTTTTTGTTCTCCGTGATTTTGGGGATCGATACGTTATATAACTTTTTTACGAATCAGGCAGCGGACGGCTTCACTACCGTTATTTTGGTGTTGTTGATTATGGGCAGCATCATTATGTTCAGCCTAGGTGTGATTGGCTATTATCTGGCTAAAATATATGAAGAGATACAAGCAAGGCCCCGCTATTTTATTTCATCGATACAGCGAAGCACCAAGGAGGAACAGCAATGACAGCAAAACAAAACCAAAAGACAATTACCGTCGCGGCGCTGTGGCAGTCATATTGGCACATCATCTTGGCATTTGTGCTGCCTTTTGTGATATTAGGGATTGTGTATGCCATGTACGGGGTTTATCCGTTCGGTAAAAATTCGGTGCTGGTACTCGATCTGAATGGGCAGTATGTGTCTTATTTTGAAGCATTCCGGGACGCGATATTAGAGGGGAAATCACTTTTGTATTCGCATAGCCGATCGCTGAGCGGAGAGATGCTGGGGATTGTTGCGTACTATCTGGCAAGCCCGTTTGCATTCTTGGTGGTGCTGTTTCCGAAGTCGCATATAACCGAGGCCTTGTTTTTGATGACATTGCTGAAAATTGCGTGTTCAGGACTGACGTTTGCTATTTACTTGCATCATAAGAAAACCAAGCCGTTTGTGACAGTGGTACTGGCCGTCTGCTATGCCTTGATGGCATACAGTGTCGTGCAGGTGATGAATCTGATGTGGATGGATGCCGTTCTGGCATTGCCGCTTCTGATTCTTGGTGTGGAAGAACTGGTTGACCGGAGCAAGTATGGCTTATTTACCATAATTCTAATGTATTTGTTTTTAACAAATTACTATATAGCCTATATGATTGGTATTTTGACGTTCTTTTATTTTGTCTACTACTGCTATTTGCAAGACAAATGGAATCGTCGTCCGCTTTATTTGTTTTTCCGGCAAACTGTCATAGCAGTATTGTGCATGTCATGGCTGCTGCTGCCGACAATCTACTCACTGACTCTTGGAAAATCAAATTTTTCATCTCCCAATTATGATCTGTACAGCAAGTTTAATTTTCTGGAATTTCTGGCTAAGTTTCTCCCTTCCTCCTACGATTCCGTAAATATCGAAGGATTGCCATTTGTGTATGGCGGAATGGTCTTGCTGATTGTGGTACCGCTCTATTTCTTGAATCAGAAAATCCGCTTCCGGGATAAGCTGTATTCGTTTGTCATGCTGGTGGTTTTGCTTCTTTGCATGAACATCAGCCTTGCTGATCTATTTCTTCATGGTTTGCAAAATCCCAACTGGCTGAATTATCGCTATGCCTTTTTTGTTACATTTTACTTGCTGACCTTGGGGGCTAGTGCCTTGGAACATGCGGAAGGAATCAGCCGCAAACTGGTATTGCAGGTAGTTGCCGGCATTGTGGTGCTGGTGCTGCTAGTACAAGCGCAAGAGTATTCCTTTATCGGCAATGAAACATCGATTTGGCTGGCACTAGCTTGTTTGTTTCTATATGCAATGTTTTATATCTTGATGCACCATGATCCTAAATATCATAGCCTCAAATGGGTGCTGCTGCTTTTGGTTTGCTGTGAATTGATGATTAATGCCATGACCGCATTGCAGTCACTTGACCGGGAAGTGGTATATAGTACGAGAGAGTCTTATATTCCCTATATGAATGAGATTCGGCTGCCGCTTAGCAAGCTTGCCTATGATGATCCCGGTTTGTATCGCATAGAAAAAACATTCCACCGGACGGTGAATGATCCCATGTCGCTGGGGATGCGCGGACTTTCGCACTCAACATCAACTTTGCATGCGGAAGCAATCACTTTCTTGAAACGAATGGGTTTTAGTGCCCGCGACCATTGGACGAAATATCTTGGAGCTACACCAATCAGTGATTCACTCTTGGGAGTGCGGTATGTACTGAGTAAAGAAGAACCAATCCCATATTATGATTTGTCATTTCGGCTGGAATCGATTTCCGCTTACCACAATCCAGATGCAATGACGCTAGGATATGCAGCCAGCAAAGCAGTGCTGGATGTGGATATGGTCGCCAAAAATCCGTTTGTTTTGCAAAATGCATTATTAAGCAGTCTGCTGGGACAGGAGTACACAGAGTATTTTGTGGAAGTTCCGGTAAAAGATCTTGTCCTGGATAATGTGGTGCATAGTACAATTGCCGGGCATCATAGCTATAAAGTGATTAACAGCAATGAAAACGCCCAGCTGGAATTTATTCTTCCAAGTCAGGAAAATATGCCGGTGTATGCCTATTTCCCAAGCAGCTATGAACGCGAAGTGAATTTATGGCTGGATCATGCCTGGCTGGATACGTATTTCGGCAATGAATCTTTCCGGATCATGAAATTGATGGGAACCGGTCTGGATATATCACTGATTATGACAATTACCCAGAATGAGGTTTACCTGAAAGAAAATACACCATATTTCTATCAATTAGATCTGACAGCCTATAAGCAAGCAATGGAACGGCTGAAACAAGGCAGCTGGAATTTGGAGCGTTATACGGAAAGCTCTATGAAAGGCAATGTTTCTGCGCAAACAGACGGCATCTTCTTTACTACCTTGCCATACGAAAAAGGCTGGACAATCCGTGTGGATGGCAAAAAAGTACCATATTATGAAGCTGCGGAAGCGTTGATTGCTTTTGACTTGCCGGCGGGAACACATGAAATTTCCATGCATTTCATGCCATACGGCATGAAAGAGGGCTTCATCCTTGCCGTGCTTGGTCTTGGATTATGGTTCTTTTGCAAGAAACGTGAGCAAAAACAAACGAATAAAGCAGGGAAATAGGGAAATACTAGAACTACAAAGAGCGTTCCTTTCAGAACCTTCTTTGTTTTATAAGAAAAGAGCATGGCATCATGCTCTTTTGCATAGACAAGAGTAAAGGAGCAAAGAGTATGAAGATCATAATCAGATTGTTATGTATTGCGGTATTGCTTTCTCTAGGGTATATTGGCTTTCAATCCCGGTTTTGGGAGCAAATGCCGTTGCCGGACAATGATTTGCCGGTCACTTCCCCCCAAGATCAGGAGCAGCCAAGTGAATTGGATCAGCTATTTACATATCTGCCTTTTTTAGGATATCGCTTTGAACAAGTGGAAGATGTGACGGAGAGTACGTTTCCGGCGGTCGACGGGAAGCGGTTTGTTTACAAGAATAATGTATTGGAAGTATATCAGCTGGATGGATCTGCAAAAGCGGATGAATTAAGTGCAAATGCGAAAGAAGCAATGCGTGTGCAGAAGCAAGACGGGCATACCTATTTAGCGGTTACGTTGCAGCATTATCTGCTTTTGGTGATCGAAGCGAATGATCCCATTGCCCTGTTAGATGCCTATGAAAATGCATCGCAGATGCTGGAAAAACTTGGGATTACATTGGATTAGAGGAAGATCATAAACTTCTTTGCATAGATTGGCCTATGGTAAGCACAATAAGAGCAGGAGGTTTAATCTATGAAAACAGTAATACGTATTTTCCTATGTCTTGCGATCGTATCAAGTCTAGGTGGATGTGCTGATTGGATGGGCGGCGGTGGCAAAACAACCACAACGACGACAAAAGCAACAACAGCTGCAACGACAACAACACCAGTTACAACGACATCAGCAATTACCACAACGAGTACGACAACTTCGAAGTAACATGAAACAGCTGCTTTTGGCAGCTTTACTTCTGTGTGGGTGTGCCCGCCAGCAGCCGGTTTCCGTAACACCGAAGTTACAGGAAAATTGGTATTTGGATGACGTGCTGGCATATTTGCGAACAGAAGGAGTTGCGATTCAGGATGAAATGGTCATCGGAGGATTAGAAGAGGGTGTTTGGGAAGGCAGAAGATTCATAGCGGAAGATGCCGTATATGAATTGTATCGTTATGATACAACCGATGAAGCCTTCTTACAAAAATTGAGTCATGCAAGGCAAAGCAGCAAATATGAAGTAGCTGCCTTCGGAGATACCAAGGAAGTTTCCATTTCATTTTACGGGTCTTATTTTTTGTTGTATGAAGGAAAGCCGCTGCCGCAATTCATGGCGTATTTCAAATAAACAGGTCAAGTATCTTAGGATGCTTGGCTTTTATTTATATCAGGATTTGTTGGGTCAAGAATAAATATTGTTTTGCAGCAAATCAAATATAGCTGTTTGTCGCTTTCATTTTGTTTCAATGCTTTCCATTTGATTTCAGTTATAGTACAATAGGCAGGTGAAGGAGTTGGGAAGATATGAGTTTACAAAGAATTATGCCGAAAGCACCGATTACCTGTGATATTCATAATCCATTTATGGAAGAACATATAGGCTATGAAAGAGAAGAAGCACTGCAGGAAGCCAATCGCTGCTTGCAATGTCGCCATGAACCTTGCGTAAAAGGGTGTATTGCGAATCTGCCGATTCCGCAATTCATTAAAGCGATTCAGGAAGATCGTCTGGAAGATGCCATGGCTTTGATTGAAAGCAGAGGAAATTTATCGCGGATTTGCGGACGTGTTTGTTTTTATGAAAAGCAATGTGAGGGCAGCTGTGTTCGCGGGATACGCGGTGAGGCAGTTGCCATTGGCTGGCTGGAGCGCTATGTTTCCGATAAGCAAAGATCATTGACATGGCTGGATGTTTCCAAAACAAATAAAGAGATTGCAATTGTTGGCAGCGGTCCCAGCGGGCTGGCTTGTGCGAAGGATTTGGCGAAGCTGGGTCATTCTGTTACCATCTTTGAGGCCAATGCACTGGGAGGCGGTGTCTTGCGCTATGGTATCCCTTATTACCGCCTGCCTGAGCGTGTTGTCGAAGAAGAAATTCAAAGCGTGATCCATCATGGGGTAGTAATTCGCTATAATATAGAAGTTGGCAAAGATATCAGCATGGAAGCGTTGCTGGAACAATATGATGCAGTCTACATCGCAACCGGTGTTGGAACAAGCCACAAACTGGGTATTGAAAAAGAAGACCTGCCGCAAGTCATCAGTGCCAATGAATTCCTAAAATATTTGCATGATGATTCCTCGCATGCCCGTGCAGATATTGAGAACTTGATTCGCGGCCGTCGTGTCCGGGTGATCGGCGGGGGGAATGTGGCAATGGATGCTGCGCGCAGCGCGATTCGTTTAAAGGCGAAAAATGTAAAGATTTTATATCGGCGCAGCATGGAAGAACTTCCTGCGCGACCGGAGGAAATCCATGAAGCAATGATCGAAGGAGTCAAGATCTTGACCTTGCTTACACCGCTGCGAATTGTTGGCAATGAGGAAGGCGTTACCCATATTATCTGCCAGCAAAATGAACTGACGGATACAGTTGAAGAAGGCAGAAAAACTATTATAGGAACTAACCAAAAAGTAAAATTAAAGGCTGATCTGATCATTACTGCGATCGGCGGTGCCGGTGCTACTTGGCTGATTGGCAACTCCCAGCAAATTGATGTGACCCGGCAAGGGTATATCAATGTTGGCTTAAAGCAGAATACCAATCATGAAAAAGTGTTTGCGGGCGGTGATGTAGTAAGCGGAGCATTGACAGTGGTCCATGCAATGAAAGCAGGGCGGCAGGCAGCGCAGGCAATTCATGCGTATGTCAGCAAGGAGGGCGAATAAGGTGGTTGAGCAAATCAAGCAGGTATGTGCGGCACTTGAACGAAATAGAATGCAAGTAAAATTTGTCCAAACCAAAGAAGAAGCTTTGGCAATTTTGCTTGCGCAAATTCCGCAGCAAGCGGTCGTTGGAGTAGGCGGCTCGGTAACTTTGGATGAACTGGGTTTAATTCCGATATTGCGTTCCATGCCTATTCACTTCTTAGATCGATATGCACCAGATTTAAGTGCGGAAGATATTGGGAAGCTGCATCGTGCCTTGTTTACAAGTGATATCTTTATTTCAGGAGTAAATGCCATTACCATGGAAGGTGAATTATACAATATGGATGGATCCGGAAACCGTGTGGCAGCAATGACTTATGGACCCAAAAAGGTATTTTTGGTTGCAGGGGTGAACAAAATTGTTCGCAATCTGGAAGAAGCGAGAGAACGTGTCAGAACCATTGCGGCGCCGCGGAATGCAGCTCGGCTGCAGCGAAAAACGCCTTGTGTACCTGCGAAGATATGCATGGATTGTGCGAGTGCTGAACGTATTTGCAATGTGGAATCTATTTTGAAGAAGCAGGCAATTGCGGATCGCCTGCAACTCATTTTAGTGAATGAGGAGCTGGGCTACTAGTGGGAACGATTGTGAATGCAGCAGCGATTGTAATCGCCAGCTTGCTGGGTCTTAAATTACGCTCTTTTTTATCCAAGCAACTGGAACATACGCTGCAGCAGATGGTGGGTATCGTTGTGATCCTCATTGGTTTGATTGGTGTTCTGAAATCGGTGCTGCTGATTGATCCTGTTACAATGGAACTTCAGGATCAAGGCATTTTGCTTTTGCTTGTGAGTCTTGTCATTGGTGTTGTTTTGGGTGAAACGTGGAATCTGGAAGACAAACTCTACCGGGCTGGTGCTGTTTTAGAGCGCAAATTTCAGAAAGAAGGTTTTGCGAATGCCTTCATCAGTGCTTCCATGATTTTCTGCATCGGTGCAATGGCGATTGTAGGATCTATTCAGGATGGGATTAACCATTATCCAGGTGTTTTATATGTCAAAGCAGCATTGGACTTCATTACGGCAATGATTCTGGCCTCTGCTTTAGGGTTTGGTGTTTTGTTTTCCGGCTTTTCTGTCTTATTTTACCAAGGTCTGATTACCGTGCTGGCATCGTGGTTGGCACCGTATGCATCACCGCAGCTGATCCAGGAAATCTGCATGGTCGGATATGTACTGGTACTATGTATCGGTCTCAATTTCGTAGGAAACATCAAAATCAGGACAGCGAATGCTTTGCCGGCGATGCTTATACCAATTGCCTATCAAATGATTCGAGCAATCTTTCATTTCTAGCACGTCCATCGTGCTTTTCTTTTGCATAAAACAAGGGGACTATCATAGGATGGGTTGAGAGGGAGGACCATCATGGAAGCATTCAACCAAGCATTGCATGGAATTCTATGGAATCCGCTTGTATTAGTCATAATGCTGGCATTTGGCTGCTATTTGGTTTGGAAGCTGCATTTTTTCAGCCTCTTGTTTCGGAATACATTTAAGATGCTGTCTTCCTTGACCTTGCCGGATACCAAGAAACAAGGACTGTCCAACTGGCAGATCATCGCTACCAATCTAGGTGCAGTGATGGGCATCGGCAATCTGGTCGGTGTTGCGACAGCGATTGTATCAGGCGGTGCCGGAGCTTTATTTTGGATGTGGATCAGTTCTTTGATTGTTTCAACATTAAAATACGGAGAGATTTTACTTGCTCTTCGCTATCGGAAAAAGGACTCCTGCAATGAATATGTGGGAGGACCCATGTACTATATTGAACAAGGTGTTGGAAGTAAAATGCTCGGGAAGGTATATGCTGTTTTATTGCTGGTTTCTTCGTTTGGGATAGGAAATCTGGTTGCCAGCAATGCAATGGCTCATGCCCTTAGCCAAGGTGTCGGTTTTTCACCATTATTCTGGGGCGTTGTATTTATGGCCATTATGACGGTTGTTTTATGCGGTGGCTTAAAGGCAGTTGTTTCCATTAGCGAATGGCTGGTTCCGCTGATGGTTCTTGCCTACTGTGCAAGCTGTTTTTTTATTGTGGTGCAGGAATGGGATCAAGTGCTGCTTATGATTACGCGAGTAGTGGAAGAGGCCGTTGGAATACGGGCGATTGCCGGAGGAAGCATCGGTGCATGCATGAAGTATGGAATTTCCCGCGGCGTTTTTTCTCATGAGGCAGGAATGGGCAGTGCGACATTAACGCATGTGAAAAGCACCAATCAAGATTTGGTTTCGCAAAGCATGATTGGCTGCCTGGAAGTATTTATGGATACGCTGGTTATGTGTACGTTGAGCGGCTTTGTCATTTTGCTATCGGAAGTTCCGCTGACAATTACGAGCCCAGTATTGCTGTTGTCAACGGTATTCCAAACGTATTTTTCCGTATTTGGCCGTGATTTTGTGCTGGCATCCATTGTTCTTTTCGGTTTTGCAAGCATGATGGGCTGGTATTATTATGGTGTATCGTGCTTGCGGTACCTGACGGCAGCGAAAGGTGGTATGGTGCTGTATACGCTGCTGTTCTTGTTGTCTTTGGCAGCAGGCGCGTTATTTGATGGAGATACGTTGTGGATGCTGAGCGATAATTTGAATGGCATGGTTTTGTGGGTGAATGTTCTGGCACTGTTTTTGCTTCGCAAGGTGATTATTCGCGAATCTAAATAAAAGGAAGCGATTTTCGCTTCCTATTGGTTTCGATTGACAGTCTCGATCGCAGTATTGACTTCCGATTGATTGGCATAGGTTTGCACGCAGCCATTGGCCTTGTTTTGGTTGATAATGGTACCTGCACCGCCAACACAGCCGCCTGGACAAGCCATGCCTTCCAGCAAATAGCCATCCCGCTTGCCGACTTTAGCCATCAGCACCATTTTACGGCAATTGCTTAATCCTTCTGCCCGTTCAATTAATATTTCACGGTTAGGATCCAACTGCCGGACAGTACGTTCAACAGCTTTCGCAACACCACCGGCTACTGCAAAGCCCCGGCCATCCTTGCTGGCGTCATTGACACGATTTTTAACGACCAGCGAATCCAGATCAATTTCCTTCGCAATCAACATGCCATAGAGTTCTTCGAAGGTGAGTACATAGTCTACGAATTCACTGGCAGTTCCGCTGGCAGCTTCTTGTTTTTTGGCAGAGCATGGTCCGATGAAGCAGATTTTGGTATTGGGGAATTTCTTTTTGATAGCCTTCGCTGTTTCGCCCATCGGGGAATAAGAAGGCGATACATACTCACTTTTGTCTTTTAATTCGTTTTTGGCCATTAATACCCAAGCAGGGCAGCAAGAAGTAGCTAAGAACGGCTGATCATTTGGTACATGATCAATGTAATGCTTCGCTTCTTCAACAGTCGTAAAGTCAGCGCCATATGCAACTTCCAAAACATCGGTAAAGCCAAGCTGGCGAAGTCCTTCAAATACCTGTTCGGCACTGACATCATCGCCAAACTGACCAACAAAAGCCGGCGCAACAATTGCCGATACTTCTACTCCGCTTTGAATGGCCGAAATCACTTGATAGATTTGCGATTTGTCCATGATAGCACCAAACGGGCAGTTGACCATGCATTGCCCGCAGGAAACGCAAGCCTCGGTATCAATGACAGCACGATTTAAATTATCTTTTTTAAATGCATTCACTCCGCAAGCAGCGACACATGGGCGCTCATTTTTCACGATGGAGTTGTAAGGGCAAGCTTGGTAGCATTTCCCGCATTTGATGCAGCTTTCCTGATCAATAAAGGCATGGCCGTTCTGCAAGCTGATGGCTCCGACCGGACAGACAACCATGCAAGGATGAGCGATACAGCCATGGCATAGATTAGAAACAAAAAAACTCTTCTCTTCACAGGCATTGCAAGCTGCCGGGATGACCCGCATCTGTTCTTTGGTGAATGGTTTTACCTTTAATGCATCTAAATCCATTTGGTAACTAAGGGAGGCATTTGGCACAGTTGATGGACGAAGATCCATATTCATTGCCAATCGTACGCGTTCCGTTACGATTGCGCGTTCCCGGTAAACACTGTCACGGTATTGCGGTACTTCACCGGTGATGATCTGGTATGGAATTTCTTCATACTGCTCCAGGTCATATCCTTCATAAGCTGCTTTTGATACCGCAATAAATACTTCCCGCCGAATCTGTGTTAAGGGCGTATACAATCCTCTCATAGCTTTTCTCCTTCAAGTTTGATATAATAATCACACAGCCATAGTACCGAATGTCAGATTAAATGTCAACGTGTGTAATGGCTTACAACAAAAGAAATCTTTTGGAAATGAGGGGTATGTATGATTATTACGGTTTGTGTGGGCAGTTCTTGTCATCTGAAAGGCTCTTACCATGTCATTCAAGAACTGAAGCGATTGATCCAAGAACATCATTTAGAAGAAACAGTCACCGTTAAGGCTTCCTTTTGCATGGGAAACTGCATGCAGGGGATTCCTCTGGAAATTGACCAGCAGCGGTTTCACCATATCCAACCCGATACTATCCAAGCGTTATTTGAACAGTATGTCCTGGGCGGGGAGGAATAATCATGAATATCTTGCAATTTGAAGAGACAATTTGCCGCAACTGCCACAAATGCATTCGGCATTGCGGAGTGAAAGCAATTGAATACAAGGACAATCGAGCCAGCATCAAAGATTCTGATTGCATTTTATGCGGGGAATGCGTACTCGTCTGCCCGACTCATGCGAAACGGATCAAGAATGATATCATCTATGCGAAATCGCTCATTGAACGCAATGATCATGTGGTAGTTTCCTTGGCTCCGAGCTATCGTGCTTATTTTTCTGTTTCTTTTCCGGTAATCAGCAGAGCTTTAAAATCTTTGGGGTTTGACAAAGTAGAGGAAACAGTCATTGGTGCAGGAGTCGTAAATGAAGCTTATGCTGCATACATTGAGGCCAATCCGCAAAAGCATTACATTACTACCTCTTGTTATTCGACGGTGCTTCTTGTGGAACGGTATTTTCCCCAGCTGCGGGAGTATTTGCTGCCGGTGGATTCACCGCTGATGGCGCATGCCAAGATGATGAAGAAAGCAATGCCCCATACAAAAGTAGTATTTGTAGGTCCATGCATTTCTAAAAAAGCAGAAGCGGAAGAAATATTGAATCAAGGGGTAATTGATGCGGTACTGACGTTTGCTGATATTGAGGAATGGATGCAGGAAATTGGTGTCGAGGTGAAAGAAGCAGATCCAAATGCCGTGGGTATTTCAGAGGCTCAGCTGCGGCAATATCCGCAGCCTGGCGGAATAATACAGACAATGCCGGCAACTTTGGATGCCTGCCATCCGATTTCCGTTGCGGGACTGCAGGATTGCATGGATGTGTTTCAAGCATTGGTGGATGATCCTTTGCTTCCATCTTACTTTATAGAGGCCAATATCTGCCGTCATTCGTGTTACAGCGGACCTATTCTAAGACAGGCTGGCAAGCAGGCAGTCTTTATGTCACATCAAAAGAAAAACTGGCAGGAAGTACAAGATACCCAAGTGGCAGCTTCCTATCAGTATAAAGAAGATGTGAACTTGCATCGTTTGTTTCTGGGGAAAGCCAAAGAAACAGTAAGCTATCCGGAAGAAGAGATTTTGGCGATCTTGCATAAGACGGGCAAATATACCATAGAAGATGAATTGAATTGCGGCGCTTGCGGCTATGAAACATGCCGGGAAAAGGCATATGCGGTTTTAGAGAAAAAGGCCGATATCAATATGTGCCTGCCTTTTTTCAAGAAGCAGGCGGAGTCTTTTTCCAATATGATTATTGACAAGTCACCAAATGCGATTTTTGTTTTAAAAGAAGATTTTACAGTGCTGGATCTGAATCCGAGTGCTGAGTTATTGTTCGGGATGCCGCGCAAGCAAACAGTAAATACCGTGTTGACGATGTTTTTGCGGGAAGATTGCTTTGAGGAAAGCAAACGGCTCAATACCACCATTCGCAAGAAATTATTTTTTCCGGAGATTGACCGCATTTGTTTTGTCAGTGCTACCTATATCGCGGAACATCGCTATTATCTGGCGATTATTCAGGATATTTCCAAGATGGAAGCAACCAGGCAGGCATTTGTCGAGATGCGGGAACAAACCTTGGATGCGACGACGCAGGTCATTGAAAAGCAAATGCGCGTGGCGCAGGAAATTGCCAGTTTACTGGGAGAAACCACGGCGCAGACAAAGGTTACTTTAATGAAATTAAAACGGCTGCTGACGGAAGAAGAGGACAAGTTATGAACCTGTTTTTGGATGTGGTCAGCGATTCGCTGTTGAAGCATGACGAGGAACTGTGCGGCGATAAAGTAGAAATTGTGCGTAGTGAGGATTCCTATATTGTTGTTTTGGCAGATGGTCTGGGCAGCGGCGTGAAGGCGAATATTCTTGCTACGTTGACGGCGAAAATTATTGCGACGATGCTTTCCCAAGGAGCTACGTTGGATGATGCAGTATCGACGATTACGGCCACGCTGCCGGTATGCCAGGAACGCAATGTTGCTTATTCTACTTTTACTTTGGTCCATGTGGCAAAGGATGGCCATACGGTTCTGGCAGAGTTTGATAATCCGTTGTGCGTGCTTTACCGGGATCAAAAGCCATATCCGCTGACGCGAGATCAAGTTACCATCAGTGACAAGGTGGTATATCTGTCGTCCTTTGAAGCGCAGGAGCAAGATTTGCTGGTGCTGTTCAGTGATGGCGTTGTTCATGCAGGAGTGGGGAAGCTGCTGGACTTGGGATGGATGTATGAGAATGTGGTCACTTTCATTACGGACTATATGAAACGGACAACCAATATCCGCAAGGTGCTGCGCGGTATTTTGGAGAGTGTGCAGGCATTCTACCTCAATGAGCCGGGGGATGACAGCACCGTGTGCGTGATGCAGTTTAAGCGTAATGTTATGGCAACTGTTATGGTAGGCCCGCCAAGCAGGAAGGAACTGGATCATGCTGTGGTAGAAGAATTCCTGCAAACGGGCGGCTACCGTGTTGTCTGCGGTGGTACGACGTCGCAAATTGTGGCAGCTTATTTGCAGGAAGAAGTGATTGTAGAGCCTGATTATGAATCGCCGAGTTTGCCGCCGACAGCCAAGCTAAAACATATTGACCTTGTGACAGAGGGAGTGCTGACGCTTGGAAAAGCAGCAGCGATATTAGGGGAACTCAATCAGGAGATGCCCGGGAAGCTGGTGAGCATTGATCTGCCGAAGCAGGATGGTGCTCATCGGCTGGTGCGGATGTGGGTGGATGACTGTACAGAAATCAAATTTATGGTGGGGAGGGCAATTAATCCGGCTCATCAAAATGCCGATTTGCCGATCTCCTTAAATTTAAAGCTGCAGCTGGTCAAAGAATGTGCAATGCATCTGCAAGCAATGGGCAAGAAGGTTTCGATTCAGTATTACTAGGGAGGTGTGCGAGTTGCTTCATATTGATCTGGTCTATGATGCGCTGAACCGGCATGGTGCGCAAATTTCCAAACAGCAGATTTGCTGTGTCCGAAACGACCGCGATGTGTTCATTGTGTTTGCGGATGGCAAGCATCAGCAAGCAGACCGCATTGTTCAAGCCTGGGAGCAACAAGAACATTTGCTTTCGTCGTATGATCGTGCTTTGCAAGAAGTCAGAAAGCTGCAGTTTGCGGAAGAAGGGTTTGCGGCGGTGATCTGGTACAGCAATGTCAGCAGTGATATGCTGGTGGTGCAAGTGCATCAGCCGTGCTGTGTCTTGTATCGCCAATATGAGCGCTTTGGTGCCGCATTTGTGGAAGACGAGAGTATGCCTATCTGGTGGTATGGCTGGCAGGCAAGGCCGCAGGACATTGTGGCAATGTTTGTTCATCCGGTGGTTTACCGGCAGATCGGCTTGCATCTGTCATTTGGCTGGCTGCGGGCATTTGGAAAAGATTCGAAGCTGCGGCAGCAGGACCAATTTGCCTGCAGCCGGATGCTTCTGGCGGATGTGATGCATCGCCTGTCCAGCGTGTTTGCGACGTTGCAGATTTCGCAGGACAATACTTTGGTTGCAATTGTCCAGTGTCTGGCTGGATGACCGGTCCGCCTAGCCAGATAGAATTGGATGAACTGGTTGTCCAAAAGTTTATGGCTGAAAAAGGGGTCAAAATCATCAGCGGTTCAACGACAGCAGAGATTGCCGGCCGCATCTTGCAACGCAAAGTCGTTGCTTTTCCCAAGCAGGCGAAAAGTGATATCCCGCCGATCAGCTATATGGAAGGCATGGATTTGGTAAGTGAAGGAGCAATAACTATTCACAAAGTAGCGTCGTTGCTGGCCTTGTTGCAAGGGATGCACTCCTTGCTGCTGATGGAACAGGAGCAGCAGTTGCATGATGGTGCCTTCTTGCTGACTCGATTGCTTTGTGCAAAGGGGACAAAGATTCAACTGCTGGTGGGACTGGCACGGAATCCGGACCATAGCGAACTGCTGTATCAGCAAAAATTGGCTGACATTGCCGAGTGTGCAAAGATCTTGGCTGATATGGGAAAGGAAGTCACAATCATGTATTTTTAGAAGACCCGCGGGGTCTCCTTTTTGTTTAGGATGGGATATTTTGCCAAAACTATTTCATGGTGAACTATATGAAACAGATACAACAAGATATTAAGCAAAACTTAGCATGGATCAAGGAAGTATTTGAAAATAATGCAACGGTAAATTATCGGGAAATCCAAGATGAACGCCAGCAGCTTTATGCTGCTTTGGTTTGCTTGGACGGACTAGTCAGCACGCAGATTATTCATGACTCCGTCTTGCCGCCGCTCCAAAAATGGGGGCGTACAGCGACCATGGATCAACTGAAAACACATTTATTGCAGGCACTCGAGCAAACAGCTGTAACGACCTATGAAGAAGCGATTTATGCAGTGCTGGCAGGAGATACAATTTTGTTGCTGGATGGATCCAGTGAGATTTTGGTGATTGACACCAAAGGTTTCAGCAGCCGCAGCATCACCGAACCTGAAGGGGAACAAGTGCTGCGAGGCCCGAAGGAAGGGTTCACGGAAGTGCTGATGAACAACCTGACGCTAATTCGGCGCCGTTTGCAAAATCCTAATTTGAAAATGGAAATTACGTTTTTGCGGACTTCAGCAAGAACGTTGATTTGCATCTGTTATATCAAGGGCATTGCCAAGCCAAGTTTGGTCGAACTGGTGCAGTCCAAACTGCATGGCTTGCTCATCGAGGAGTGCTATGATGTAAATGCGATTCAGGAGCGGATCAAAGATTCCCCGCTTTCCTTTTTCAAAACAATGGGGTTAAGTGAACGGGTGGATAATGTAGTATCCAAGCTGTGTGAAGGCCGGGTAGCCATTGTAGTGGACGGCTCGCCGGGCGTATTAACGGCGCCGTATGTATTTATGGAAAATTTTCACGCACCGGATGATTATTACCTGAATTTCTACTATGCGTCCTTGTCCCGCATTTTGCGGTTTATTGGTTTTTTGGTAGCAATTCTGCTTCCGGCATGTTATCTGGCTGTTATCACGTTTCATAAAGAAATGCTGCCTTTTTCTTTGCTGCTAAGTGTGATCAAAGCACGCAGCGGAATTCCGTTTCCTTCCATTGTGGAAGCTGTAATTTTGATTTTATGTCTGGAACTGGTGCAGGAAGCAACGATCCGGGGACCTAAGCAGCTTGCAGCTCCGCTGGGACTGGTAGCGGCCATTGTCTTTGGCGATGCTGCTATCAATGCGAAATTGATCAGCGCAACAATGCTGATCGTGATTGCTTTCTCTGCATTATCCGCAATCATGAACCCGCGCTTTCGTTCTTCGATCTTAATGCTGCGTTTTTCCTTCTTATTTGCGGCTGTCTTTCTTGGCTTTTTCGGCATCTTCTTTTTGGCACTTCTTGTTCTTGCCCACTTATTTGCTCTCACCTCCTTTCAGGTTCCCTATATGTCCAGCATTCCAAGCTTAAAAGGTCTGGACAATTTGCTGCGTGTACCAGCCTTTATTTATCAGAGGAAGCCTCATGCATCGAAATAAACGCTGGATCAAAGTACTGCTTTTTGCAGCACTCCTCAGCCTTGGTGGCTGCTTTGATTATCATGAGGTGGAAGATGTGTCCGTGGTGAGCGGCATTGGTGTGGAACTTGTCGAAGAGGAATTGGTAGTGCATTTGGAGCTTTTGGCAAAAGGACGGATTCCAAGCGAAGGAGAAGGGATCAAAACAATTACCACGAAAGGGAAAACATTCAAGGATGCTATTCATAATGTCGTCCTGCAAAGCGGCAAGACACCATATTTCGGACATACGCAGGTGCTGATTGTGGATGAAAGTGCAACAGCACTGCTTGTGAATGTTTTAGAGGATTTAATGGTTCAAAAAGAGCTGCGCTTTGATATGCAGATCGTAGTTGCGTATAACGCATTGAAGCCATTGTTTGAGAAGCAGGAAGTGCTGCGGGCCTTTGACTTGCTGGAGCTGGTGCAAACCAACCGGAGATGGGGTACGTCTGTTACGATGTCCTTGCTGGATTATCAGATTGCCAAGAAAAACGCTTTGGTGCTGCCGATGCTGACAATGGTCGAGGAAGAACCAACCCTGAAAGAAGGAGCACTTTATCTGCATCAGGATCAAATGCAGGTTCTGGATGGGACGACCATTACGTCATACTTAATTCTGACCGGCTTGTTTGAACATGCGTGGTACGAGGTTGTGCTGGATGAAGACACTACCATCTGGGGTGAACTGCAGCGGCTGAAACCGCAGTTTATTTTGGAAGATGAACGCATTCTGGTCAAAGGAACGTTTCTGGTGAATGAATTGGATCAGCAAGTTGCCCAGCTTGCGCAAGCACAGCTTGAAGAGCAATTGCGCCAATTCCTAACGGATAATCAAGCGCTGCAAATTTTGGATGTTGCCCAAGCGTTTCAAAAAACAAAGTGGCTGGAAAAACCATTTGGGAAGCAGATTCCCGAAATAGAAGTGCAAATCAAACTGGAGGCAATCAATCAGACAAGGAGGGGGAAAGATGCGTAAGGCTGGTATCGTGGGGTGTGCAATGCTATATACACTTTCGATGTTTTTGATGTTGAATCGCTATGAACCGCTGGGGAAGAATGCCATTTGGCTGCTGCCGTTGAGCGCTTTGGTATTCTTGCTGCTGGACTTGCTGATTCAGTTTCCCAAGAAAAAAACATGGTTTGCCCGTTATGTCAATTGGCCGCTGGGAGCGAAGCTTGGCTGCATGGTGGTAATCGTTGGATTCGTGCTCACAAATCTGGTGATCGTAGCTCCGGCAAGTCCGCTGATGATTCGTTCTATGTCCTTGACCCATACACCGGCAATTGTGATCACACTTACAATGGGCCTTGTCATTTATCAGATTAGCTTAATGAAGCAAGATCGTTTTGAAAGTTTCTGCGCGCTGTTAGGCTGGCTATTTCTGCTAGGTTTTCTCTTTCTTAGCGGCATTGGCTTGCAGATGCCTTCGCATGCAGTCCTGCCATTTACGAGCTTGACGACCCTGCAAATCAGCCAAGGCATCTGGTTTTATCTGCTTGTTCTTTTCTTTCCGGTTGCGGTTATCAAGTCTTTGGCAGATACCAAAGACTATCATGCTATCCGCATCGGGGTGATAGCTGCTGTTTTTGTTTTTGCAATTGTTTATGCCGGACAAATTTATCTGCTGGGTGAAACGGTTGTTAAAGAGGTAACATATCCAACCATCACGGCCGCATCCATCCTCTCCTATGGCAATTTTTTGCAGCGGCTGGAACTGATCGCAATGTTCGGTGTTGCAACTGCCGATATTGTCAGGCAAACAGTGCTCATGCGTTTTTGCTACCGGTTGCTGCGCGTGCATTTCACGCAGCTGACAAGCAGAATTGCTCTTGCTTGTTTATTAATTCTTGTGATTGGCATGCAATTTTTCCTGATTCCTTCCTTTGCTGTATGGTATCCGCTGTGCATTGCATTCAGTATTGTATTTGGTAGCGCTTGTATCCTGCTTTGGATCTTTGCATAATAAAAGCAACTTGCTATAATGAAAGCATCGAAGGAGAATACAGATGCGTACATTATCAGAAATTAAAGCAGAAGCGAAAAAGCAAATGTCAATTTGCCGGATGTGCAAAGTATGCAATGGCGAAGCATGCAGAGGAGAAACACCGGGACCGGGAGGAAAAGGCTCAGGCTCCACATTTGTCCGCAACGTCAATAAATGGAAAGAGATTCAAATTCATCTGGATGCGATTCACGAAGATTATGAAGTGCAAACAGAAGTTTCCTTTTTTGGGAAAACCCTGCGGGCACCTATTTTCCCGGCACCAATTGGGGCAGTGACAATGAATTATGGTTCCGCCATGGATGAAGAAGAATATTGTAATTCCTTGGCAGCGGGATGCAAGGAAGCAGGGTTGCTGCCTTTTTTCGGCGATGGTGCTGCGGCCAAGGTTTTTGATGCTCCGGTAAAGGCGATGGAACAAGTACATGGGGCAGGAGTTTTCACAATTAAGCCATGGGCAGCCGAAGTTGCCAAGCAAAAAGTGGAGCGGGCACTGGCTGCCCATCCGGCAGCGATTGCCATGGATGTCGATGCATCAGGCTTGGTTCATCTGAAACATACACCGACACCGATTACATTCAAAACAGCTGCTGATTTGCAGGAAATCAGATCATGGATACCTTGTCCGTTTATCATTAAGGGAATCATGACAGTTGAAGGAGCGCAAAAAGCTTTGGAAGCAGGTGCCGATGCAATTGTCATTTCCAATCATGGCGGACGCGTCCTGGATGATGCGCTCAGCAGTGCTGAGGTGCTGGAAGAAATTGCTGGCTTTGTCAATAAACGAATGAAAATTTTTGTGGATGGCGGGATTCGCAGCGGGGCTGATGTATTCAAGGCATTGGCATTAGGTGCTGACGGAGTCCTGATCGGGCGGCCATTTTCCCACGCCGTCTTCGGCGGCGGAAGCGAAGGTGTACAAGTCTATGCCAGCCACATTATCGAGGAATTAAAAGAAGTCATGCGTCTGAGTGATTGCAGAGATATCGCTGCTATTTCACGGAATAAAGTGAAAACACTTGAAAAATAGTGAGGGTATTTGAAAGTTTCGTGGTTCTTATTTACATTTGATTCATTATCTAGTAAAATAACCTAAGGTAGGTAGGAGACATGGTATGGATCAAATTGAAAACAACGCATATTTCTGGCAGAAATTAGATTCCTTGTATTATTCTTCATCGGTGGTGATTGAACGTCCGAAATATTCCAAGCACCCAAAACATCCAGACATGACGTATCCGGTAGATTACGGGTACTTGAGTGAAACGATTGCCAGTGATGGATCACAAATCGATGTATTTTTCGGAAGTGCCAGCACCAAGCAAATCAATGCCATTGCTGTTTCATCGGATATCTTGAAACGGGATTGCGAAGTGAAATTGCTGATTGGCTGTACAACGGAAGAAGAAAAAGATATTATGCATATGCTGAACGTAACGGATTATCAAAAAGCGATTTTGGTTCGACGCAGCAGCGATACTTCAAATTGGGGCGTAACAGAATAGATGTAACCTGACAGGTTAAAAGATGTTCTGATCATTTGAAAATATGAAAGCGGGATCTGAGTTCCGCTTTTCTTTATTTCATTAGGACCTATTCGTCATAATCTATGGTATTATATGGCATGACAAGGATAAGGAGGTGCATCTATGGCTGAGCAGATATTAATCGTGGATGATGAAACAGCCATCGCAGATTTGATGGAAGTTTATCTGAAAAATGAGGGCTACCACGTTTTGAAATGTAGCAGTGCATCAGAAGCACTGCAGCAGATTGCGCACGAAACAATCAGCCTTGGTATTTTAGATGTGATGCTTCCTGACATGGACGGCTTCACATTGTGTCAGAAAATTCGTGAAACATATTTGTTCCCTATTATCATGTTGACAGCTAAAATAGAAGATATGGATAAAATAATGGGATTGACGCTAGGGGCTGATGACTATATCACAAAGCCTTTTAATCCTTTGGAAGTCATGGCTCGCGTGAAAACCCAGCTGCGACGCTATAAACGCTACAATACAGCAGATAATGCGATGCAAGATAAGGATGAGATTGATATCCGCGGACTCCATATTTCCAAAAAGAGTCACACTTGCATGTTGAATGCAAAAGAATTGGCTTTGACACCGATTGAGTTTCATATTCTTTGGTACCTTTGCGAGCGCAAAGGAAGGGTTGTTTCTTCCGAAGAGTTGTTTGAAGCTGTTTGGAGCGAGAAATACTTGGATAACAATAATACAGTTATGGCGCATATCGCGCGCCTGCGGGAAAAGATGCAGGAACCTGCGCGCAAGCCGAAATTTATAAAAACAGTCTGGGGTGTTGGCTATAAAATCGAATCGTGAACAAATGAATCGTCTGCGGCGCAGTCAGCTTTCAAGACAGCTGCTAATGCAATATGGAATTACCTTGATTGGATTTGTCGTGGTTTGTGTGATTTTGTTTTTTTCAGCGGCGTATCTTTATTCGCAATATTCCTTTCAATCGTATGATTTCATCTATATTCTGGCTCAGCTTTATGCCCGCTATTTTCTTTTTTTCAATGCCTTGATTTTTCTGATTGGCTGGGTCATCATTACTTATTATTTTATTTCTAAACCATTGCATTATTTAGATGAAGTCGTACATGCAGCACAGCAGCTTACCAAGCAGCCTAATGAGCCGGTCAATCTGTCTCATGAATTGCGAGGTACAGAAGATGAGCTGAATTTGCTGCGCATTCAGGCGATACGGAGCGCTGCCGCTGCGAAAGATGCAGAGCAGCGGAAACATGATCTTATTGTGTATCTGGCTCATGACTTAAAAACACCGCTGACCAGCATTATCGGATATTTGACATTGCTTCAGGATGAACCGCATCTTTCACAGGAAATGCGAGCTCGCTATACCGGCATTGCGCTGAGCAAGGCCGAGCGTCTGGAAGATCTCATCAATGAATTTTTTGAGATTACAAGATTTAATTTAGCTTCTTTGCAATTGGAACTTGAGCGCACCAATCTCAGCAGGATGCTGGACCAGATTTTGAGTGAATTTACGCCGATTCTGGCTGAGAAAGAACTGCAGTGGCTTTCAGCGATTGAACCAAATGTAGAACTTGTTTGTGATCCTAATAAGCTGGAACGGGTATTTGACAATTTGCTTCGCAATGCAATCAATTATGCTTATGCCAAGAGCACTATCAGCGTGCAGATGCATCAGCAGGAGCAGCAAGTTGCCATTGTGATCCGCAATCAAGGAAAAACAATTCCGGTAGATAAGCTGGAAAAAATCTTTGAGCAATTTTTCAGACTGGATGCATCGCGATCGGCAGCAACCGGAGGTGCCGGATTGGGTCTTGCTATTTCGAAGGAGATTGTGGAATTGCACCAAGGATCAATCAAAGCTGAGAGTGCAGAGGAAAGCATTACGTTTACAGTACTGCTGCCTTTGACTGTCAGAAAATCGTAAGAATTTGTTCAGGAAAATATATTGTTTTTGAAAGTAGAAGCGAACGTATAAAACACCTTGTTTTGATACCATTAAGAGGATCAAGACAGGGTGTTTTTATATGCCCCCGGGAGAAGTATGATGAAACGAAAACGAATCACACAACGATTTCCATGGCTGCTTCCGCTGCGAACAAGGCAGCGGCGGTTCTGTTTTTATTTGAAGATGAGCATAGATGGGCGGAAGTATTGCAACACGAGAAAAAAGCAGCAGCTGCCTGTTCTTGTTTTTAAAGCAGATAGTCCGCTGTACAACCGCAATACCGGCTGCGACATGTTGTACCAGGAAAACAAGGTGTTTAATCTCAAGCTTGCAGCGGCGGCGATCAATCAGATGCTGATCCGCCCCGGCGAAACGTTTTCCTTCTGCAAAGCAACAAGAAATGCTGATAAGAAGATTGCATATAAAAAAGGTTTAACGGTGATGGACGGGAAGCTAACGACTACGTATGGCGGAGGACTGTGCCAGCTTACAAACTTGCTGTTTTGGCTATTCTTGCATTCGCCGCTTACGATTGTGGAACGGCATGGTCATAAAAGCAAGGAATTTCCTGAACCTTCCAAGGAATTGCCGATTGGTGTGGATGCTACCATGTATGAAGGCTGGCTGGATCTGAAAGTACAAAACAATACGGATCAAACCTTTCAGATTCAGTTTGCATTTGATCAAGAAGTGATCACCGGTCGTTTATTTGCTTCTTTTGATGATGAAATTACATACAAAATTGAAAACAGAAATCTGCATTACCGCAGGCAGGAAGGAAAGATTTTGGAAGAGGTAGATGTCATCCAAAAGCAGTTCTCAGCAGAAGGTATTTGTCTTGCAATCAAGAAACTTTACCAAAACAAATGTGAGATTGGCTATGCGCTGCCGGAAACCATATCCATCCAGGGAAAGGACAACATCAATGAATAAGTTAAATGTAATGGTTTTTTTTGGAGGATGTTCCTCCGAATATAGTGTATCTTTGGCATCGGCTTTTGCGGTGCTCAGCAATTTAAATCCAGCAATCTGCAACCCCATTCCAATCGGCATAACCAGACAAGGGAAGTGGTATTATTTTCAAGGTGAATTCACAAAGATTAAACAAGATATCTGGGCGAACAGCGATGATTGCATCCCGGCTATGTTGTCATTGGAACCCAAAGAACATACGTTGTTCTTATTCGAAAAAAGCGGGGTAAGATCCATATCGGTGGATGTTGCATTTCCGGTGCTTCATGGGAAAAATGGCGAAGATGGAACTATCCAAGGGGCCATTGCTCTGGCAGAAATTCCGCTTGCCGGATGCGGAGTGCTGTCTTCTGCACTCTGCATGGATAAAGATCGTGCCCATAAGATGGTAAGCAACGCCGGTGTTTGTACTGCGAAGGCATTCGTAGTGGATAAAACAACATCGAAGCAAAAACTGCTGGAATTGGCAGAAACAGTAGGCTATCCATTGTTTGTGAAACCGGTAAAAGCAGGTTCTTCTTATGGCATCACGAAGGTATTTGAGGACAAAGCATTGCACAAGGCGATTGATCTTGCATTCCAATATGATGAGCATGTACTGATAGAAGAGAATATTACAGGATTTGAGGTTGGCTGCGCGATACTGGGAACCGATGCGTTATGCATCGGAGAAGTAGATGAAATTGAGCTTTCCGCAGATGGATTTTTTGATTTCACCGAGAAGTATACACTGAACACATCCAAAATTCATGTCCCTGCACGGATCAGTCAGGCCAAAGCCGATGAGGTGAAGGAAACGGCACAGCGGATTTATCGTGCGCTGGGATGTTCAGGATTCGCTCGTGTAGATTTGTTTCTGACGCCTTCCGGCGAGATTGTGTTTAATGAAGTAAATACGATTCCGGGATTTACGGAGCATAGCCGCTTTCCGGGTATGATGCGAGCTGCCGGTTATTCATTCCAAGAAATTCTTGATTGCATCATCAAACAGGCGGTCGACGCATGAATACCATCTATTTGCCAAAAGAAAAAATGTATGCCGGAAATTTGATACTGGTGAATCGTGAGTATGCCTATGTTCCTGGTGAGCAGGACACAAATATGTTGCTGCCTGCTTGGGAGTCACTACCGTCTGTTCAGCTGCACCAGCGTGCCGCTATTTTACTCAATCAGCTGATGCAGGATATCAAGGGCTGGGAAGCCATTCTTCCGGTGAGCGGCTGGCGCTCTGTTCCGGAACAGCAGGGTATTTGGGATCAAACAAGCAAAGAAAGAGGTCATGAATTTACGGCAACCTATGTTGCACGTCCCGGGCATAGTGAACATCATACCGGGCTGGCGATTGATCTAGGTTTAAACAGCGACTGCATCGATCCAATTTGTCCTTCTTTTCCATACAGCGGTATTTGCCAGGTTTTTCGCCAGCATGCAGCGAAGTATGGATTTGTAGAACGCTATTTGAAAGGAAAGGAACAGATAACGGATATTGGCCATGAACCATGGCATTTCCGCTATGTTGGTGCAGGGCATGCCCACATCATGAATGCGCATGGGTTTGTGCTGGAAGAATATATTTCATATATCAAGCAATTTACCTATCTGGAAAAACCATATCAAATGCAGCTTGGCCAGCAAGTATTGGAAATCAGCTATTTGCCGGCCGATAGGGAAGACGATACCAAATTAGACCTTGATCCTGTGATGCCTTATACCATTTCCGGCAACAACCTGGATGGCTTTGTGATCACGCAGTGGAGGATGTGAAATGAATGCCAAACAATATCGGGGACTGGACATATTTCGGGTATTTGCGGCAGTTTTGGTAATTGCCAATCATACGGCGCCGCTTATCTCCTATCATCCATCTGCCAATTTCTTTGTTACGCGAATTCTGGCAAGACTCGCTGTTCCATTCTTTTTTATGGTTACCGGCCAGTTTGTTCTCAGTGATCTGCTAGTCTATGCACAGAGCAGCAACAAGGTACGAGAGTATCTTAAAAAGACAATGCTGGTCTATGGCGGTGCAATGTTGCTTTATTTGCCCATCGGCATTTATGCCGGCATCTATCAAAAGCTAACGATTGAAAGTGCAATCCGGTTACTGCTGTTTGATGGTACATTTTACCATTTGTGGTACTTCCCAGCGAGTATGCTAGGCATCTTGCTGCTTGTTTGGCTGCGCAAATGGCTGAGCATCCGCAGCATGTTTATGCTATGCAGTGTTTTATATGGAATTGGATTGCTGGGAGACAGTTATTATGGACTCATCCCGCACGGAACAGCGCTTTATAATGGATACGAATATGCCTTCCAGCTTTTTTCATATACCCGTAATGGTCTTTTCTTTGCACCGTTGTTTTTGCTTCTGGGAGCGGCGGCGGGACAGAAAGAATCTTTGCTGAAAACGCAGCAGTTAACATTTGGTTTTTTGATTTCTTTCTTGTTGTTGACAGCAGAAGCATATCTGGTCTATCAACAGGGATTGTCTCGTCATGATAGCATGTATGTCATGTTAATTCCTGCAATGATCTTTTTATATCAAGCTCTTTTATCGTGGAAAGGCAAGGCCATTGTGCGGCTGCGCTCATTTACGAGTATCATCTATATCATCCATCCCGCAATGATTGTAGCGTTTCGGGGAATTGTGAAATTGCTTGATGCAGAAGAGTTGCTGGTTCATCACAGCTTGATTCAGTTTTTCGTTGTTACAGGGAGTACGATGCTTGCTGCTTTTGTGTTAACATTCTTGCCTAAATGGCGCAAGAAAGAGCAATTCCAATATGGCAGAGCCTGGATAGAATTGGATTTGCAGGCTTTAAAACAGAATGTGAGGGTGCTTCGCTCCTGTTTGCCTGCCGGGTGCAAGCTGATGCCTGCCATCAAAGCGAATGCATATGGACATGGAGCTGTTTTGATAGCGCGAAAACTGGCACAATTAGGAGTGGATGCTTTTTGCGTGGCCTGCATTGAGGAAGCAATTGAACTCCGAAAGAACGGCATACATGGTGAGATACTGATATTGGGATACACGCATCCAAAGCAATTCTCATTACTGCAGCACTATCGTCTGACACAAACAGTTGTGGATTATCCTTATGCAAAAGAATTAAATCAGTACGGTAAAAAAATTCATGTTCATATTGCGATTGATACCGGGATGCATCGCTTAGGAGAACGATGTGAACACATCGATGAGATTTGTGCTATGTATGCAATGGATCATTTGATTGTAGATGGTATCTTTTCTCATTTGGCAGCTGCCGATGGCAGTACAAAGCGCGAACAACAGTTTACGCAAAGTCAGATTGAAGCATGGAACCATGTGCTAGCAGCTTTGGAAGAGCGCGGCTGTTCTTCGAGGAAGCACTTGCTAGGCAGTTATGGCATGTTTAACTATCCTGCACTGGCAGGGGATTATGTCCGCGTCGGTATTGCACTATATGGTGTTCTGAGCACGAAGTACGACAATGCAATTGAGCGTGCATTGCAACCGGTATTATCCTTGAAAGCACGTGTAGCAATAGTAAAACAGATCCATCAGCATGAATCTGTTGGCTACGGGATGGACTTCACTGCTGATCGTGATATGAAAATCGCGACGATTGCGATTGGTTATGCAGATGGTCTTCCGCGCTCATTGTCAAATGGAGCAGGAGAAGTTTTGATTGGTGGTTGCAAGGCACCTATCATTGGTCGCATCTGTATGGATCAGACTATAGTAGATGTTAGCGGCATCCCCGATGTGAATGCTGGCGATACTGCCATTTTATTGGGAGGAACAGGGGCACATGCAATTCATGTCACTGATTGGGCAGAAAAGACCTGTTCTATTTCGAATGAAATCCTGAGTCGCTTAGGAAGCAGGCTGGATCGTAAGGTTATTTCTCAAACCATAAATATATGAATCGCTGACTAAAATTGGTTCAAATAAATTAGCTGGTGTGGTAGAATAGTAAGAGTATAAAGTAGGTGATTCATTTGAAGCTGATGAAGTCCCAGCGTGAGAAGCGGTTATTTCAGTTAATGTGTTTGATTATTGGCTTCGTAATATCCATATTTTTGAATGGTACTCTACTTGTTGTATCCTACTATCAACATACAAACAGCAATACCTTGCAAGAAGAGTTCCAAACTTGGAAAGAAGATAAAGACATGGAGCTGGTTGCTTATCAAGAGCAATTGGAAGAAATGAAAAGTAGTATGATTCTAATGCAGGAAGAAAAAAATCAGCTGCTGGCGCAAGTGAAGCAGACAACGGAAGTTTCAACGGGGGGGAATAAAGTTGCATACTTGACCTTCGATGACGGTCCAACTGATTTAACACCAAAAATATTGGATGTATTGAAAGAATATGGTGTACATGCAACCTTTTTTGTGTTAGGCAGCAAAGTAAAACAACATCCGGAACTATTAAAACGGATGATTGAAGAAGGACATGCGATTGGAAACCATTCCAATACCCATCGTTATGAAAAGATGTATATATCGCTGGAAGCATTGCGCACTGAAATACAAGTTTGCAATGATGAAATTATGAAAGCTGCCGGTGTGCAGGCAACAGCATTCCGCTTTCCCGGCGGGTCCAGCAATTCAATGTTTCAGCGCTATGCCAAAGATGTTCCCCGCAGTGAATTTTTAAAACTGGTAGGAGACATGGGAATGGTCTATCATGACTGGAATGTCAGTTCTTTGGATGCATCGTATACTTCAGTTACCAAAGAGCAGATTGTCAATGCGGTAGTGCATGGTGCGGCCAATAAGAAGATGATTAATGTATTGATGCATGATGTTAATAAGAATCAAGCAACGTTGCAAGCCTTGCCGATCATTATAGAGAAATTGCAGGAGCTGGGATATTCGATTGAGGCAATTACGTCTAACAGCGTTGCTGTCCAACATAAAATAGCATCGTAAGAAGAAAAGGAAGCAAATATGATGAAAAAAATTTGGTTGATTGGTGTTTTAGTTTTGATGGTGATCAGCGGCTGCAGCAAACAGAAAGAAAAACAGCTGGATATTGCAAAGGTCAGTGAAGATATAGAGAAGAACTATCAAGACACCATTATGGTAGAAATGACAGATTCCGATTTTTTTGAAAAGTTTGAATTAGATCCAAGTCAAGTGAAGCAGCATTTCTATCAGTTTGCCTTTTTAGATGTCAGAGCAGACGAATTGGTGATGATCCAAGTGGCGGATAACTCTTTGGTAGAATCTATCAAAACCATTCTAACAACGCGCATGGAAGAATTGCGGGCAGAATTTGATCAATATATTCCAGAGCAAAAAGAGATTGTAGATCGTTCTATTATCTTTTCAGACGGTTCCTATGTATTTTTAATCGTCAGTCCGCAAGCAACACAAATTCAAGATTACATCATCAGCAAGTTCCATGAGTAATTGCAAGATATGTATGTTTTTTGGTAATTTGTGGGACTTTGCTATCATAAATGCCAAGAAACAGTATAATGAGATGGAATGGTGTAGGAGGTATCATGAAACAAATTGAGAAAAAACCTCTTATCGTAGTGGAAGATCTACGAAAGGTATATATGCTCGGTAAAGAGAAGGTTGTGGCTTTGAATCAGATTAACCTAACCATCAACAAGGGTGAAATTGTTTGTATTTTTGGGAAATCTGGAAGCGGGAAATCCACATTGCTTAATATGCTCGCAGGTTTGGAAAAACCTACCAAGGGGCGTGTTATGATTGGCAAGACCAATTTGTCAGCATTAAATGAGAACAAATTAGCGATCTTCCGGCAACGACATATTGGCTTTGTATTTCAGTCGTACAACTTACTTAGTATTATGACCGCCAAAGAGAATGTGGCGATGCCGCTTATGTTTAAGGGGATTGGCACCAAGAAAAGAAACTTGGTGGCAGCCAAGATGCTCACCGAAGTTGGTTTAGGAGATCGTATAAATCATCGCCCGAATCAAATGAGTGGTGGTCAGCAGCAGCGGGTTGGGATTGCCAGAGCTTTTGTGGCAAGGCCTAAAATTGTGTTTGCCGATGAACCGACCGGGAATCTGGATAGCAAGACCACAATTGAAGTAATGGAATTGATTGTGCGCATGGCTAGAGATAATGAACAGACCATTATTTTGGTAAGCCATGATCCGGAGATTGCGAGCTACGCGGATCGTATTATCTATTTGATGGATGGAGATATCGAAAAGATCGTGGATCAGACGCAGAAGAATGAAGAAGTGACAGAACAAGTAGCTGTTAATGAAATGCAAGAAGAGGAACACAAGGAGATACTAGTATGAAAAAAATGAGTGTATTTTTGTTGGGACTAATGATGGTAGTTAGTAATTTGATGGGGGTAATAGGTGTAAAAGCGGCATCGACAGACCCAGTTGTACAGGGAGTTACGAACTGTAAAGCAGTGCCTACGTGGTCATCGACAAGAGAACCTATTCCCGCTTATGAGCCAGTGGAAATGGAAGTAAGCTGTAAACTAGTTGGACTAGAAGATTATGAATTTCTTGAAAGTAAAAGTATTGTTGAAATGCTTCCTACATCTGATTTTCAATCGAATCGTGGCAGTGGCCCAAGAGAAGCAATGTTATATGAACATAAAAGTAGCTCAGGAAAATTAATTTCAATAGAGTTGGTTTTCAAAAATATTGTTTATCGCGGTACTGGAAGTTTGTTCGAGATTGATGGAGAATTAGTTTTTGAGAAAACTAGTGATAGCACAGAGAAAAGAGTTTCAGTTAGTGAATCATTTTCAATTGCTGAGACGGGAACAGTTGGAGAAGCACCGGAACCAAAGTTAAAACCATATATTGTAAAGTACGAAGTGTCAGCACCGGAGATCAAAAAGAATGATGAGTTCTCAATCGTCATGGAAGTGGTAGATCCAAACTATCGCTACAGTGATTTGGTGAATAAGAAATTTGACAGCGCCTTCGCACTTCTTTCCGACAAAAACTTCAATGCACCTAATATGCAAGGAGAGATTTCCAATATTGGATCTGATTCAATGGGAAACTTGAAGTATGAAGTTCGGTTCAATAATATTCGCTATTTAGGTCCTGATTCCATTTTAGAATTCAGAATCAATTATAAAGCACAAGTTTTAATCAACAATAAGATCTATAACGCAACAATTGACAATACTTTGACAAGAACAATTTTCGAAACCAGCAATACAGGTGGTTCCGATTCTGTCTATAAACCAAACATCTTGATCAGCAACTATACTGGTTCTTCAGGTGTGATCGCCGGGAAACAAATAAATTTCAAGGTTACTTTCAAAAATACAAGTTCCAGTGTTGCAGTAAACAACATTGTAATTGGTGTTGACGGAAATAAGATATTTGCTATGGCAAAAGGTGTTAATAAAGTATTTGTGAATGAAATCAAGCCTGGAGCAGAGGTTACAATTGATCTAAGCATGATTGCGGTGAAAACAGCAGAACCTTCCAGTTATCCAATCACATTTAATGTTTCCTATAACTATATGGGAAAAGGAAATACAATTGAAGACGGTACTATGAGCAGTGAAATTGCGATTCCGATAACACAAGTTGACCGTGTTCGTATTAACTATGCGAAAATGCAAAATGCTTATGTCGGTATGGAGTCGGAATTGAGTTACAGCATTTTGAATACAGGATTGTCTCCGGTAAAAAATGCACAGATTGAAGTGATTGATGAAACTGAAAAAAGTTTGGGTATTTTGTATCTTGGAAACATTGATCCAAGCAAGGAAGCAAAAGGTACAAACTTATATATTATGTTTGATGAAGGAAGAGAATATAAGTTAACGTTGAAACTGACTTACGAAGATGAAAACTTCAACCAGAAGGAAATGCGCGAGGACTTTACGGTCAATGTGATGGGCGGATATGAGCCGCCGATTATTCCGATTGACCCTACCTTACCTGGTGAAGAACCGAAATCAAAAAACAACAATTGGTTATTCTTTGGCGGAGCTGCAGTGATCGCTGCTTTAGGTGGTGGATTTGTGCTCTATAAAAGACGCAAGAATAAACAAGGTGTGATCAACGATGAAGATCTCTGATTTATTTAAGCTTTGTATATCAAATTTATGGAAGCGGAAAGTCAGAACGTTATTAACAGTCCTTGGTGTGGTGATTGGAACTAGTTCCATCGTAGTTATGATTTCTCTTGGGGTAGGCTTAGAAGAAGCACAAAAAGAGATGATCAGTCAATGGATGGATATTACGACAATTGAAGTATATGGAAATGGCGGTGGGGGCCGCATCTCTGTAAAAGAAGGCGGGGGTGGATCACAAAACTCCGTTTTGAATGAGAAAATGGTTGAACAATTCCGGACTTTGCCAAATGTTGTGGCAGCGACACCGGTCCTCAGAATCTATGCAGATGATCCTGAGTGGAGTGAAGTTGTGATGACAAGCGGACGTTATACGTATAGCGGATCGCTTATTGGTATGGATTTGACGATGCTTGAAAGTTTAGGATATAAGCTGAAGGAAGGTCGTTGGCCAACATTGCTGGATGAAAACATCATCCTATTTGGTGAAAATGCTGCATATAATTTTGTAGATAAGAATTCCAGCAATCCTTATCCAATGGTGCCGGAACCGGATGCGAATGGCGAGCGTAAGCCTCCGAAAGTAAATCCGATGACAGGAAGAATTTACATTCGTCCCGGATTCCGTTCTACCGATGAGAATGGCAATCCGATCATTGCTCCGAAAGAAATCAAAGATTATAAGATTGCAACTACTGGTGTTGTAGCAGGTGATTACCAAAAAGACTATGGAGAATCATTCAATGCTGCTTATATCGATTATCGGTTGGTTGTAAAACTGCGTGAGGATTACTACAAATTGAATAATATCAAAGCCACTAACAATGGATTTGATA
Source organism: Bacillota bacterium (assembly GCA_023388995.1). Taxonomy (GTDB): domain Bacteria; phylum Bacillota_I; class Bacilli_A; order Erysipelotrichales; family Erysipelotrichaceae; genus JAEWFD01. The sequence continues at coordinate 82,979 of JAEWFD010000040.1, forward strand.
ATGTTCGGATTAAAGTAAATGATATGAAGAATGTGGCAGCCGTTGAGAAGGCAATACAAGACCAAGGGTTTAATACATACAGCTTTGAGCAGATCCGTAAGCAAATGGAGGATCAAATGCGCAATATTCAGCTGGTGTTAGGTGCCTTGGGTGCTGTTTCAATGCTTGTAGCGGCACTTGGTATTGCGAACACAATGGTAATGTCCATTTATGAACGTACAAGAGAAATTGGCGTTATGAAGGTCATTGGCTGCAAGTTACGAGATATTCGTTCCATGTTCTTAGTGGAAGCTGGAACAATCGGTTTGTTGGGAGGGGTAGCTGGCTTGGCATTAAGCTATGGACTATCCTATGTTGTGAACAAGGTCGTTGGCAGCAGCATGTTTGGCGGCGGACAAGTTTCAGTGATTCCAATATGGCTTGTAGTTCTCGGATTTTCATTTTCGATTCTGGTTGGTGTTGTCTCGGGATTATATCCTGCTCAGCGAGCAGTTAAGATCAGCGCACTGGCAGCAATTAGACAAGATTAAACTCCTGCATCAGGAGTTTTTTTTGTGTAAGAGCTTTCTAAAAAGATATTTCTGGGGTGAATTTGTGTTGACAACATTCAGCTGCTTGGCTATAATGAGCCTATAAGTACAAAAAAATGTATTTATAGAGGATAGTATTGGGAGGGAAACTATGAAGGAAGAGTTATATCAAAAAACAGGACTCATTGTCAGCAGATTGGCACAAGAACTGATGGGATATACAGTGCAAAACCGCATTCCTTCGATCTCCTTTTTTGAAGAAAAATTTCAGGTATCGCGGGGAACAATTCAAAATGCATTTTCCTTTTTGAAACAAGCAAATGCAATCGAACTGGTAAATAAGGGGAAATTGGGAACCTATTTGCAAGCGATTGATTACCGTACTTTGCAGCAATACTCTATTAAAGACAGTTTAATGGGAATTATGCCATTGCCATATTCAAAAGTATATGAGGGGCTGGCAAGTGCTTTGTATGAGGAATTAAAAGATTCGACTTTAAACTTTAATATGGCTTATATGCATGGGGCAGAATCACGAATCTCGCTCGTCACAAAAGGAGCATATGATTTTGCGGTTTGTTCCTTGTTTGCGGCACAACGAGCAATGGAGTCCGGACAGCCGATTAAGATCCTTTGTGATTTCGGAGAATTCAGCTACTTATCCAAGCACGTATTGGTTATGCATGAATCTTATCAGAATGGCATTCAAGATGGAATGAAAGTGGGATACGACAGCAATTCCATTGACCAAAGGGAAATTACATTGGAATTAACGAAGAAGCTGGAGCATATAACTTTGGTACCTACCCATTCCCATCAAATCGTATCCAACATTATAAAGCGCATCATTGATGCGGGAGTTTGGAACTATGATGAAATTCAGGAACATAGTGAATATGCGTTGCAAATAGTAGAATTAAAGCAAATGAACCTAAATCAATATACAACAGCAGTTATTGTGATCCGTGAGCAGGAAAGCGCATTGGAGCATACGTTGCTGCAACGGCTTGACAAAAAACGAATTCGTGATGTCCAAGCAAAAGTTAGAAGCGGTGAACTCATTCCAAGCTACTAACCTAGTTTTTTTACAACAAATATACAAAATAATGTATATTAGAAAGAGGAGCTATGTTAAAATTCAGAATTGACATTTTAAAGGACAATGGCGTAATAACGAAGGACGTTCAAGATTTCATGTATCAAGTGATTGATTACCTTGCTGACCAATATTCCGCTGTAACACAAGAGCAGGCAACGATGTTTATTACTCATCTTGCGATGGCAACGCAGCGGATTCTGGCAGGTACGATAGCAGAAGGAATGGAAGCATCCATATTTGAAGAAGTGATGAAGCATGCAGGATACGACAATGCTTTGCAGGTATTGTCTTATATAGAGCAACATAGCGTTGTGAAGTACCCTGAAAGTGAACGGCAGTATTTAGTTCTTCACTTGTGCAGCATGTTTTAAGAAAGGAGGACACAAGATGATCAAAATTGTAGTAGGTGGTCAAATCAGCAAAGATGAGATCGCAAAATTCATCACCAATTTCATGGGAGACAAGGCTGAGGTAACCGTGAAAAATGATCTGGATGCCGCAATGGCTATGAAGGCTGGCCAATTCGATTATTATGTTGGAGCATGCAACACTGGTGGGGGCGGAGCATTGGCAATGGCAATGGCATTGGTAGGAAGCGATAAATGCGCCACGATATCAATGCCGGGCAATATTTGCTCTGATGAGTTTATGATTGCGGAAGTGAAAAAAGGGAAGACATGTTTTGGCTTTACTGCACAGCATGCAGAACAAGTACTACCAGTTGTATTACAGCAAATGCTATTAGAAAAAGGAGAATAGTCATGAATTATATCGTTATTATGGCCATCGGTGCATTAGCATCAGTATTGACCAATAGAGGAATCGCTGTATTTAATGATGGTTTCAGACCCATCGTTCCCCAATTTTTTGAGGGGAAAATCAGCCGTCAGGAATTAGCAGCAACAAGCTTTGCAATCAGCTTCGGACTGGTCGTAGGATTTGGGATTCCTACTTCCATCGCAGCTTCTATCATTCTGATTCATAGTTTACTTCTTACTACAGATATTATTGGTACTTTCTGTCCAAGCGGTATTAAGGGAACAATCCTTGCTGCTGTGATTGGCGGACTATATGGTTTGGGTATTTTGGTTGGCTTGCAAGTAATTGTTGACTTATTTGCAAAATTGCCATTTAATTTCTTGAGTTTGCTTGGTAAGGTAAGCAGCCCGGTTACTGCAGCCTTCGCCATTTTCCCTGCTGTAGCGATTGCTTACCAGCATGGTTTCAAAAAAGGTGGTATTACCGGAATGATTACTGTTCTGGCATATTTCCTGATTAAGAGATTCGCAAAATTCTCATTGGGTGCTTACACAATTGCACTGAATGCAGAAGGAACTTCCATGTTAATCGGAACATTGTTCATGTTGTATTTTGCATCCCAAGTCAAAGGAACACAATCCAGCAATGAATCATTAACGGAAGTGTTTTCCGTACAAGTGAAACGGATTCAAAGTAACTGGATCTTGCTTGCTGTGATGGGTGGTTTAATTGCTGCAGGAACAAGTTTGACAATGATTGCCGGTGACCCAACTTCCTTGGCATTGATCGCTGCAGGAGACTGGACTAGTGCGGGACTTGCTGCATTTGCTCGTGCTGTTGGCTTTATCCCGCTTGTTTTCACCACTGCTATCGTAACAGGTGTTTATGGTATTGCTGGTTGTACATTTGTCTTTGTAGCTGGTATTTTCTTGCATGGCAATCCAATCTTTGCATTCCTTGCAGGTGCTGCTATTATGATTGCGGAAGTATTCTTGATTCGTTTGTTTGCAAAAGGAATGGACCACTTTCCTGGCGTACGTGAAATGGGTGAACATATTCGTACTTCCATGAATCGTGTTTTGGAAGTTGCCTTGTTAGTTGGTGGTATCGTTGCTGCTGAAGCAATGGCAGCAGGAGTAGGAAGTTTGTTTGTAATCGGGTTCTATTTGCTGAATAAAAAAGCGAAGAAACCAATCGTGGATTTGGCTGTCGGACCAGTGGCTGCTATTTGCTTTGGTATCTTGCTGAATATCTTGATTGTAATTGGCATTTATGTATTGCCGGTTGTAGCTTAATACATGCTTACGACATTTGCCAAAAAAACATTTTTAGCACTGAAAAATCCTTATCACACTGTGATCAAAGTTCAGCCGCTGATTATCGATGAAGCAAAAGAATATTATGATCGTGGGAGTGACGTGTATTACGTTGGTGTGAAAAACACCAACGTAATACCATCTTCTTTTATACGGCAGCTGCAAAATGCAGGCTGCTTCTGGCATACTGTTGACGCTGGTGCACACTCGGGCAGAGCAGTAGATACTTCGCTGCAAAATCCGTTGACACTACGGTGTATGAGTGGATCTTCCAGCGGTACTGCTTTAAATGTACTGTATGGCATCAATGATATCGGAATTGGAAGTGATGGTGGTGGCTCCATACTGGCGCCTGCTGCCTGTGTCAATTTATTTGGATTCATGAGTCCGCTGCTGCCGGTGCGGCAAATGAAGAAGCAGTCAACGGATGGTATTGCAATGACGCCATCTACCGGAGTGATCACACGAGAATGGAAGCCGCTGATTCATGTATTGAACCATTGCTTTGCGTTTTCGGAGAATGAAAAACAACCTGTCAGCTTAGTTGTTCCAACGCAGAAAAGCTGCATCAATCCGTTTTTAGACGAGTACGAGTATCTAAATAAACAGCTAATGCAACGGAAAAAAATTACGATAGAAGAAATGGACTATCCTGATAAATATGGGGACCGGAAGCCGCTGATTGATTTTTTGAAGCAGCCCCAGTTAGAGGGAAAGATTATTGTTTCCATCGAAGGTCCGGTGGATCGCCATGGCATTGGAGACAGCATTTTTGGTCAGTTTGATGAAACAACAAAGCAGGAGCAAAGAGCAAGCTGCAAAGGACTGCTGCGTGTTGTGAATATGGCAGGCAAGAGTGCAGTGATTATCCCGATGCCGGAACTTGGGGTCGGAATGTTGTTTATTTGTGACAGCACCAAACCGCAAATTGCAGCAATGCTGGAGGTTGCAAGCCGCTTTCTGCAACCACGAAATGTACTTGCTGACCGTTATTTTTTAAATATAGATCACCATTTTCAAGCTGATTTTCTGGAGGAATAAAGATGAAAGACACACAAGGATATACCCTGATGCATGAGCATCTTACGATCGATTTGTCAGGCGTAAAGCAGACGGATGATTGCCGTCTGGATTGCTTTGATCAAACGGTGGAAGAATTCCGTGCATTGTACCAGCATCAAGTGCGGCGCGTGGTCGACGTGACCAATTGCGGCATGGGTCAAAATCCTGAATATGCGGAAAAAATCGGTCAATTGACAGGAATAGAGATTGTCCATGCAACCGGCTTTTATAAGGAACCATTCTTGCCGCAGCAAGTGTATGAGCAAACACCTGAGCAGCTTGCTGATTTCATGGTAAAAGAGCTGCGAAGCGGAATTGGCACCAGCAACATAAAAGCGGGCATCATCGGAGAAATCGGTACCAGCAAAGATATGATGACAGAATTGGAAGCTAAGCTTTTTGAAGCTGCATGTATCGCACAACGACAAACAAATGCCAGCATTTATACGCATACAACGCTAGGCACGTATGCACTGGAGCAGGTTCAGTTTTTCAAAGAACGCCAAATTCCATTAGATCGGGTAATCATCGGGCATATTGATTTGAGAGATGATTTGGCATATATCTTGCGTGTTCTGGAAACCGGTGTGACTGTTGGCTTTGATACCATCGGCAAGCTAAATTATGTACCTGATGAAAATCGCGTTTCCTATTTAAAAGAAATTGCAGCAAGAGGGTTTGCATCCCAGGTCGTCTTGTCACTTGATTTAACCCGGAAATCGCATTTGAAGTATAAAGAGGGTATTGGCTATTCTTACTTGTTTACCCATTTTATTCCCATGTTGAAAAAAGCTGGTATTCATCAAGATACGATTGATACTTGGCTGATCACGAATCCGCAGCGATTATTAGGAGGTTTGTTATGATTCTTAATCCATTGCCATCCATTTCAATAGAAGAAGCAATGCAGAAGCAGTTTGCCTTTGTGGATGCTGTTACTGAAGTATTTTCCGGTGATGAACTGTTAACCCGTGGTGACCTTGGTGTTGCGGGTGAATGGAATATGCCGCAAACTACGAAGAAGGTGCAGCAAGTACTGGCTCGTTTCTTTCATGCTGAGGATGCCGTATTAGTGCGTGGTGCCGGAACGGCTGCTATTCGCTATGCACTGAATGCAGTGCTAGCTCCTGGTGATGCAATCCTGATTCATGATGCGCCGATCTATCAAACGACAATAAACTCGATGGAAGTGATGGGACTGCAATTGGTAGTTGCTGATTTCAACCAAAAGGATGCCATATTGAAGGCACTCAAGGAGCATCCTGAAATCAAAGCAGCATTAATTCAATATACCAGACAGCGGATTGATGATCGTTATGATATCAAAGAAGTCATCAATGCGATTAAGAGCTATGTGGATATACCGATTATCACCGATGACAATTATGCGGTGATGAAGGTGAGTCAGATTGGCTGCGAGGCAGGAGCAGATTTGTCGTGTTTTTCGACATTCAAGTTGCTAGGACCGGAAGGGATTGGCTGCATTGTCGGAAAACAGAAGTATCTTAAGAAAATTCAAAAACTTCATTATTCGGGCGGCATGCAAACACAAGGGTTTGAAGCACTGGAAGTGTTGCGGGGACTTGTATATGCGCCGGTAGCTTTAGCGATTCAGGCAACTGTTTGCGAGGAAACGGCAAGACGTCTAAATCAACAGGAACTTCCTGGTGTGAAACAAGCAATGATTGCCAATGCGCAGTCAAAAGTTATTCTTGTCGAGTTTGAACAAGAAATTGCGGCCGAAGTGCTTCGCCATGCCGTGCAATTAGGAGCAGCACCACATCCGGTTGGCGCGGAATCGAAATATGAATTTGTTCCGTTATTTTATCGTGTATCCGGCACTTTTTTGAAACAAGATCCAAGTCTGGCAAAAAGAATGATCCGCATCAATCCGATGCGATGCGGCAGTGATACGATTATCAAAATTCTGCAAGCAGCAATGGAAAGGGTGGAAGCATGTTCTTAAACAGTACCAAAAGAAGAAATCCAGCCTTGCTTGAAACGGCATTTCAAATGCACCAAACGGGGGTAATACAACCAGATACGTATGTGATTGACTTGGATGCATTCCTTGCCAATGCGGAACAAATCTTACAGGAAGCAAAGACCCAAGAGATTCAACTCTATTTCATGTTGAAGCAAGTGGGCAGAAATCCTATGCTTGCAAAGGAACTCGTGAAAATGGGTTATCGTGGTGCTGTCGTAGTGGACTATAAGGAAGCTGCATTGATGATGAAGCACCAAATTCCACTTGGTCATGTCGGTCATCTGGTGCAAATTCCCAAACACCAGCTAAAAGATATCATTGCTTATGGCTGTGAGATTATGACAGCATATACACTGGAGAAAATTCGTGAAATCAATCAAGCCGCAAAAGAATTGCAGGTTATCCAGCCCATTATGCTGCGCGTATGTAAAGCAGATGATTTACTATACAGCGGCCAGCTGGCAGGTTTTCATATAGAGGAATTAACAGATGTTGTCAAGGAAGTACAACAGCTTAGTCATGTTCGTTTAAGCGGTGTGACTGCCTTTCCTTGCTTCTTATACCAAGAAGATAGCCAAGAAATTCAGCCGACTGCCAACCTTGCGACAGTCCTACAAGCTGCTGACTTGCTTCGTGGGTTAGGATGTGAGATTACGCAAATCAACACACCATCGACAACTTGCAGTGCAACATTGAAATTGATGAAGCAATCTGGTGCAACTCATGGAGAGCCGGGTCATGGCTTTACCGGAACAACACCAGCCCATGTGAAAGAAGACTTAATAGAAAAGCCGGCAGTCGTATATGTCAGTGAAGTATCTCATACGTATGATGGGGTGAGTTATTGTTATGGCGGTGGATTGTACCGCCGCTCCCATATGGAGAATGCACTGGTCGGAACTTCCATGCAAGATTGCAAGCATGTTTCAGTTCTATGGCCGAATTTGGACAATATCGACTATCACCTTGGATTGCAAGGTAAATGTCATGTATCAGACACAGTATTGATGTCGTTTCGCTTCCAGATCTTTGTTACACGAAGTGATGTTGTGATTGTGAAAGGAATCAGCACTAACCAGCCGGAAATTGCCGGAAGGTATGATGCGTTAGGGAAAGAACTATGAAAAAGCGCTTTGTTGTATTAGTGCTGGATGGATTTGGTATGAGAGCAATGGAAGATGCGCACTTATTCCGTGAACAAGATCAAGCATCGAGTACCTTCGGCAGCATTTTACGTACTTATCCCGATTTGAAACTGCCAAACTTAGAGAAGCTGGGCTTGATGAATGCATATGGAATGGAAAGTGCAACTATGAAATTCAGTGATACTGCAATCTTCAGCACAAGCAGATTAATGCACTTTGGGGCAGATACGTATGCAGGGCATCAGGAGATTATGGGAACAAAACCGCAGAAGCCTACCATTCAGCCGTTTCAGGAAGTGATTCATGATGTCGCATCTCATTTGACGGAGCATGGACACCTTGTAGAGTGGCGTGAAAAAGAAGGATTGCAATACCTGCTGGTGGATTACTATGTATGTGTCGCGGATAATATTGATGCCGATTATGGACAAGCATACAATGTTACTGCTCCATTAGATTTGATTCCATTTGCAGATGTCTTGCAGATCGGAAAATTAGTACGGCAAAAGGCAAAGGTAAGCCGAGTGATTCCCTTTGGCGGTACAAACACGACATTAGAAGATATCCTTGCTGCGGAAGAAGTGCATTTGGGTAAATATATCGGAATACATGCAGTAAAATCAAAATCTTATGAGCATGGCTATCAAGTACTTCATTTAGGTTATGGTGTAAATGACGAAGTGCAAGTGCCAGTCATTTTGGGAAAACAAAAGATTGCTGTTTCCTTGTTTGGCAAAGTAGCAGATATTGTATCCAATCCTTATGGGAAGAGTGTATCTTGTGTAAATACAAATGATGTGATGGATCTGACCATTCAGGAACTGAGAGAGATGGAGCAAGGATTTATTTGTACCAATGTGCAAGAAACAGATCTGGCGGGGCACTCCCAAAATCCGGGCTGGTATAAAGATTTGCTGGTACAAGTAGATGAAAAGCTGAACATCTTGCTTCCTCTGCTGACAGAGGAGGATATTCTTGTCATTATGGCTGATCATGGCAATGATCCGTTGATTGGTCATAATAAACATACCAGAGAATGTGTTCCTTTATTGATTTATGATCAACAGCATCAAGCAATAGAAATTCCGCAGCGCAGTACATTATCTGATGTAGGAGCTACGGCATGTGAGTTCTTTGGTGCGCATACCTGTGAAAATGGAACTTCTTTTTTACCATTTCTAAAATGAGACTCCTGAACGGGAGTTTTTCGTTTCTATGCAAGGATTTAAAAATATGGTAAACTAAAGAAATAGAAAGGGTTTTCATATGTGATATTCAAAAGATAGCTGGTACTCAGCACTCTTTTTGAATTTTTCATGGAATTATATAACGTGGGTTGATTGAAATGAATCTGTTGCAGATCAAAGGATAGCAGTAAAATTAAACTTTTCCTTGCTGATCACTTAATACATTCAAATTAAACATAAATATTACTGTGAAATGAAACATTATTAGATAAATTGCTTGTGTTTTTTCCTGAAATAAGGGATAATTGACTGCTGGTATGTAGAAAATGAGGATTGTATGAAATGAAAAAGTTTGGAATTCGAATTGCTGTTTTTTTGGTTGGTGTTCTTTTTTTGGTTTTAGGAGTAGTAATTTGTTCTAAAATCAATTTAGGAATGGCTCCATTCGATAGTTTAGTATATAATGCATCTTTGGCATTTGGCATCAAATATGGGACAATTAATATTTTTGTTGGGGTTGTTTTTGTCCTAATTCAGCTCTTAATTTTACGCAAGGAATTCAAGCTTGTTAGTTTGATTCAATTTGTACTGTTATTATATATTTCTGTTTTAATTGACTTTTTTATGTATCAAGTGTTTGCCTTTTCATTTTCCGAATCGCTATCTGTGCGTATTCCGTTATTTGCACTTGGCATGTGTTTGATATCTGCGGGAATAGGAATGTTTATGTCTGCAGAATTGTATTCATTTCCACTAGAAACGTTAATTGCAGTATTATATGAAAGATTTAAGATTAAAATTGCTGTCAGCAAATGGACGATTGATGGTGTTAGCCTGCTTCTATCTTTGGTAATTGCAATTATGTTTAAATTGCCAAATTATAATATTGGTTTGGGCACAGTTGTATTATTTATTGGAATCGGACCAATGATAAATATTGTATATGAGAAAAGCAAAGCGATGCTTGCGAAGGTGAAAGAATGAAACTAAAAATTGAGAAAATGGGAATTAACGGGGAAGGTATTGGATATCATGAAAGCAAGCCTGTTTTTATTGAAGGTGCTTTTCCAAGTGAAGTAGTTGAAGTAGAATTGAAAGAAAATATGAAGTCATACTTTAGAGGCAAGCTGGTCAAAATTGAAACGCCAAGCAAGTTTCGTGTTCCTTCCAAGCTTGCGCTGTACCGGGGGCATTCCTATGCATTAATTGATATGGCAATGGAAGAACAACTACGGCAAAAAAGAGAGCTGGTTTGTCAGGCTCTGAATAAGTATGCGCGTATTCCATCCTCGATGGTTGAGGATACAATTGAAAATCCACAGCCTTTGGGTTATCGAAACCAATTGAAGATGCCAATTGATAAAATCAACAGTAAATTAGTCAGCGGGATGTACCTCCCAAATTCCAATCATTTTATTCCGGTAGAGTATGATCCGATTCATGAGGCTGTATTGGACGAAAAACGGCTCGAAATAATGGAAGTGTTAAATCACTATGATTTTCCGCCATACAATAAGAAGAATCGCAAGGGTATTCGCACTTTGGTTCTGCGCCACTTAGATGGTGGGTTTCAATGTACGATTGTTACCGGCAGAGATCATTTGCCAAATGCCATGGTCAATGAATTGTATGCATTAAAAGACATGAAGTGCGTGGCCCATAGTGTCAATACCAATACCGGACCAGATGTATTTGGGAAAGAGCTGCGAGTGCTAAAAGGGGATATCAAACTGACAGTTCCTGTCTACAATATGCAGCTGCAAGTATCATGCCGTTCTTTTTTCCAATTGAATACAGTTCAAGCTGGAAGGTTGTATGAGTTGGTTCATGATTTATTAGCAGATGATAGATATAAGCTAATTGTGGAGGCTTATAGCGGAGTTGGCGGGTTAGGGCTAAGTGTCCGTGATCTGGCAAAAGAAGTGATTGGCATTGAATCGATCAGCAGTGCTGTGAAGAATGCCAATGAGAATGCAAAGTTGAATAATGCTGACCATGTGAAGTTTGTACTTGGGGATGCGGGCACAGAAATGCAACGTTTGGTAAAAGCTAAGAAGAGAATTGATGTGGTGATTGTAGATCCGCCAAGAATTGGACTTAGTGAGGAGTTTTTGGAATCATTACTAATTTCTGCACCTAAAAAGATTGTGTATGTTTCGTGCAATCCATCAACATTAGGTAAGGACTTGGATATTTTGAAACAATTTTATGAAGTAAAACGGGTAATTCCGTTTGATATGTTCAGCCAGACGGCACATGTTGAGACGATAATAATGATGGCGAAATGTGGTTCGGAGGGCAAAAAATAGACTTCGACCACAAGATGTTGTGGTTTGAGAACGAAAAAAGGGCGAAAATTGAGGCCGAAAAGTGCGAATTTCGGCCCGATTTTTTGGCTGTTTTTATAAATGACATAGACAATAGTTGAAAATTATGGTATGTAGAAGGAAGGAGAATTAGCTTTTGTTGGTGAGCTAATTTATATAATCTCATCTTAATAACAGGGAGGGAAATGATATGTTGGTATACGAAAAGTTACTGGACATGAGTGAAGACTGGTTGAAGTATGCCATTCAGCTTAATTTTTTGCATAAAAATAAAAACGATTTAGTTGAACTTAAAAACCAAGTTTTAAACTGTGAAAAGATTCGATCTTACCTATATGATATTACTAATTTTCACAGTGCGTTAGTGAGTAATCACAAGAATCCAGAATTGCCTATACACAAACTCCTCTTCCTTTTAGATATTGGTTTGGACGCTACTGTCCCAGAAATTCAAATTGCAATTGATGAAATTATGAAGCATCGGGACGAAAATGGAGTCTATCAATCATTAATTAATATTCCAAAGCACTTTGGTGGCAGTGGAGAAGATATGTATAGTTGGTGCTTATGCGACGCACCTTTACTGCTACTTGCTCTTTTTAAAGCTGGCGTCGATTATAGTAGTCATATCAAAAACGGTGTTGATTATCTCGTATCCTTTTATAGAGAGAATGGGTTTCCGTGTACTGTGTCCTCAGAACTTGGAAAGTTTAGAGGTCCGGGCAGAAAAGAGGATTGTTGTCCTTATGCTACTCTAATAATGGCAAAATTGCTATCCTATATTCCCGAATATCAAAACAGCGATATTGCAAATGATACTGCCACCGCCTTGATTTTTTTGTGGGAAAACAGCTTGGAAAAGCGCCCATATATGTTTTATATGGGGACAGATTTCCGTAAATTAAAAGCACCAGCTATATGGTATGATATTGTAAGTGTGACAGAAGTGTTGAGCAGATATGAAAGTATTAGAAGTGACAGCCGATTCAAAGAAATGCTTTCACTAATAAAAAACAAGCAGGATGATAAAGGATTATTTATACCAGAAGCAGTATTTCAAAAGTTTAAAGGTTGGGATTTTGGACAAAAGAAAATGCCATCACCTTATCTTACATATTTATGCTTAAGAATATTTGAACAAGCAGGGGTATGAGCAACCTCTTTATTACCCAGAGAAAAACAAAGGCATTGAGATAAAAAAATCTTGAAGCATCTGTTTTATTTTAGTCCTATAGCAATTTAACAATTATTTCTTTACCTTCTCCAAAATGCAAACAAAACATCATGGTGTTACCTGTAATCGTATTTTCATCAATTAACTCACTTACCGCCATTACCTGTCCATAAATATCAAGCTCAGAATGGATTAGTGTTCCGTCTGAATTTGGATATGTACACAATACCTTAGCATTAAATGCTGTAATTCCTTAAATATAGTGCTGCAGACAACATACAGCAGGGTGAATAAATAACAGTTTTTCAATGTAGTTATGTATTCTATTTCTTGATATAAGATAGAATGTTGGTATGTTTCTGTAAACCATGCTTTGTGCAATATAAATACAAATCACCGTTTCTGTTTATCATTGGAATACGGAATTCGGCATTTTGCTCTGGATACAATCTGACTAGTAATACTCTATCATAAAGAACATACGCCACAAAAGCGATGTAGTGGTCTTTCGTCATGTCGTGAGGGATAGAAACATAGTAGTCGATGTCCATTTTCTGCACCGTAATTTCATGGGCTGGAGTATAAGGAATGGGCTTTAACGGGCGCAGCTTACGTCCGCAGCACGAAATGGAAGCACTGCCTGTACTCGTCAAAATGTTGGTACAGGCAGGGCATACATAGAATTGTATTTTATCGATTTTCCCAACATCAGGAAGATTGGGATCAAGCTTTCCCTCGAGCATTTTTTGAATATCTGCTCCCAGTATTGCAGCTAGCTCAGACCATACTGAGACATCGGGACAGCCCAAGCCACACTCCCATTTCGATATTGTCTTATTGCTGATATTGAGCATATCTGCGACTTGCTGCTGGGTCAGCCCTTTTTCTTTTCGCAGCTGAAAAATGAAACGCCCAACTTTGGCGCAATCCATAGTACCACCTCCCATATGTTTTGAGTGTATCATTGATATAGATATTTAGCAATAACCTGAACCAATCGAGTCGGAAGCTGCCGCAAATCACTTATATCCAAAAAGCGTTCAAGCCCGTAAATGTCACAAATGGTATCTTTATCCTGACCAATGGCGGCAGATAGAAATAATACACCTTTGCGGCTGTACTCTTGTATCAAGACTTTGATATCTGTAATTGCTATCTCCCCAGTATAGTCTGGCATAGCCTTTGGCTGACCATCACTGATGCTGATGAGAAGTTTTGTTTTTTGCGGCAGTTTCAACAGCTTTTCTGCCAGAATACGCAGAGCCATGCCATCACGGTTGTTGCTGCGTCCTTGTATCGCCATCAGGCAATACTTATCGTTCAAAGACGGGTTTTCGTAGTCGATATAAGAATAAAGGGACATCCGCTCCAAAGATGAACGATCTGCTGAATCTCCATAAATTAACATTGGTATTTTGCAGCTTTCACAGAACTCATATACTGCTACAGCAGCCTGCTTGGCGGCATCCAACCGTCCAAAAGCGCTCATGGAAGCTGATTCATCAATGCGCAATGCAACGGCAAGAGAAGGTTCTTCATTAGGAGAACATTTTTGGGAATAGTAACGAAAATCAGAAGAAGCCAGCTTTTCCGCATGGAATTTAGTTCCATACACACGAGATTTGGCGAACTCTGCAGATACGTCGTGTTCCAGCAGCGGAACAGTTTTTCGGACCAGCTCCCGAATTACCGGCATCAATGTAGAGGCAATCTGATGGTATTCACGATGATGAGCAAGTGTTGCTTCAGGCCTATGAACAATCAGATTTACTTTTTCATGAATAGAACCCCTTACCATTTCCCGTGCTTGCTGGTTTAGATGCTTGCGAAACTCTCGTTTTTGCTGCTCTAAAGTTTCATCAATTGCTTGCAGCTCATGATATATAATGGATTCACTATCCTCACCATTGTCACAGCTATGTGTATCTGCGGCATTTTCAGCATCATAATTCGAATGGTCTTTACTGTCTGGGGATTTTCGCAGATTAACTGCGGGGATATCGCTTGGCAAAGTATCAGAGAGCTTCTCCTCTGTTGCGCTCTCTGATTGGATTTCCAGAACTTCGCTGGTGTTGCTGCATTGCTTTGATAGTTCTTCCATTTCTGACAGCATCCCATGCTTTGCTAATGCTTGTTCTAAAATAAGAATTTCATCAGGATCAGTGGTGATTTTATAAATAACCTTATGATACAATGCATTCACCGTTTCTAAACCGTGAAAGACAGCATCTACCCAGTAAAAATAGGAACGCATACCAGCCACGCCCTTTATGGCATTTGCCTTTGCGGTTTGGTCCAATAAAACAATGACCTGAGCAAATGTAAGCAACAATCTTTCATTCGTACAGCCAGTTTTAAGTGCCGCCCGTTTTGTCATAACTTCGATAGAAGGCAAGTCCATCTTTTCACTGTGCTGCACTCGGTCACGCAAGGCCTCATTCAATGGGCGGCAGCCATTGTAGCCTCGATTTGTGGTTATAACCACGATAAAATCAGGATGGCGCTGGACAATCCGCGTAGGCAGATTCATACTGCCGTTTGGCTCTAACGCCGAGTTAAGTGCCATCAGCACTGCAGCATCGCGAATTACAGTTGGCTCCTGAATTTCCAATAACCAGCCGTTTTCATAAGCGCGAACAATTTCCGATGGATAATATTTGTAAGTTATGCCTTCCATGCTGTTTTCTTCTGAAAGTACTGGCAGAATGGAACCTAATACATCGGATTTATCCATATCAGCAAAACAGGTTACCTTCGTATAGGGTAGTCCAAAGTCAGCAGAGAGCGCTTTTGCAAGCTGTGTCTTTCCGGAACCGGCATCTCCCTCTAAGAGGATATTTGTAATTTTCATTTCACCGCAATTCCAGTTCCGGTAGACTTCTGTACAGATGCGACGCTCTGCATCACTCTCTATGTGAGTAGCGGATTTTTCCCATACAAGGTTTTTTTCTTCTTCTGTCAACTGCCTGGCAGGTGATAGAAGCCATTGCTTTTTCATTTAAAAATACTCCATTTCTTCCAAAATGCGGGATAGCACACGCAGCCGCTCCCCGGTTAATTCGCCCAAATCATTTAACGCTTGCGCAAACTTCTGAATGTCTTCGTTGATATTCGGATTATCAATGCAAACGGCGACCGGCATAACGCCGCCTTGAATGCCAACCCGTTCCACAAGCGGCTTTTCAGGGTCATATAACAGCGGCAGCCGATAAGCTTCTCGAAAATACAGCAGAGTACGGCTTACAAAAATCATTAAGTCAAGCACTTGATGAATGGGCAGTTCGGTTGCGATTTCTAATTTCCCGTCTGCTGCTTCTTTCCAGATCTGCGCTGCAATTTTCATATTCTTGTTGATTTCCAAAGTTGGCGTGCCCAGCGTCAATCGTTTGATGCTGGAATTGTAGGCATTTTTTCCATCTATGCAATCATAAAGATCGGCAATCATTACGATATCTTTGTTCATTTCCAAATCCTCCTTGCTTGCATGTCTTGCGCCAGACATTGGTCACGCAATGCTTCCAATTCGCTGGTGTGGTCGTCATCAGGGTTTTCATACTTAAGAACTTTCAGAACAGAAAGTTCAAAACCTTCCATACCATACAGATTCCATAATTCTTGGAGCTTTTTGTTCGGATGATAGTTTGCAGCTAGTTTGGTGCTGTTGCTATTAAAACCAACCCTTGTATCTTTGGAGATGCCTAGAAAAGACTCATTTGTTGCAATGCAGCGGTAAGCGATCACTCCCATTTCTGGTCGTCTGTTCTTATATTCTTCAAGAAGTTGTTTTTTTCTTTTTATATCCATTTTGTTCACCTCGCCTTTATTGTAGAAGCAGTACGCAATGAATACAATCCACGCTCCGTAGAGTCTACGCTCTTGCTATGATTGATTTTATCGCAGCTGGATGTTTGATAGCTTTTATGATAAGAAACTTTGAATGGGAAGTTACGGTAAATGCTAGAGATTCTTAATTTAATCTTTCTGAATCAGGAAATATCACTTTTCGAAGCTTTTTGTGACATATACAATACTGGGAAGCTGCAAAGAATTTATCCGTATATCCAGCTCTGCAACTGTATGAAAATCATATCTCAGCGATATTTAGAATAAACAACTAAAATTTGTGTTTGTCAGACGTCGAAAAGAGATTAAATGCTGTGTTATAATGGTCAGCAGGGATTAAAAATAGGAGCGGATTAGAAATAGTTTAAAATTAACTGCGATAACATCGTAGTTGAGCTGTGATATTTGAAACCTTCCTGTATTGGCGGCAGTGAAAGACCAGTTGATAATGTTACATTAAGAATAGGGATTCAAACCATAAATAGAAACGGAAGAAAAAATATGACGGAAGAAAAAATTAGATTAGATCATATGGAAATTAATGTACAGTATTCATTAAAGGCAAAGCCAGTTATTTTATTTATCCACTTTAGCGGTGGCAACTTGCAGATGTGGAAGGGTATTATGCCGCAATTTGCAGATCAATACAGTATCATTGCTCCTGATATGAGAGGGCATGGTAAATCTGATAAACCTTTGGCAGGATATCATATCGATGAAATGGCAAATGATATTTATCTGTTATTGAAGAAATTAGATATAAAAAGCTGCCATGTTGTAGGCAGCTCAATGGGAGCAGAGATTGGACTTAGTTTAGCTGCATCTCACCCTGAGATTGTTTTGTCTCTCGTATGTGAAGGTGCCTTGTGCAATGAGTTTGGAGAATATGGATTATTTCATGGTTCGGAAGATGAAATACAGCATAAAAAAGAAGTCATGCGGGCTGAATTAGCCGAAAGGCAGGATCGTATATTTAAAACGAAAGAAGAGTATATTGAAGAAAAACGTGCAGAATTAACACAACAGGGAATATGGAATGAATATTTTGCGGCTTTTTTTGAGCACAGCCTGCAACAGATGCCCGATGGTAATTTTACGTATTGCTATTTGAATTTTGTCAGAACAGAATATGTACAAAACTATTGGGATGTCAAGTTTGAGCAATATTATAAGAAGGTAAAATGTCCTGTTCTGTTCCTTCCAAGCGAAGAAGAATGGAAAGACGAGAAAGTCAGAAGAAACTTAGCTGTATTTACAAGTTTATTAGAGGCCTATGAAGTTGTGCGGATAGAAGATTCGATTCATGCATATGTTTGGATGCAGCTTCCGCTTGCAGCAGGGGAGGCAATAAGAAAATTCATAAGCAAAAAGGATCGATAAAAACTAGATTTTGAAAATAGAAAGATAAGAGCTTGCTTTGAAACTGAGCAGTGTTTGCTGGCTGTTTATCATGTTTTGGATTGTCAGACATATAGTAAACTGTGGCAAACGAAAATAATGTTATAGCAGGAGGTGCTGTATGTATTGGTCAGGTATTATAATTGGAGTAACAGCTTTTCTTATTATTGGTTTGTTTCATCCGATTGTAATTAAATGTGAATATTATTTCACTTGGCACATATGGCCAGTCTTTCTGGTTTGCGGTCTGCTATGCTGCATGCTTTCTTTGTTTATTTCTCATGTTGTAATATCAGGTGCTATCGCAGTATTAGGCTTTGCAATGCTCTGGTCCATCGGTGAGTTGAAAGAGCAGGCGGAGCGAGTTCGTAAAGGTTGGTTCCCTGAGAATCCAAAACGCATTGAAAACAATAAATGAGTAATGTTCAGGATCATATTATACAAAGCGGTATTTTGAATCAAAGATAATAGAGAAAAGTATTATCATAAATGTTTATATTGTAAAAGACAGACTCTGTTCATTGGAGCCTGTCTTGTTGTTAATAAGGATTATGCTGCTATCAGTGTGCTAATCGAGCAGCGGTTCAATATATTCTTTAATCAGCTCAATCCTATCTTTTGCATGTTGCTGAAAAAGAGAAGCAATAGAAATTACGATCTGTTTTTCTATATTGAAATAAATCACATTCCCTCCATCACCCATAGCTGCACAAGCATGATTTTTGCTGTCAACAATCCACCATAGATATCCATAGGAAAGTTTTTGTTTTTCCCATTGGCTTTGTTCTAGTGTGCTCTCGTCGATCCATTTCGATGATATAATCTGCTGGTCATTCCACATTCCGCCGTTTACATATAGTTGGCCTATTTTGGCCATATCTGCCGCGGAGAGGGTAAGCCCCCATCCTCCTGCATTTATTCCGGTTTGATCAGCAACCCAGCCACTGATATGCGTAGATTTATTGAATACTCTTTGCTCTTTTGCACTGTGAAGAATGAGATTGCTTTTTACCGCAATGCCCAACGGTGCAAATAAATGTTCCGTTGCGAAGTTAAATACAGACTGGCCCGTTGCTTTAACAAGAATACCGGACAAAAGATCGGGACCAACGAGGGGAGTATAGTTAAATTCCCCAATCTGACCTTTCCCGCCCAATAAATTAAGTGTAAAAGTTACCCAGTCATCACTCATAAAATATTTTATGTAGGTATATGGTGCGAACTTATACTTATAAGGTGCTGTCATTGTCAGCAAATGCTTAATTGTAATATCATGTATCTTATTTTCTTCTTTTTTAACTTTGTAGTCTGGGAAAAAATCCAATACTTTTTGGTTGGTGCTTGTGATATATTCTTTATCCACAGCAATACCAATCAGGATAGAAATAATGCTTTTCGATACTGAATATACATGGATACGGCTGTCAGCAGTGCAACCATTAAAGTAATTTTCGTATTCTGTCTTGCCGTCTTTTAAAACAACAATACCTGCAATATTGCGATAGCAATTGTTTATTTTATGTTCAAGTGCTTTCATTTTTTCTTGATTCATGTAATGCAACCTCCTCCTTTAAGGTGTGAAGGATATCCTCAAGTAGAGCATAAAACCATTAAAAATCAATTGCAAGCACTTTATTTAAAACAAGCAAAGAATGTTATGATACCAGCAGCTAAGGCAAGGACTTTGCTTGAATATGGATTATAGTATAGGTAGTTTATGGTAAGTGCTATTTCTTAACAACGGGAATCCATATTTCACTTTTGTAATCAGACGAGCTCATATCACCATTTGAATACCATTCTAGTTCTGGTGCTTCTGCATGCTCATAACCAGATGTAGGGAACCATTCAGAAAAAATTCGCCCCCATACATCGGCCATTGCGGTCGGCATTGGACCGGTTATTTCAAATACTGCCCAAGTATGAGCTGCAACTTTCAGGTTGCTCATCATCTGAGGACAATCTTTTTTTGTTATGGCTGCAATGTAATAATCAGTTGTGTTATCTTCATACATCCCGCTGTATACACCTACTAATCCATCCCCGAGCCCGGCGATCTGCCCGATTGTTTCAGCTGGTGTCTCACTCCACATCTTTCCTATGCTTTCACCCAATCCCTCGACATGAGAAAATCTTTGCTTGATACCTACAATAGTAAATGGATCTTTCTGTTCAATTCTGTAGTTCATCTCAACAACTCCTTTCAGTGATAAAGAAAATGTGATTCTAGGATACGCTTTTAATGAGATTCCTTTTTCTCTTGCTTTTGATGGTATGATTCCGTGCATTGCCAAAAAGGCACGAGAAAATGAATCAGGCGATTGATAGCCGTACTTTAAAGCAATATCAATAATTTTTTCGTTACTGTTTTGCAAGTCGAACGCAGCAAGGGTTAAACGACGTCTCCGGATATACTCTGACAGAGGTACGCCGATCAAAAAACCAAACATGCGCTGGAAGTGATATGGAGAGCATAATGCAATTTGCGCTATCTTTGCATATTCAATTTCACGTTCAAGATTACTTTCTATATACTCAATTGCCTGTTTCATGTTTTCTAGTGTATCCATAAACTTCTCCTTTTCATGATAAGTATAATATACAGCAAGAACAAATACCCGACAATTGTTGCAAATATTTGCAGGTTAGGATACATATCGCTTCAATAAAATCCTTCACTAACTCATTTCATGAACTAATACACTAGATAAGTGAATTTTTATTTATAGTAATCTGTAGAAAATTACAGTTCAATGACTTTTATTCGGGATTTTTTTAAAGCTGATTATTGATGCAGTGAAAAGGTATCTACTTAGTTCATTGCATTTATGCAAATACATTTGATTTTTAGAATGCTCTGCAAGTACCGAAAGAACTTTCTCTCAATACTGCAAAACAGTGGTTTGTAAATGACGACTGAGATGAGAATAGATTCATTCATTTAGCTCATCTGCCGAACATCCGATATTTCCTTTCGTTGATGAAATCCATCCGCTGCCTCATGTCGTGTTAACAGAATGAAAAAAGATAATAAAGTGTATTCTGATGTATATTGATTATAAGCTTTGTACTTCAGATTTTGCAATTGCATTAATATAGTTTGATGGAAAATGAGAGCGTCTCTTTGACTCATAAACTATATCATTGTTTTATGATCCTTTTTGCATTTTTTCGATTTACTGATCATCGATACTGGTTTGGGTATTGATGCAAGAACACACCACCATCCATACCATGCATCAAGATTAAATAGCCGCCGCACTATCTTTGTTAAACAAAGTAGGCAATAGAAGCGGTGAGAATATGAAATTTCATTCTTGCGGAAAAATCGTGGAATCAGATATTCTGATTGAGAGCCTTATCTATCCAATTTGACATTAAAAGAAGAAAGATGCTATGGTATAATAAATGAAATAAAAAGATAGTATTTGGTAGTTTTGAAGTCGCTTTGGCGCATGCTAAAATAAATGCAATTTCACGTGACAAACGTTTCAGGAGGTGGATAGAGATGAAGAACAGAACGTATTTCGCAATCGATTTAAAATCCTTCTATGCTTCGGTAGAGTGTGCAGAACGAAAACTTGATCCGCTGACTACGAATTTAGTTGTTGCGGATACGGATCGTACTGAAAAAACGATTTGCCTTGCTGTCTCGCCCTCTTTGAAGGCCTATGGAATTCCCGGCAGAGCGAGATTGTTTGAGGTTGTTCAAAAGATTAAGGAAGTAAATGCAGCTCGGCTGCAGAAGGCACCAAAAAGAGGATTTACCAGTTCGTCATGCGATGATAACGAATTGAAAACTTCGCCGCATCTTTCGCTGGACTACATTGCTGCTACTCCGAGAATGGCACGTTACATTGATTACAGCACGCAGATTTATAATATATATTTAAAGTATGTCGCACCGGAAGATATCCATGTTTATTCTATTGATGAAGTATTTATTGATGCTACTGCATATTTGAACACCTACCATCTTTCGGCACGGGAGCTTGCCACGAAAATTATTCTGGATATTCTGAAAACAACGAAAATTACAGCATCAGCTGGCATCGGTACCAACTTGTACCTTTGCAAGGTTGCAATGGATATTCAGGCAAAGCGTATTCCGGTAGATAAAAATGGGGTGCAGATTGCGGAATTGGATGAAATGAGCTATCGTCGTTTGTTATGGGAACACCAGCCATTAACAGACTTTTGGCGCATTGGCAGAGGCTATGCAAAGAAACTGGAGGAACAGGGACTCCTCACAATGGGGGATATTGCGAGATGTTCCCTTGGTAAACCTGCTGATTATTACAATGAGGATTTACTGTACAAGTTATTCGGTATCAATGCAGAACTGCTGATTGACCATGCATGGGGCTGGGAATCTTGCACAATGGAAGATATTAAGGCATATAAGCCAAGTGCCAATAGTATTGGAACTGGGCAGGTACTGCATGGCGCCTATCCTTTTGATAAAGCAAAGCTGATCGTGCGGGAAATGACCGATTTGCTGGTACTTGACTTGGTGGATAAGCGACTGGTAACGAATCAGCTTGTTTTGACAGTGAGCTATGATATTGATAATCTGACAAATCCCGATATCAAAAAAGCCTATCAAGGAACAATTACTACTGACTATTATGGGCGTTCTGTTCCGAAAGCTGCACACGGTACAGCAAGGCTTAGCAGGCACACGTCCTCTACAAAGCTGATTATTGATGCAGTCATAGAGCTCTTTGAGCGCATTGTTGATCGAAATTTGCTGGTAAGAAGGGTCAATATTTCAGCAAATCATGTGATTGATGAGGGGGCTATGCGAAAAACGGACAGTGTGGAACAACTTGATTTATTTACCGATTATGTGGTCGAGAATGCGAAAAAAGAAAAAGAAGAAATTGAACTTGCACGTGAAAAAAAGATGCAGAAAGCAATGTTGGACATAAAAAAGAAATATGGTAAGAATGCCGTTCTAAAGGGAATGAATTTGGAAGAAGGTGCTACCACAATAGACCGAAACAAGCAGATTGGTGGGCATAAGGCATGAAAAAGACATACGATGATATCATTCATCTGCCGCGGCATATTTCTGCCAAGCATCCGCAGATGGCTAGGATTGACAGGGCAGCCCAATTTTCACCATTTGCAGCATTGACTGGCTATGACTCTGCAATCAAGGAGACATCTAGACTGACTGCTGAGAGAACAGAACTGGACGAATATGAGAAAGATCTTTTAAATGATAAGCTTCAAATTGTAGCAGAACATCTGCAAGAACATCCAGAAGTCACTATTACCTACTTTCAGTCTGATGAAAAAAAGGATGGCGGCGCTTATGTCACTGTTATTGGTGCAGTTAAAAAGATAGACAGATATGAAAAACGGCTAGTCATGGCTAGTGGCATCCGCATTCCCATTGATGATATCTTTGGTATAGAAGGTGAGATAGTGAATACTCTGACTTTTTCTGTGACGCCTGAGCAAAACATGCAGTGAATGTTGTAGGAATGAAAGCAGATTATGTGTAACGACCACGAATTACAGTACAAGGGATGCAAAGAAATTTCGACTGTCATCAGGAGGTATTTATGAAAGAATTTTTGATCAAAGAAACTGGTTATGTAATACGCTATCATGATTTACCTGGTAAGGAGCGGCCGATCATTTTTATTCACGGACTTGGTTGTGCAAGTTCATTTGATTATCCTGAAGTCGCAGCACAGGATTCTTTAAGGAATCATCGCCGCATTCTTGTAGATCTTTTAGGCGCAGGTTACAGCGAAAAACCAGAGCAGTTCACCTATACCGTTGAGGACCATGCTGCATATTTGCTGGAATTTATCCGTTTCTTAGATCTTGGATCATTCATTTTGTTTGGTCATAGTTTAGGCGGGGCGGTTGCTCTTGTATTGGCTGATCAATGTCGGGATAACCTACATCACGTTATTTTGAGCGAACCAAATCTTGACAAGAGCTCGGAGGGTTCTGCAAGCAAATATATTGCTGATTTTGAATTGCAGGAATTTATCAATCAGGGGTTTCACAAGTTGGTAAAAGACAGCGACAGTAGCGGCAATGGAATGTGGGCGGCTTCTTTGTCTGTGTGGCTGCCAAAGGCTGCTTATCTGATATCCAAAGCAGCAGCAGCGGGAGGAAAGCCTGCATGGAGGGATTTGTTGTATTCCCTCAGCTGTTTTAGGACCGTTATTTTTGGTGAGAAGTCGTTACCTGATCCCGATATGCAGATTCTTATGGAACAGGGTGTTCGAACAGAAGTTGTCAAGGATGCAGGTCACTCTATGGCATGGGAAAATCCAAAAGGTCTTGCTGCTGCAATTAGCATGGCAATTCAGACTGGTGAATAGCGGTGGTTTATGCATATGCATAAGGTAGTAAATTAATGTCATAAAAACAGGCACTGTTATTTAAATAGAAAGGATACTCATTATGAAACATCCAGAAGTAAAAGAGAGTACACTGTTTCAATTAGATATATCATGCAAAGCAATATGCTAAATGGGCATTGATGGATAAGAACTTTTTTGAACCGGCATTATGGTAAAATGGCGAATTAATGCAAGAAAAAGGATTCATAATTAAGCGACAATTGGATGGTGTTTGCAATACAAAAAAGGAAGGTAGCTGGATGATTGATTATAAAGAATTTGATTCATCTATGATTGAATCAGTAAAAGAAATTTATCGAAAGGAATCTTGGAATTCTTATTTGAAAAATGATGAGAAGTTGATACGGGCCTTTGATCAGTCCCTGTACAGGATGGGAGCATTTGAGAATGATAAACTCATTGGCTTTGTTAGATGTGTTGGAGACGGAGAACATATTTTAGTAGTGCAAGACTTAATCGTTGACCCGCAATATCAAAAACGGGGAATCGGTACATATCTCTTTCAGGCAATATTGGAAAAATATGCACAAGTAAGAACGCTGATCGTGATAACTGATATTGCGGATAAAGTAGATAATAAATTTTATCAGTCATTTCATTTTAAGAAACTAGCAGATAGGGAAATGGTAGCATACATAAGATAAATCTAGACTAGCAGCAAGCCACTTTACGATGCAGTTTTACAAGACAAACATTTTCATCGAAAAAGTGTTTGTCTTGTTTTGCTTTCTCAATGTTGTTTTTTTCTTTTCTAAAGAGTATCATATTTGCATTGGTTTATAAGTGCGAACCAAAGAACCAAAGAAAAGGTGTTGATTATGAATAAGAAAGAGCAAATAGCTGTGATTCAAGAAGATTTCAGAAATGCGCAATCGATCTTGACGGCAATTGGAGATGAAACACGGCAGATCATACTTTTGGTCTTAATGGAATCTGATTGCCAAAAGGGAATGCGGGTTGGCGAGATCACAGCGAAAACACATCTCTCACGTCCTGCGGTTTCACATCAATTGAGAATACTGAAAGATGCGGGAATCGTAAATATGAGAGAAGAAGGAACCAAGAATTTTTATTACATCAATGTCTTTGCGAAGTTGCAAATATTGAAGAAACTAGTTTTGGATATTGAAAATCTAATGAAAGAATTTATCGATCAATAAGCAGTGGATGATAAAAAAATCTATGGATCACAGGAGGAAATTTATGCGCAATGCAATTGAAACCAGAGTTTCACGGAGAAAATTTGAAAAGGAACAGATTACAAGCGAGGAAAAAGAAACCATTATTTCTTATATCAATCAATTAAATGAAGCATCCGGCTTAACATTGACATTTTTAGAGGACGGAAGCACAGCCTTTCAGAAACTTAGTAAAAGCTATGGCTTATTCACCAATGTGCGTTCCCTGATATTGATGAAAGGAAGAAAAGATGATCAAAATTTAAAAGAGAAGATCGGATATTTCGGAGAGGATTTAGTACTTGCAATGACTGATTTAGGTCTCGGAACTTGCTGGGTTGGCGGAACTTTTGACAAGGATGAATTTACGATTGAACGTGACGAAGACTTAGTTTGTGTTATTGTGGCAGGTAAAGTTGCAGCTTTTTCCTTAACAGAAAAAATGGTCCGTACAGCCACGCACAGAAAAGTTAAGAGCGTAGAAGAACGAATCATAAGTGATCAAACTTTGCCGCAGTGGGTACTAGATGGAATGAAAGCAGTACAACTTGCCCCAAGTGCTAAAAACTCGCAAAAAGTAATGTTTGAATACAAAGACAGTATTTTGAGGGCTCAAATTGCTGATGACTATGCAATGGATTTGATTGATTTAGGTATTGCAAAGAAGCATTTTGGCATAGAAGCGAAGGGTACCTTTGCATTGGGGAATGACGGAGTCTTTTATCCAAGTAAGGATCCCGAGAGCCGATGAAACAGCATCAGTAAAAAAGATGCTATGCAAATGAGAACGCATGAAGGTAGTATTCCGGAAATTTCAGCCTATGGTGAAAACTTTAAATTCAATGAAAAAACAAACCAATCCTATTTGTCAACAGAATAATGACGACAGAATAAGAATAATGAACAGCTAAATGATATAACAGAAATTGATGTAGGGCTGGTAGAAGGTGTTGTTGATAATAATGAGTTGGTAAAGATTCCCTTTTTATCATATGCTCTTGCATAACATCATAAAAATAAATATCAAACAAATAGTTATAAAATGCTGATTGAAATACTGAAAAAAATGAAATCTGATAGCTTGCAAGAATCTGCTTAACAGATAGGAAAACTCGTATGATATTGAAACTATCGCTGCGGATAACTCATTTTCAACTTTGTTGGTGCTGATTGGATTTATGATGGAAAGCAATGTATAATGGATATAAAGGAAAAAATTAACTTTTGCAAGGAGCGCGAAAAGAAGATGGAACATGTGTTAAACGATTCATTCAGAGGATGTATATTCGTCCGGCAAGCAGGTGAAGCAATACTGGAAAGAGCACAAGGATATGCTGATTTAGCAAATCAAATCCCCGTTTCTTTTGCGACCAAGTTTGCAACTGCTTCAGCCGGCAAAGTGTTTGTTGCAGTGGGAATCTTACAATTAATTGAACGAGGTGTTCTTCATTTGGAAGACACGATAGGAACTTTATTGCCGATGGATTGGCAGCAAGTTGATCAGAAAATCACCGTTGAACAATTATTGACACATACTTCAGGCATACCAGATTACTTTGATGAGTCCGTTATGAGTGAATATGAAGAACTGTGGTTTGCTTTCCCGAATTATAGAATTCGATCTAACCAGGATTTACTGCCGCTTTTTATTAATAAGCCGATGATGTACGCACGGGGCAGCAAGTTTCAGTATAATAATACCGGCTTTGTAGTATTGGCATTGATCATCGAAACAATAACAGGAGTGGCCTTTGATCAATATTTGCAAACGCATATTTTTGCACCATGCGGTATGAACGATACGGGATATTATGAACTTGACATGCTTCCGGGAAACTGCGCTTCCAATTATATCTATGATGAAAAACGTGGTGGATATCGTACCAATATTTTTAGTGTAGATGCGAAAGGTACGGGTGCCGGCGGCGCATTTACAACTGTTTCTGATATTGTCTCATTTTGGGAAGCGTTGCTTTCCTATCAATTGCTTTCCAAAACAATGACTCAAACGATGCTTGCCAATCATAGTGGTTCCGAAGAGTGTTACGGCTATGGTATCTGGCTGCAAAAAATTGAAGAGCGGTTTGTACCATATTTCCAAGGCAGTGACCCTGGTGTTAGTTTTCTCACGTCCTATGATATCGATAAACAGCTTTTGATGGTAATTGTCAGTAACTATGGAGATAATGTATGGAAGCTGCGCAAAGAGATCAATACATATCTGCTTGATTAGCAAAGAGGAGAACTAATATGGAGCTACTGGAAGCAATGAAAGCCCGTCATTCGGTACGTTCTTATACTGATAGACCAATTGATGATGCAGTTGTCAAGGAATTAAAGTCTTACATTGCGTTATGCAACCAAGAAAGTGACTTGCATATGCAATTGATTCTAAATGAACCGAAAGCATTTGGTGGAACCATGGCGCACTATGGCAGTTTTACCGGTGTCAGGAATTATATTGCAATTGTGGGAAAGAAGCATGCGCATATAGAAGAGCAATGTGGTTACTACGGAGAAAAAGTAGTATTGAAGGCACAGCAGCTGGGTTTAAATACATGCTGGGTTGCTTTGACCTTCAATAAGGTGAAACGTGCATTTGCGGTAAGAAGCGGGGAAAAACTATATTTGGTAATTGCCATTGGGTATGGAACAACCAATGGCGGATCTCGCAAATCAAAGAAACGAGAAGAGGTAATTCATGGAAATGCCGATATGCCGGATTGGTTTTGGAATGGTGTAGATGCAGCTTTGCTTGCACCTACTGCAATCAACCAGCAGAAATTTGTTTTCGCACTGGCAGGGAAACAAGTTCATGCAAAAGCAGGGATTGGCTTTTGGACAAAAGTGGATCTTGGAATAGCCAAATACCATTTTGAGGTAGGTGCAGGTATCACAAACTTTCGATGGAAAGATGAACCTTACTGATTGAGCCGATAAATATGCATCAGCTTTGCTTTGCCTGAACAGCAGCCGATTAGGCCAGATTCTCTTGCATAAGAAGATGATATGGAGCCTAGAAAACAGTTTGCATTGCAAATGATGAGCAAAATATCCAAAAAGCAATTACAATGATTCCTGTTTTGAATCAGCTAACAAGAACAAAAGAAAATATTATGATAGAATGAGATATGAATGAAAGTTGTCTTTCGTATCTTTTTTATGTCATGAGATGTGCATCAACAGGAACTATAAATAAAGGAAATTGCTGCTGCATCGAAACCACAATCTGACTGTATTGACAGAATGGAAAATGGCTTTATGCCTTGGTCAGCAAAGACATATAAAAAACGCATTGCGTTGCAAACTAAGTTACAAGAACTTGTGAAAGTATTAGACAGGCAGATTAAATTGATAGTTGAAAAGGATGTGAACAGATGGCGATATTGAAAAGAGCATTTTATGATAGAGATGCAGTAGTTGTTGCAAAAGAACTCTTAGGGAAAATACTGGTCTATGAAGTGAATGGTTATAAGTTAACGGCGCGCATTGTAGAAACAGAAGCTTATATGGGTATTGAGGACAAGGCGGCACATTCTTATGGAGGACGAAAAACAAAGCGTGTCGCAGTCATGTACGGAAAACCTGGGTTTGTTTATATATTTATGATTTATGGAATGTATTTTTGCTTTAATATTGTCACCAGAGAAGAGGGTATTCCGCAAGCGGTTCTAATCCGTGCTGTTGAGCCTTTGGAAGGGTTGGAAGAAATGGCGCACCATCGGTTTCAAAAAGAGTATTGGCAGCTGACCACACAGCAAAAAAAAGCGCTGACCAATGGGCCAGGTAAATTATGCAAAGCTTTTTCCATTGACAAGCAGCTCAATGGCAGCGATGTATGCGGCAATACCATATATATCAAAGATGGAAAGCAAGATACAGTGGATATCGTTGAAGCCAAACGAGTAGGAATTGATTATGCCCAGGAGGCAGCAGAATTTCTTTGGCGTTTTTATATCAAAGATAATCTGTATGTATCTGTTGAATAGCATAGGATGTTGAATACAGTAGAAGCATATCTGCAGTACAACGAGGGTTGAATGCAATATATTTGTTCTTGTAATGGAAATTAAAGCACGAAACATGTATAATAAATCCGAATTGCAGCAAGAAGCAACAGTTATTAATTTTAAAGTACCGCATGCAATTGTGCTTATAGAAGGAGACTGTTAAATGAACCAAGTTTTGATAGTAAAGGTTGAAGAGCTGATCTATGGAGCAGCTGTGACATATTATCCCGTTGTATTGCGAGATGAAAAAAATACTGTGTTAATTGACTGCGGGTATCCTTCATCTTTTTCATCTATTCAAAATGCTTTGCTTAAGCATGAGATCAACGCAGTTGATCTGACTCATATTTTTATTACGCATCATGACCATGATCATATGGGATCTTTGCATGAATGGAAGCAGAAATATCCTAAAATCAAAATTGTCTCCAGCCATATAGAAGCACCTTTCATTTCAGGTGCGCAAAAATCATTGCGATTGATCCAGGCTGAACAAAGACAGGAGTCATTGCCGGAAGAAATGCAGGAGTTTGGCTATGCTTTTTGTGCAATGCTGAAAGAAATTCAACCTGTTCCTGTGGACATGGTGGTAACAGATAAAGAGATATTGCCATGGGCTGGCGGCTGTACTATGATGATGACACCGGGACATACACCGGGGCATTGTTCACTTTATGTATCTGCATCGCAGATGTTAATTGCCGGGGATGCGGCTGTATTAGATCAGGGAGAATTAATTGTTGCAAATCCTGAATATGCAATTGATATCCAAGAAGCAGAAGAGTCACTTCGAAAAATAAAAGCCTTGAAAGCCAAAAGCATTGTTTGCTATCATGGCGGAATCTATATTCCCGAAACGGATTAAGGAAAAACTATATGTTAGATAAAACAATACCATATCAATCAATTATTATGAAATGTGAGTATCCATACGATGTATCAGATATATGCTTGCCGGCAGGTTTTTCTTTTCGCTTTTTTTGTGACAAAGATGAACAGCACTGGAGCAGAATTGAAACTTCTGTTTTAGAATTTGCCACTGCTGAAGAGGCGAATAGGTATTACAGCTGCATGTTTATGCCTTATCGCGAGCAATTGCTAACACGTTGTATCTTCATAGAAAATCCAGATGGGATTCCCGTTGCAACTGCCACGGCTTGGTATGTTGACAGTGAATTGGGTCATCAGGCAGCGTTGCATTGGGTAGCAGTATGTCCTGAATATCAAGGGTTGGGGTTGGGAAAGGCCGTTGTTCAAAAAGCGATGCAGGTCTTTCAGCAAGCGGAACCGCAGAAAGCTGTTTGGCTTCATACCCAGACATGGAGTCATAAGGCTATTCGTTTGTATGCGAGTTTAGGCTTTTGTATTGCAAAGACAGCAAAATTAGCAAGTTATGATCCATTTACAAACATAATGCAATATGAACAGACGGAGCTTATTGAAGCAATCGATGTTTTACACTCAATTTGGGATCCTTGTGATGTACAGCAATTGGTAAACCGGGCTTTGTAGCTCTCACCAACAAAGAAAGACAGGTGTAGAGATGAAACAAGATGATTATCGGAAAATAGAAATGGAAGAAAATGCACATTTGCGCGATATTAAAAAAGCATATGAAGCAATTGATCATCAATGGCTGAACTGGCATTTTAAAACTACCATGCAATTGGTTGTCTTTGCTACTTGCGTGGAGCTGGTATTAGGATATAGCATTATAGGT
The DNA here is from genome assembly GCA_023388995.1 of Bacillota bacterium. Lineage (GTDB taxonomy): Bacteria > Bacillota_I > Bacilli_A > Erysipelotrichales > Erysipelotrichaceae > JAEWFD01. The sequence continues at coordinate 114,106 of JAEWFD010000040.1, forward strand.
ACAGAGTTGCTTACGACAACCGTAGAAGTATATTGCTTTAAATATATGGCATTTCCTGCAGTGCTGAATTGTATGTTGCTGGGAATAGGGTATTATGTAATGCATACCAAGCGGTATGATCAAAGAAGTAAAATAAGATTGATTTCCTTGTTGTATGTTGCGATTTGCAGTGTCCTGACTATTGTACATAGTTTATTTGTTCCAATTTATTATATCTTTGCCGTCGGTATTATGCTCACCACTGTATATTCGGATTATAAAGTTTCTTTGATGACTTCGGCAGCGGCACTTTGTTCCATGGTTGGGAGTGAACTGTTGATTCAATGGGATCCTTCAAAGGCAAGTGTTTTTCATAGTACGATGCGGGCAACCGAGTTTCTGATTGCATTATTTACTTTACTTGCTCTAACAGCTGTTTCATTTATTGTAATTCGCTTTGAAAAGAAGAAAAATGATGCCAGCATGCAAGTGGAGTTGGAACGGCTGCTGCTTCAAAAGCGTTTGCATCAAGATGAGTTAACTGGTATTTACAACCGCCGGGCATTGCATGAGGCTTTAAAGGATATGGAAGAAGATATTCAGGAAGTCGTATATGCACTGGCCATTGTTGATATTGATAATTTTAAAAGCATCAATGACACCTATGGACATCAGGCAGGGGATCATGTCTTGCAATCTTGTGCTAATGTCATGCGGCAAATGGATTTGGATGCAAACGTGTATCGCTATGGAGGGGATGAATTTTGCATTCTGTTTCGTCACCATACCATGACCGAGGTGTATGCATCCTGCCAGAAACTGACACACGAAATGAAAGAGATTTCTTTGGCAGAGTATCCATTGCTGCAGATAACCGGCAGCATCGGGATTGCCATCAGCCGGGAAGAATCTGATGCTGTGCGGCTGTTTCATTATGCAGATCAGGCATTGTATGAGGCAAAGCAGAAAAAAGATCGTATTTGCGTACGCTTGTGATACGATCTAATTTGCTTGAATCTTTTGATATTGGATAGGCTGCATAACATTGCCAAGTTCCAGCAGCGGTGCAGTTTCTTGCCGATATTCCGACAATGACACTCTTGTGATTTGCTGATTGCCATAAGATTGGAAAAAGTATTGCGGTGCCGTTAACTCCATGACAGCGATATACTTAGTATAATCATAGGTATCGCGATTGGATAACACAGCGCCTTGCGGAATCGAAACACTTTGCAAGACATGAAATGCACCTTGGATTGTTTCGTCCAGGGTTGCTGGTTGCGGCAAATGACTTTTTAAATAAGCGGCGCGCACAAATCGCTGCGGTGAGGTAAAACCGCCGGGTAATCCTGCTGTATTGCCTCCTTGCCCGAATGGCGGCAAAGGCATTCCATCCCAATTTGCTGTTTCCTCTTGCTTTGCAGTAACAAAACCATAATTGCGAAGATTGGTCAAATGCCAAGGAAGTTCCGGGCTGTTGGCAAGAATGCCAAGCGGATTGCGATAGAGCTGCATTCCGTTTTTTGTTTTCTCGATGACAGCAGTTATTCCCATTTTGTCAGATACAATCCAATGGAGCGGAGCAATTGATTTGGTTACCGGATCTTCCATGCCAATTATTTGCAGTTCTTGCAGCAAAGAAGGCAGCTGTGCCAAGGAATCGCAGTTTCCTAAAATATATTGCAATACATCATATGATGCAATGGGGGAGCGACTGGATTTTATCTGCTGCAATGTGTCATACTGGGCATATCCGGCAAAGTAGAGGGCAGCTGCACCGATCCCTTTCTCATTGACACCATCAAAGAAGGCTTGTAAAGGTGCTATTGTCTGTCCTAGCGCCAAGAAGGCATATTTAGAGGGATAAGCTTGCTGAAGCTGTGCATTTGACCAGCTGCGATTCTTATTGATAAAGTATAATGAAGGTGCAATGGGGTAGGAAAAATCCATGGTCCTTCCTAAAATTTGATGATTTGCTTTGCCTTTTAAGGTAATTGCTGTGCACATGGAATCACTCCTTTGGAGATCAAACTATGTTATGCAGAACGATTCGATGATATGTAACAAATAGCATAAAATTCGACCGAGAGAAAAAACTAGTGTTTCAAGTTCTTATAATTTATTGATGAAAGAAATAAACATTTATGATATAATCATTACTTGAGAAATTAGATAGAGGAGAAATGTATGAAATTAGCAGCAATATCAATTTTTGTGATTACATATGCTTGTTTACTGCTGATTCCAAATAAACGCGCTTTTATTGCATTGGGATCTGGCTGTCTTTTTGTGGTATTGGGAATTCTGCCATATAATCAAGTATTAACTACCATTGACTGGAATGTACTGATGATGATTTCAGGTACAATGGGTATAGTGGCTTTATTTATTGAATCGAAAATGCCATCTTTATTAGCTGATTTAATTATTGAAAAAACACCAAATGTGAAATGGGCTATTATTGCATTATCATTATTCGCAGGAATTATTTCTGCATTCGTAGATAATGTAGCAACCGTGTTAATGGTGGCGCCGGTGGCGATTACGATTGCAAAGAAATTAAAAATTTCTCCTGTAAATAGTATCATTGCCATTTCTGTAGCTTCTAACTTACAAGGTGCCGCAACATTGGTGGGTGATACTACATCGATTTTGCTTGGTGGCTACGCTAATATGAATTTTATGGATTTCTTCTATTATCAAGGAAAAATTGGTATTTTTTGGATTGTTCAGATCAGTGCTCTTGCTTCAACACTTGTTTTGCTATGGATTTTCCGCAAAGATGCAAAGCCTGTGGAGGCATTGGAACGTACGATGGTGGAGGATTACTTCCCGAGTATATTACTGGTTGGCATGATTGTATTATTGATAGTTGCGTCATTCTTGCCAAACATGCCAAGCATGATTAATGGTTATATATGTATTGCGCTGCTAGTACTTGGAATGATTCGTGATTTTTTGAAAGAAAATGATCGTAGTGTATTTCGCAAGACTCTGAAAGAAATTGATTACTTTACAATTTTGTTATTGGCAGGTCTGTTTCTGGTAATTGGTGGTATAACTGAAGCGGGTGTCGTGGATGATATAAGTTTGCTTTTTATTAAACTAAGCAAAGATAATTTATTTGTAATCTATACATTAATTGTATGGGCATCTGTATTATTTTCAGCATTCATTGATAATATTCCTTATGTGGCAACGATGCTTCCGGTAGTAACAGCGATTGCTGCAACATTGCAAGTAAATCCTACTTTATTGTATTTGGGATTATTGTCAGGGGCAACACTTGGCGGAAATATGACACCTATTGGAGCTTCTGCTAATATTACAGCGCTTGGTATTTTAAGAAAAGAAGGACATGAAGTGAGTGCGCAAAAGTTTATGAGTATCGGTATTCCATTTACTCTGGCTGCAGTTATTACCGGTTATGTTCTGATCTGGCTGATTTACTAATTGATATAGCATTGCCTGGTAGAAGCACGTACATGTGTTGATGCACCAATGTAAAAAACTAAGGATTCGAAAGTTGCCTTAGTTTTTTTTGTATTCGTTCTATTTTGCTGGTTTATCAGGGAATCATGCCAAGCTGTATCCCAACGCTTCTAAAAGCAGAGATAGCCTCGTCAAGATCTTCTTTCTCGTGTGCAGCCGAAATGATAACGCGCAGCCGCGCTTTTCCTTTTCCAACAAGCGGATATTTAATTGCTTGCGCAAAGACCCCGTTTTCGAAAAGCAGATCGCTTAAAGACTGCGTCTTTTCTTCATCACCAACCATGACGGGGATAATGGGGGTTTTTGTTGTTCCTAAGTCAAAGCCAAGCTGCTTTAACTCTGAAACAAAGTATTCGCGATTTTGCCATAACTTGGATACGAGTGCATCACTTTCCATTAATAATTCAATCGCCCGCACTGCTGCGGATGCCATGGAGGGCTGCATAGGAGTTGCTGTAAAAATGAAAGAACGTGCTTCTCGCTGAATTCGTTCAATCAATTCGCTGCTTCCCGCCGCAAAACCACCCGCAGATCCAAATCCTTTGGAAATAGAACCCGTCTCTATGTAGATGTCATTACGTACTCCAAAATAATCGATCGTTCCGCGACCAGACTTACCCATCACGCCATCACCATGGGCATCATCAACCATGATTTTAGCATTATATTTTTTACTGAGTTCTACGATTTTCGTTAGGGGTGCAATGTCTCCATCCATGCTGAATACACCATCAGTAATAATCAGCTTATGCTCAGATTCTGAGGTATGCAAGTGTCGTTCTAAATCGTTCATGTCTAAGTGTTTGTATACAGTAATTTTTGCCTTGGATAGCCGGATACCATCAATCAGACTGGCATGATTCAGTTCGTCGCTGAATACCTCGTCATTTTTACCCACAAGAAGGGGAATGGTGCCGTAATTGGCAGCTAGACCGGAGTTGAATACACAAGTTGCTTCAACGTCCTTGAATTTAGCAAGGAGTTCTTCCAATTCGTTGTGAACCGGGTAGTTGCCGGCAATAGACCGGGCTGCTCCTGCTCCAACACCATAAAGATCTATTGCTTTTTTTGCGGCATCAATGATTTCCGGATGATTGGCTAGTCCTAAATAATTATTGGAAGCCAAGTTTATAACTTTCTTGCCGTCAAGGAGTATTCTTCCACCTTGCGGACTGTAAACAGTTTTCAGCATCAATCGTATTCCTCACTCTTCTTTGCTGGTATTATCATACCACAAAATAATCCATTCTACATCATCAGGACATTGAGCGCAAATTTTGAAGCAAAAGAAAACCGCAGAACTAAATTCTGCGGGCAAATCAGTTTATGCTTCTGTGACATCAATAACAGAAACCGGACAGCTTTCTTTGGCTTGGATTGCATCATCCAAAGAACCTTCAGGAATTGGTGTTTGGTAGACTTCTGCCAGTCCGTCATCTGCCATCCGGAATACATCCGGTGCAATGTTAGTGCATAAGGTGCACCCAATACAGCCGCTGCGGTCAATTGTTGCTTTCATGATCTCACCTCTATTCTGATACGAGTCGTTTTTCTCCTGTTAATGCTTGAATTGGTTTGATATTCTGGGTTACTTCCAATGTTCCAAGGTAGGCGCCTTGTTCATTGCGAACAGCGAAATAACGGATATATACAAACATATCTTTCATTGGAATCCAGAAATCTTCATGGTCTTTCTTTCCGGATTTAAAATCATCTAAAATCTGCTCTACGACATGCACACTTCCCGGCGGATGGCAATTTGCGACTTTGCGGCCGATGATTGCTTTGGTGCGGGTAAAGATTCGCTCCGCTCCTTGGCTGAAATATTTTACAGTATCGTCTTTATCAACAAAAGTAATATCGAATGGCAATGCATTCAGCGTGTTCACAAGTTCTTCAGGCTTGAATACACCGGATGGCAGATGAATTTGACCTTCTACTTCTTGCAGGGTAGGTTCCGGTTTTGTTTCTGTCTGCGGCGTCATAACAGGATCCCAGTTTGGAATATCCGGGATCATGAAGCCGATTTCACTGCTCTCATCCGCAATGCGTTTCCATTCTTCTTGTGTTAGTGTTTCCAAAAGCATCGGTACTAAAATATTTTCTTCTTTGAAAATCATTTCTTCGACACGAATTAAGGCAATTTCCAAATTTGCCTGGAAGGCAGGAATATCTAAATCTTGATTCGCAAGTTCTTTGCGAAGCTGTTTCAAACTGGCACGAATTTCATCATCCACCCCCCACATCACTTTCGGAGGTGCTGAAATGCCGTATTTTTCCATATATGGGAAGAAGAGGTTTTCTTTGCGGCTGTAATGCAGGTCAATACGCAGCAATAAATCTAAAAAACGCCCCATGATATTCAACGATGTATGATCAAGCTTTGCGGCAAGGGGACGAATTTCCTGATTGATCAACTGCTCAATCGCATCGTTTTCCCGAATTAACACTTCTACCGGATGACCGGGGATGTCCCGCTCATCGATGACACGATGAATTTCTTCAATACTCCCTTTGAATACCGCAGAATGCACATCGCATAGTCTTTGAATTTCGGAAACCGGCAATCCTTCATTGATCAATTGCTGTTCTGCTTCGGTTATTTCAGCGGCACTGACATTGCCGAAGGTTGCTTCGAACTCTGCTTGTACTTCGTCTACGGTCATACCATCATGCAATTTTGCAATGATCTCTTTTAAGACTTCCTTTCGATGTTCTCTGTTGTTGATGAATTCACTCATTCTGATTCCTCCTTTGTAACGATAAAGCCATGATTTTCTAATGTTTGGATAATATGGTCTAAACTAACTTGCTTGGCTCTTGCACCTTTGGGAATTGTCATGATTTTTCCCATCGTCTGCAGCATAAGCGGATTGGCAATATCGTGAAATCCCAGCTCTTTCATAATGGAAATGATCTCAGGATAAGCAGTTGCTAGGGCATGGATGCTGCTGGACAGACTAATGTGCTTGGCTTCTTGTGTCATATGCTGCTAATAGAATATTATTCTCTAAATGAATGTGTTCATGCAAATCGGCTTCCAAATCGGCGAGCAGCTCGTAGGCCCGGCGATACGTGTTGCAGCCATCTTGCGGTACGGTAAAGTGATTTGTTTCATGACGGAGCTGAAGCAGTACGGAACCTGCATGTTCGTGTTCCTGGATAATTGTATCCGAAAGTTTTTGAATGGCTTCTGTCTGGGTGGTTTCAAGAGCCGGGAATAGCAGCTGTTCTTCTTTCAGCAAATGCTGTTCCAAGTCACTCTTCAAGGAACCAAACAGGCGGTATACTTCAAATAATTCCGGATGCTTGGAACCATGGACACGCATAATGGTAGCCAGCAATTCAGCAATCTTGGGCAGTTGTTCTCTTAAATAGGTGTGATGCTTGTCTTCAATATAACCAGACAATTGTCCGCTTGTCATATTCAAGAAGTTTTCTCCATCTTGGCTGATAACAGCTTGCGCTAAAAAGCTATCCAGTGCTTGATACAGTTCTTGCGCATTGATCTGTTCTTCTTGCAGCACTTCCTGCAAGAAACGATGTCCTCCGCAGCAATAATCAATTCCGTATGCTGTCAGAATACTAGTTGTTTTTGGATACATGGCTACAACGTTTCCAATTGTGGTTTTGGGGTCGCGATAATTCATGTTTGTTCCTCCTTGATTTACAAGTTCAGTATACTTGATCAGGATGATGATTACTGTGATTACAATCACAGTTGCGGTTATTCCTTTGCCATTTGCTCCAGCTGCTGCTGTTTCACAATTAAGATTGATTTATTTGATATAGAGCGGATAATACCATCTTGTTCCAGCTGGCCTAGTTTGCGGCTGACGGTTTCCCGGGTGACACCGAGATAATTGGCAATGCCTTCACGGCTGATGGGGAGGCGAATCAACATGCCTTCTGTCTTTTGGGTACCATATTTATCTGCAAAATCCAGTAATAGGTTACTGATGCGCGCATCGACGTTGCGGATACCATAATTTTGCAAGGATAATTCCAATCGTTCCATGCGGTCACCTAAGGCGCTGATAATATTAATGGCAATGTCCGGAAAAGCATGCAGCACTTGCTGAAATTCTTTTTTAGATAAGCGGCAGATTTTGGTTTCTTCCAATGCTTCGACACTATACGTTGCTTGATGATCATGAAGGATGAATTTTTCGCCAAAAAAGTCACCGCTTGAAAATATATACAGAATTTGTTCGCGTCCGTCGGGATTGATTGTATATGCTTTTACAATGCCGTCTTCCACAATAATCAAACTGTCGGACCATTCTCCCTCCTGCATAATCGTTTCCCCTTTTTTATACGTATGATGCTCAATCAAAGACGAAATACGATGCAGATAACGGTGGTCCAGAGAAGCGAAAATTGGTACTTTATGAATACATAAGGCATGGCCATTGGCTGATCTGCATCTTTGGCAATTGTTCATAGAATTTTCCTCCATATCAATGGTATTATAGTCAGCTAGAGCTTACTTTGTCAAATATTACAACTTCCCGAATGCAGCCGTTGAGATTTCAAAATGATTGATGATTCCAGCTGAAATGTTCTGCATCGAGCAATCCTCGAAAGAGAGATCGAAGATACTTGATAAACAAGAATCAGGAAGGTGTGTTCTAATTAAAAGGCTATCCTATAGTATTATATCTTACGCTTCTAGTATGAGATAAAAGGGATTAAAAACTCCAATGCAGTATGTATTGTGCTGTTTCTTTCGCTGTTCCTAAGTATCTGTCGTGCAACAACAGCTTTAGAATGCTATACTAACCATATTGGAGGAACTAAAATGGCACAACTTTTTACCCCTTTTATCTGTAAGGATTTAACAGTGAAAAATAGAATAATGATGGCGCCAATGTGCATGTACAGCGCTGCTGATGACGGGATCTGTACACCGTGGCATATTGTGCATTATGCAACCAGAGCGCAAGGAACTGTAGGATTGCTTATCCAGGAAGCGACGGCGGTGGAGCAACGCGGCCGCATTACCGCTCAGGATTTAGGAATTTGGAGCGATGAGCAGATTGCGCCGTTGAAGCAGCTTGTGGATGTAGTTCATGAATATGGCAGCAAGATCGGCATTCAGCTGGGACATGCGGGACGGAAAGGGACTGCTAAGCCGCATCAAATCATAGCACCAAGTGCAATTGCCTTCAGTGACGACTATGACGTGCCTGCCGAAATGACGGTAACAGATATCCGCGAAGTGATTCTGGCTTTCCAGGACGCAGCCAGAAGAGTGCGATTAGCAGGGTATGATATCATTGAAATTCATGCTGCCCATGGTTATCTGATCAATCAATTTATGTCACCCCTGACGAATCAGCGGACAGATGCATATGGTGGCAGTCTTATTGGACGAGCACGTTTTTTGCAGGAAATTATTGCGGCGATTCGCAAGGAATGGCCGATAGAGAAACCACTGATGCTTCGTGTATCAGCGGAAGAATATCAGGAAAACGGAAATCATCCGCAGGAAGTTGCTGATATACTAAATGAAGTGAAGGCTTTGGGAGTAGATTTGGTGAATGTAAGCTCAGGGGGTGTTGTGCCCGTTCCGGTTCCGTCTTATGCAGGATATCAAGTTCAATTTGCGGAAATGATCAGAAAACAGACTAAGCTGCCGGTTGTTGCAGGTGGTTTGATCACTGATCCCCATATGGCTGAAGAAATTTTACAGCATCAGCGAGCAGATATGATTTACTTAGGCCGGATTTTACTCAGAGAACCCTATTGGCCATTGCTGGCAGATGGTGTTTTGCAGCAGGAACTGTCATGGCCGCGCCAGTACGAAAGAGGAAGACCGCGTCAAAACGGATATCGCTAATGCATTTCATTTGATATAATAGCAATGTAATAATACAAAAGGAGAACAGTATGTCCAGATTTGATGAATTGATTGATCGCCGCCAAAGTAGTTCCCGGAAATGGGATGGCTATAAGGATGCGGGAATCCCCGGTGATGCATTGCCGCTTTGGGTTGCGGATATGGATTTCAAAACATTAGATGAAGTAACGGAAGCACTAGTATCTCGTGCCGAGTCTGGTGTTTACGGCTATCCGTTAATTGAAGAAGGAACAACAGAAGCAATTCAAGGCTGGATGAAGCGCCGCTTTAACTGGGAAGTTGATCCTGCTTGGATCATTCATACGCCTGGTATTGTCTTTGCATTGCATTTGGCAGTTCAGCTGTTTACCGAAGAAGGGGATAGCGTCTTAATCAATCGACCTGTATATCCGCCGTTTGCGAAAGCAGCCAAGAGCAATCAACGTCGTGTCGTGGATGTACCGTTGATTCGTACGGGAAATTGTTACGAGTATGATTTTGAACAATTGGAACAAATGATTGTAAAGGAACATATAAAGCTGTATATTTTATGCAATCCGCATAATCCGGTTGGCAAAGTAGCGACAGCAAAGGAATTGCAGCGCATAGCTGCCATATGTGAGAAGCATGATGTGATGATTATCAGTGATGAAATTCACCAGGATTTCGTTTATCCGGGATATACGCATATTCCGTTTTTGAAAGCAAATCCATCATTTGAAAAAGCGATTATTTGCACGGCGCCAAGTAAAACATTTAATCTGGCGGGAATGCAGTTTTCCAATGTGATCATAGCAAACAGCGAGATCAGAGAACAGTTTGAAGAAGGTATGGAGCGGCTCGGCTTACATATGATGAGCTCTTTTTCTTCCTTGGCATGCAAGCAAGCATACCTGCATGGAGATGCTTATGTGGAGGAATTGGTAGACCATATAAGATCTAATGTAGCTTATGTCCGGCAATTTTTGCAGGAGAAATTACCGCGGCTGCAACTCATTGAACCGCAATCCTTGTATTTGCTGTGGATTGATTTTTCCGGATATGGTCTATCCGGAAAAGCGCTGGAACAATTTTTGGTGCATGATGCCAAGCTCTGGCTTTCTTTGGGCGAGCCATTTGGCGATGATAAATTTGCCAGAATGAATGTTGCCTGCCACCGGAGTACTTTGATTGATGCAATGGAACGGCTATATCAAGCCTTATTAAAATTAGAAGAAATACATGCTTAATGCATAAAGGAGGTGCCTCTATGACAGTGGATGAGTTGCTGGTCATGATAAAAGAAAGGGCAGACGAACAAACCAAACGTACCATGATGCGAAGTGGCGGCGTGGAACCATTGTATGGAACCAAAATCGGAGAATTGAAGAAACTAATGCGTTATGTTCGAAAGAATCAAGAGCTGGCATTGCAGTTATATGCGTCGCAAGTCTCGGAAGCAATGTATCTGGCTGGACTCTGCATCGATCCCAAGCTAATGAGCAAAGAGCAATTGGAATCTTGGGCCAGGCAAGCAGCATGGGAATTGCATCGGGAAGCAACAGTAGCAAATGTAGTTGCGGAAAGCAAGTATGCATTGCCGTTAGTGCGTTACTGGATTGCCAGTGAAGATCCTGCTATGCGCACCATTGGCTGGTCTGCCTATGCAGCTCACATTAGTATTACGGAAGATCAGCTGTTGGATCAACAAGAGATTATGTCTTATCTGCAATTGATCCAAAGAACAATTCACCAAGAGGAAAACCGTGTACGCTATTGTATGAATCAGTTTGTGATTGCGGTTGGAGGCTATCTGAAAGAATTAACTGGGAAAGCCAAAGAGGTAGCTAGTTCCATAGGGACTATTACTGTGGATATGGGTAATACGGCATGTAAAGTACCGCCGGCTATGCAATATATTGAGAAGATGGAAGCAATGAACCGTATTGGTCGCAAACGGAAGCGGGCGGTGTGCTAGAATGATGGAACTTACTTCACAAACTATTCCTGTTGTATATGTGATGATAATGGAAAATAAGAATCCATTATCCATGGAAGTCATTGAACGTCATGTGGAGCACTTGAAATTGCTGGAAGCGCAGCAGGAGCTTGTTTTATGTGGTCCTATGCTGGATTATGCAGGCGGAATGGTTATTTTGCGTGCGAACTCGAAAGAGGAAGCTGACTCGCTTGCAAAACGTGATCCTTTTATTGCGGAAGGCTATAAAACGTATGTGCTGTATACCTTAGAACTGGCAGATCGCAGCAACAACTACTTATTATGAAATAGAAAGCATGGACCGCGGCCCATGCTTATTTATTGATCTGATAGTTTCGGATAAATGGTTTTGATATTGACGAAAGGAATCATTCCTAATTTTCCTGACAGTGCATTGATTACATCAGCAGGTCCGTCAATGGCTACACTGATTAGAGAAATATTGCGTTCACGATAGGGAATACCCATGCGTCCTATAATATAATAGCCATATTCGTGAAGTAAATCATTGATGGCCTTTGCGGACTCAGACCGTTCAACAATGATGCTGATTAATGCTACACGTGTTCTTGATTCCATGTCTAAATCCTCCTGCTGCTATTGTATCATGATCAGAAACAGGGAGCAAGATACGAAAATTTAGCACTCACATATTGACAGTGCTAAATTTTGTGATATACTAAAATTGTAAGTTAACTTAGGTTAGCTTTCATTTTACAGTATTATTAGCACTCTTTTTATTAAAGTGCTAAACGGTGCAAGATAGATAGAATCTTCAAAGCAAATCATGGCTGTTTGTCACGATAGAAGAGGTTGATATCTGCACATACTAACATAGAGCAAGATAGGAGGAATGAACATGTTAGTACCAAGACCACGATTTGGCCTGCAAACTTGGGATGAATTGTTCCGCGATCCGTTCTTCCGCAGAGAAGAAACAATGAAAACAGACGTCAAGGAGGTTGATGGCCGCTATTACTTGTCGATGGAATTAGCCGGATATACCAAAGACGATATTAAAATTGAACATGAGAATGGCTATTTGACGATCTCGGCGCAGAAAAATGAAACACGTGAAAAGAAAAATGACGCTGGCAAAATTATCCACCAAGAGCGCAGCTATGGTTCATGTAAGCGTAGTTTCTATATTGGCGATGCTGTGAAAAGAGAAGAAATCAAAGCATCTTACCGCGATGGTATTTTAGAGTTAAATTTTCCAAGTGCTTCAGAACATCCTGCAATTGAACAAAAAACAATTGACATTGAGTGATGATTTCCTTGGGAATGGACAGTATTCGACAAATTAGCTTAAAAAAAGAGTGATGGCAGTTATGTTCCATCACTCTTTATTGTATTGTTTCAGTTTTGTATAGGAGACACAATGATGTTCTTCATCCCAATAGTGAATACGTTCATATGTACCATTTTGCAAGAGCAGATAAATGCGTGTGCGAATGTCCGGCTGCATTGGAATTAGTTCCAGATCCTGAATATTCCACCATTGCGGATCACCTTCGGGTGAACGTTCCAGAAGTGTTCCTTCAAATTGCTCGCATAAATAATCATAGTATACAAAACGTTCCTGTTTAACCGGATTTGTGAAGCCCGAAATTCCTTTCAGCTGCAGATGGGTAGCTGTCAACCCTGTTTCCTCAAGGACTTCACGAATAGCTGCTTCCGCAAAACTTTCAGGGAATTCAACCTTGCCGCCTGGATGAATCCATCCTTTGAAGTTGTCATGCTGCCGATTCAACAATAAGATTTGATTATTTTTTTTGAGACAGATATTAACCCAATTTTTAATTTGTTCCATGATTGCTTCCTAGCAGCGGGTAGGAATGGCAGCCAAAACGGTGCAATTCTTTCCGCTGTTTTTCCCTTCATAAAGTGCTTGGTCCAGTTGGTACATGTGGGTATCTAGATCATAGTGATGATCGTAGGCGATTAAGGAAATGGTCAGGGAACTATGAAATTGCTTTCCTTTGATATCGAAACGATAGTGTGCAATTGCTTTGCGGATAGTCTCTACAATGAAATAACCTTCTTCAACGGTTGTTCCCGGAAGAATGATGGCAAATTCCTCGCCGCCCCAGCGCGCCACATTGGCATGAGAAGGGAGATGCTGGCGGATAAAATGCGTAATGGTGGTCAAGACAACATCACCTATGCTATGCCCGTACGTATCATTGATTTTTTTGAAGTCATCGACATCGCAGAAGCAAAGAGCAAGCGGCTGGGACCGTACTTTTGCAAGCTTAATTTGTGAATTCAGCTGTTTGTTGAAATAGAACCGGTTGTAGACACCGGTCAGAGGATCGGTATTGGCCAGCCGCTGATTTTCCTTGATGGCTTGTTCCAAATAGATATTGATTTGCTTCAAAAGGTCATTGTTACGCTTTGCTTGCAAATGTGCTAGTACCCGTGCTTTTAACTCTATAATGGTAAAAGGTTTGGCGATATAGTCGGTTGCCCCGGCTTGGAAGCCTGCTTCCATATATTTGGTATCTGTCATGGATGTAATAAAAATTACGGGAATGTCTTTAATCAGCGGATCTTTTTTGAATACTTGGCATAGGGATACACCATCTGCATCCGGCAATACCGCATCCAGCAGAATAATATCGCAAGATTCTGTCAGCAAAATATGCAAGGCTTCTGCTTTATTATATGCACAAAAAACTTGCATTTCAGGAGATTGAAATGTGAGTTCAACCATCTTGCAGATGAGGGGACTGTCATCAATAATTAAAATTGCTTCCTTCTTATTGCTCATAGTGGAGTTCCTATTCTAGAATTTTCATTTCGCATTCCAGCTGATAGCCTGTTTTTGTATAGACAACCTCTTTCACATGTTGAATGAGATTCAGAAATTCCTCGCTTGTTGCTTTTCCTGCATTGATAAGGAATCCGGCATGTTTTTCACTGACCTGGGCATCGCCGATGCGATATCCCTTCAATCCGCATTGATCAATCAAAGCGGAAGCATAATGATTGTTTGGACGTTTGAAGGTGCTGCCTGCACTCGGGTATTCCAACGGCTGCTTTAACTGCCGTTGTTTTAAATAAGTTTGCATTTGGTGATCAATTTCTGTCAGATCGCCATGCTGCAGCTGGAAAGTGACGGATATAATGCATAATTTTTTATCAGTGAAATAGCTGTGGCGGTAGCGCAGTTCCAGTTCTGACAAAGGTTTTGTCTCGAGTATATTTTGTTCATTTAAATAGGTGCAGGATATTACGACATCTTTCATTTCGCCGCCATAAGCACCGGCATTCATATATAATGCTCCGCCAACGGAAGCAGGTATGCCATAAGCGAATTCCAATCCTGTCAAATGGTGTTCTCGTGCAAATAAGCAGACATCCATCAGCGAAATGCCGGCATCACAAGTAATTGTTGTGGGTGTGGACAACACAATTTGGGAAAAGTTACCGGCAAGGAGAATTACCATTCCTGTTACTCCATGATCCAAGACTAAGGTGTTGGATCCATTGCCAAGCATGAAGTAAGGTATTTGGTAAGTATTAGCGAGAGCAATGACCGTTTGGATTTCTTCTGTTGTGGATGGTTTTACCAAAAGATCGGCACAACCTCCGATTTTTAAGCTTGTATAAGATTTCAAGGAAACATTGGCTTCCCATGGAATGGCTGTATTCCTTAAAGCGGCTTTCAATGCATCAAGATTCATGGTTTTCAGTCCTTACTATTGGCTGGTGTATCGTTACCTAACTAATTATTATACGGAAAGAAAGAGCAAAAAGCACGCATAATACAAAATTAAGCAAATTTCTTTTTGAAATCGGAATTCCCGAAAATAATTTGAAATACAAAGTTGAATTACCTCCCTTGATTTGTTAGAATATTAATAATGAGTGATGGAACATATCTGTTTTATCATATGCTGATGATTTTGAAATATCGTAACCAAAATAGAGATCGTACTGTTCATGAACTTGGAATGTACGAAATCTGACTGCTGGGACAGAAAGTAGGGTAGAGTACATTGAGTTTAAAAAAGTTGATTTACATCGTGTTACTAGTTGCTACCATTGTCCCCATTTTACTGACTGGCGGAATCCAAATGTTTACGATTCATTACTGGTCCAATGAGATTATCAGCAAAAATTTAGAAAATACAGCTAACAGCTTCAAGGCTGTTATAGAAGATTTCTTTTACCAGCAAAGCATTGAACTGGGTATTGTATCCCATACGAATCTTGTAAAATCATTTGTAAAAGAACCGACTGATACACTGTACCAATCAGTAGATCAGTTTTTGCGTGGCAAAGTAAATGATAAATATTATATTGAATATATGGTGTTATATGATGCGCAAGGAAATGTTGCATACAGCAGCTTCGGACAAAATTTAAAAGACGTGGCTATGCCGGTTACGGCTTTGCATATGAAGGATTATGATGTCTATTATTCGGATTTTATGGATCATCCGGTCAATGAAATACCCGTTATTCGTGCTTTTACGCCGATTGTGGATCGCCAGCAGCGGATTGGCTATATGGAGATTGCTTATAACAACAGTTATTTCAGTCATATCATTGAAAATGTCAGCCTTGAAAATGATGTGAAGGTTCGCTTGGAAGACGGAACGGGTAAAGTGATCAGCACCCTGGGGCTGTTTGTTTTGGTGCGCGGTCAAGAGAAGAACTTTGATGTCGTTCGGGAGCGCCTGGACTTTGCAGCGCATCCGATCGGCATGATTACTTATAAAAATTATAAGCATGAAGAAGTTGCCTATTATACACCGATCAAATATACCAATATGCGCTTGTTTACTGCGATCAACAAATATGATTATCAATATCCTTTGCAGAAGATTCTGACCAATATGTCACTGGTGGCTTTGGTGGTGTTGTTTTTTGCGGTGCTTGTCATGACAAAAATCGCCCGGAAAGTTGGAATTTATATGGAACAGTTTCTGGGAACGATTATGCAGATCAAGCAGGGGAATTACCATGCACGCCTGAAACTGTCCAGCAACCATGAGCTAAAATATGTTGCGGATACGTTCAATGATTTGCTGCATACCATTGAGCAAAATAACATTGCACTGTTCCAGAGCAGCGAGCGCTATCGCCATGTGGTAAAATTGTTCAGCGATGTCTTTTTTGAGATAGATTTTACCAATGACACGATTGCCTTCGGTTCTACCAAGCGCAGCAAAGATTTGCAGCTGGATCGGCTGGAAACCTATTCTGCTGCGTATGAATACGCGCTATCCCATGGTGTTTATGAAGAAGATCGGGAACTTTTTATTCATACCTTTGAACGAACGCATGTATTGGAACATATCCGGCATTTGAAAGATAAGAGCAGCGATGTTATTTCACTCGAAGTGCGCTGGTATCATATCACCGGGATGATCATCTGGGTTTCGTTAACATTGGTGCCGGTTTTTGACCAAAATGGAGAATCACCGACGATGATCGGTTATGTGAAGAATATTAATAGTCAAAAGAGCAAAGAATTGGATTTGATGAAACGAGCACAGCAAGATGGCTTGACTAAAACCAATAACAAAGTAACTACGCAGCATTTGATTGAAACAATACTGCTTAGAAACAATGAGCAGGCATTCCATGCCTTGCTGGTAATCGATTTGGACAACTTCAAGCAAATCAATGATCAGTTTGGGCACTTGGTGGGTGATAAAGTATTGCAGTATGTTTCCAATTCCTTGCGTGCTGTCTTGCGCAGTTCAGACGTAATCGGACGAATTGGCGGCGATGAATTCCTGGTGTTCTTGATGGATGTAGACCAGGATGTAGTGAAAAAGAAAGTGGATCATTTGATTCGTAGTCTCAGTCATACCTTCTATTATGAATCTTATCAAATAGCGACGTCTTGCAGTATTGGTGTTTCCTTCTACCCGCTGCATGGCCAGTCGTATACTACGTTGTTTGAAGCAGCTGATAAAGCACTCTATCATGCCAAAGAAAATGGAAAACGGCAATACTATATTGCAAATGAAACGAGGATGGATTAATTCTCGTTTTTTTTACGTAGTATTTACGTTTCTTGGAGGTTCACTTTACAAAAGATTGGTACACTAAGTTCGAAATCAAAGGAGAAGGAAATATGAAGAAACTATTGCGCATTACAGTTGCAAGCTTATTGATAGCTGCATTAGCTGCTTGCAGTAACGGAAGCAAACCAAACGAAAACAAACCGGAAGGGTTTGATACAACAAAAGAAATCACGGTCGTATCTCGCGAAGAAGGATCCGGAACTCGCGGTGCATTTATTGAACTATTGAAAATTGAAGAAAAGCAAAGTGATGGCTCTAAAGTAGACCATACAACAAAAGAAGCGGTTATTGCAAATAAAACAGATGTTGTATTGACGAATGTTGCAAATGATGACTATGCAATCGGGTACATCTCACTTGGTTCCCTGAACAGTACAGTAAAAGCTGTAAAAGTAGATGGTGTTGAAGCAACAACTGCCAATATCAAGAACGGCAGCTACAAAGTTGCTCGTCCATTCAACATTGCCATGAATGGTGAAGGCAGTGATTTGGCAAAAGACTTTGTTGCCTTTATGATGAGTGCACAAGGACAAGAAGTTGTAGCTAAGAGCTATATCAAAGTTGATGATGCAGCACCTGCTTACGCTGGAACAGCAGTAAGCGGAAAACTGGTTATCGCGGGATCTTCTTCCGTAACTCCGATTATGGAAAAATTAGTGGAAGCTTATGCGGGTGTTAATCCGAATGCAGATATTGAAATCCAAATGTCAGACTCTTCTGCAGGGATGAAGGCTGCAATTGACAAAACAGCTGATATCGGTATGGCATCCAGAGAATTAAAAGCAGAAGAGCTTGCGGTATTGCGGGCACAAGCAATCGCCTTGGATGGAATTGCCATTGTTGTAAACAATAAGAATACTTTAACTGATCTAAGCAGCGATCAAATCAAAGGTGTTTATACCGGTGAATTGACCACTTGGGCTGACGTTAAATAGGTATCACAGTTCTAAATAGTTACTAAAACCTTATGGGCTTCCATAAGGTTTACGCGTGAGGAGGAAGTAATTTGAATAAACGAGTAGAATCACTGATGTCATATGTATTTCTAGGCTGTGCTACTACTTCCATTTTGGCGGTGCTTGTCATTTGCCTGTTCTTGTTTATCAGTGGTGTTCCTGCAATGTTCAAAGTGGGATTGGGAGAATTTTTATTTGCTACTGATTGGTCACCGTCGAATATTCCGCCATCATTCGGAATCCTTCCGATGATTTTAGGAAGCATTATGATCAGCTTGGGAGCAGTGCTGATTGGTGTGCCCATTGGGATATTAACTGCAGTTTATCTGGCTAAATTCTGTCCTGCTTCGATTTATCGCCTGATGAAACCGGTCATTGAGTTATTAGCAGGGATTCCATCAGTGGTGTACGGTTTTTTCGGTATGGTTGTTTTGGTTCCGTTTGTCCGCACTGAATTCGGCGGCAATGGGAACAGTATCCTGACAGCATGCATTCTATTGGGAATAATGATATTGCCTACGATTATAACATTGTCGGAAACAGCACTGCGTGCAGTGCCGGAACATTATTTTGAAGGTGCACTGGCGCTGGGAGCGACAACAGAACGCTCGATCTTTGCAGTGGTGATTCCGGCTGCAAAATCAGGAATTATGGCTTCCATTATTTTGGGGATTGGTCGTGCGATCGGAGAAACTATGGCGGTCATCATGGTGGCAGGGAATCAGCCGCGGATGCCGGTCGGCATATTAAAGGGCATTCGTACCATGACTGCGAATATCGTCATTGAAATGGGATATTCAGCAGGACTGCACCGGGAAATGCTGATTGCAACCGGAGTGGTTTTGTTTGTCTTTATCTTGCTGATTAATGTAGGATTTCATATCGTGAAACGGAGGATGAAATAATGAATAAAGAGACACCGCTTAATCGGCTGCGATTTGCCGATCGCTTCCGTTTCTATCTGAAGCATCCATTCTCGTTCTTGCTGTTTATCGTAACTTGTTTCGCAGCTATGTTGACATTAGCAACAGTGCTGTATATTATTTTATATATTTTGGTGAATGGGGTGCCATACATTACACCTTCATTGTTTGCCTGGAAGTACACGTCGGAGAATGTGTCTTTGCTGCCGGCTGTGATTACAACAATTCAAATCATTGCCTTATCTTTGGCTATCAGCGCACCGCTGGGCATTGCGACAGCAATCTACTTGGTGGAATATGCCAAACGCGGCAACAAGCTGGTCGAAGTAATTCGTATTACCGCAGAGACTTTATCCGGAATTCCGTCTATCGTGTATGGGTTGTTTGGGATGTTATTTTTTGTAACCTATTTAAGAATTGGCTTTTCCATTCTTTCGGGTTCTTTGACATTGGCAATTATGATTTTGCCGCTCATTATCCGTGCTACGGAGGAAGCCTTGTTCGCGGTCAGCGATACTTACCGGGAAGCTAGTTTTGGGTTAGGTGCAGGAAAATTGCGCACAGTCTTCCGGGTGGTGCTGCCTTCGGCAATCCCAGGGATCTTTGCCGGGATTATATTGGCCATCGGCCGTATTGTCGGCGAAAGTGCCGCTTTGATTTATACTGCTGGAACAGTTGCGAAGATACCAAATAGTGTGTTCAGTTCCGGAAGAACATTGGCGATCCATATGTATGCTCTTTCTTCGGAAGGGTTTCATACCAATGAAGCATATGCAACCGCAGTCGTATTGCTGGTGGTTGTATTACTGATAAACTTCATTTCTTCGGGGATTGCGAAGAGAATGGGAAAGGTTGGAAAATAAGATGTCTAAATTTGATATAAGTAAAGTAGATTTGTTTTACGGGGATTTTCAGGCATTGAAAAATATTCATTTGCAAATTGAAGAAAAGGAAATTACTGCATTTATCGGTCCTTCGGGATGCGGGAAGTCGACCTTGCTGAAAACACTGAATCGCATGAATGATTTGGTGGACAGCTGCAAGATTTATGGCGAAATTAAGCTGGACGGAGCTGATATCTACCGTGATTTTGATCCGAACTTGCTGCGCAAAAAAGTTGGCATGGTATTTCAGAAACCTAATCCGTTTCCGATGAGCATTTATGATAATATTGCTTTTGGTCCGCGTACCCATGGCATCAAGCATAAGAAGCAGCTGGATGAAATTGTGGAGAAGAGTTTGCGGAATGCAGCAATTTGGGATGAAGTAAAAGACCGTCTTTATAAAAGTGCCTTGGGATTATCCGGCGGACAGCAGCAGCGCTTGTGTATTGCCCGGGCATTGGCAGTTAATCCGGAGGTTCTTTTGATGGATGAACCAACAAGTGCGTTAGATCCGATTTCTACTGCTAAGATCGAAGATCTTGTCGTAGAACTGAAAAAGGATTATACTATTGTTATCGTTACCCATAATATGCAGCAAGCAACGCGTATTTCGGATAAAACAGCATTTTTCCTCATGGGAGAAGTAATCGAATGGGGCGCTACCGAGGCATTATTCTCGATTCCAAAAGACAAGAGAACCGAGGATTACATTACAGGAAGGTTTGGATAATATGAGAAATCGATTTGATCAGGAATTAGAAACATTGAATACAGAATTGATTGAAATGGGTACTTTGATTGAAAATGCGATCAATCAGTCGATTAAGGCATTGATTGAACGTGATACAGAATTGGCCCGTTTGATTGCGGGTCGCGACGGTGAAGTGAATGAGAAAGAAAAAGCAATTGAAGCACGCTGCTTGAAGCTTCTGCTTCAGCAGCAGCCGGTAGCTATGGATTTGCGTTTGATATCTGTAGCTTTAAAGATGATAACGGATATGGAACGGATGGGAGATCAGGCGCGAGATATTGCCTTAATCACACTGGAACTGGCACATCAGGATTATCAGCATAAGCTTGTGCATATTCCGCAAATGGCAACAAGTGCAGCAGCCATGGTGCGCAAAGCAATTGACGCCTTTATTCATCGCGATTTAGAATTGGCGCAAGTGGTCATACGCAGTGATGATGCGGTAGATGAATTGTTCCGAATAGTTAAGAAAGATTTGGTGGAATTAATTCGGACAGATAAAGTTGATGGCGAATATGCAGTTGACTTAATGATGATTGCGAAATATTTAGAACGTATTGGGGATCATGCGACCAATATTGCAGAATGGGTGATTTTTTCGATCACCGGTCAGCATAAGACTGCTTTAACTGAGAAAATACAGTAAAGTCTGAAAGGAGAATACCATGTCCAGAATATATATTGTGGAAGATGATGAGAATATTCGGGAACTTGTAACTTATGCTTTGAAAACAAATGGCTATGATGTAATAGGATTTCATCATGCTGCAGCCTTTTGGCAGGCTATGAATCAAAAAACATGTGACTTGGTACTGCTGGATATTATGCTTCCGCAGGAATCAGGATTGGATGTACTGCGGAAGATGAAGCAAGGAAATCTGAAACAGATTCCTGTTATTTTGGTAACTGCCAAAGCAATGGAATTTGATAAAATACAAGGATTGGATAGCGGGGCAGATGACTATATCACAAAACCGTTCAGTATCCTGGAGTTGGTTTCCCGGGTGAAAGCAGTGCTTCGGCGGTATGTCGGAAAGGAAAATGATGAAGTTCTTACATTTCGGACGATGGTCTTGGACTTGAAGCAGCGCACTGTTACAGTGGATGGTATCCTGTGTGTCTTGACATTTAAGGAATTTGAATTGCTTCATTATTTTATGAAGAATATCAATGTAGTTTTGTCACGTGAGAAAATCATGGAAGTGGTCTGGGGATTTGATTTTGAAGGTGAGAGCCGGACTGTTGATATGCATGTGAAATCACTGCGTGAGAAGCTGGGTATTGCACAGTGGATTCATACCATTCGCAGTGTTGGTTACAAACTAGGGGATTAGTATGCGAAAGAAGATATTCTTCAGTATCATCGCAGCCGGATTGGCGATTGCCAGTATTATGATGCTTGTCACAGGCATTCTGTTTCAGTCTGTCATACAGGATGTAATGCAGGATAATGTGCGGCAGGTGAGTGTATTGATACGCCAAGAGGTGGAACAGCGATTGCAGGATGGAGAAGTCTTGTTTCCGCTGCATCAGGAATTAAGCAATATTCGTATTACGCTAGTTAATGCTGATGGCGTTGTAGCATATGACAATGAGATTGATGCATCTTTGCTTGCGAATCATGCGAACCGACCTGAAGTGCAGCAGGCACAGGAAATTGGCTTCGGGCAATCCATGCGAGTATCGGAAAGTTTGGGAGGAATTACCTATTACTATGCATGGGAGCTTTCCAACCATCAGATTCTGCGCATTGCCAAAGAAGAGATCAGCTGGATTGGCGTGATGCGGGGATATTTGCCGATTGGCGGAGGGGCGTTGATTGTTGTTGTTTTGTTTGGCTTCTATATATCATCTCATCTGTCGCATGCGATCATTCAGCCGCTGGAGAATATTGCAGCAAGCTTGAACCGCGGAAAAGTGGAAGTGCCGTACAAGGAATTGCTGCCGTTTCAATCAATCATTTTGCAGCAGCGCCTGCAAATCAACCAGCAAATCAATGAACTCAAAAAGGAACAAGATAAAGTGACTGGAATGATGAATCACATGCGCGAAGGTTTTTTTCTGCTAGATCGTGATCATAAAATTCTGACAATCAATGATGCAGCTATTTACTTGCTGGAAGCTAGACAAGATACCTATTTCTATAAACATGTATTAGCACTGACACGCAATCAGGAATTGCTGGCTTTGATTCAGCTTGTGGAAGCGGAAGGAAAGGCACAGACTAAGATTATTGATATTGGCAGCAAAGCCATTCGGTTTTTCATTAATGCTATTTATGAGCAAAAACGCTTGGATGGTATTATGCTGTTCTTGCTGGATGTCAGTGAGCAGCAGCGAATGGAAAAATTGCGGCGGGAGTTCACGAGCAATGTTTCGCATGAGTTAAAAACACCATTGACATCGATTTCGGGATTTGCGGAGATGATTCATAGCGATATGATTCACTCCATGGAAGATGCCAAGTATTTTGCCGGCAAGATTCAGCAGGAAGCAAAGCGAATGAATTATCTGGTTTCGGATATCTTGAAATTATCAAAGATTGAGGAATCCAAAAATAAAGAGTTTGAACAAGTTGAAATGCGCAAGATTGTTCTTACGGCGATGGATCATCTGCAGCTGATTGCTCAAGAGAAGAAAGTGCGGCTTATCGAACAATGTGATCCAATTATCGTTGAGGGTAATTTGCATTTGCTGGATGAGCTGGTATATAACTTGATTGACAATGCGATTCGCTATAATGTAGAAGGCGGATTTGTACAAGTTGCTGCTGTTTCAACAGGGACACAGCTGGAATTGCGGGTAAAGGACAGCGGTATTGGGATTAAAGAAAAATATCGCGGCCGTATTTTTGAACGCTTCTTCACGGTGGACAAGAGTCATTCTAAAACCAGCAGCGGAACTGGGCTGGGTTTATCTATTGTCAAGCATATTGTCGAGTATCATGGCGGAACCATCACTGTTGAAAGTATGGAAGGGGCTGGGAGCGAATTTATTGTTTCCTTGCCATTAGTGCAACCTGCTGCTCAATAAAAAAGAAACAACCCCTATCCTTATTTTAGCTGGGGTTGTTTTTGTTTGCATGCGGGAGGTAATTTATGGTCCTATATATTGCATCTCTAATTGAACATGGTATAATGAGGATGCAATGTTGGTGTCGCAAGACATAATAGGGAATTAAGTAGATGCTTAAGCTGTCCCAGCAACCGTGAAGCGGATGAAATTCAGTATAACCACTGCCTGTAAGGCGGGAAGGATGAAGAGTAAGTTGATGCTAAGCCGGTAGACCTGCCATATTGTAATCTGTATTTCTCCTGGGTATGAGAAACTGGCTGAAGAGGCTATTTTACTCATTCTTGCGGATGAGTTTTTTTATTCCAGGATTTGTAAGAGGTAAGAAGGTAGGTGTCTAAGTGAGTAAGTTTCAGTCTTGTGCATATCCTTTTCTGAAAGAAACAAGCAGACAGTGCGATTATGAAGTCGCAAGCGATGAACTGGCTTCCATGCTTGGTTATGCGATGCATGTTGTAAAACATATTTCTGAGCTGGATCGTCTGGTTTTGATGGCATATCATTTGAATGGCTCCATTCGTGGTAAAGTTGCTGTAACAGAAGAGGATAAAAACTTTTTGGAAGCCTTGTATGTAAAGTATGAAGAAAAAGTAGGCAGAAAGACGCAATTTGTGCTTCCGCAAGGAAGTGAAGGTGCTTGTTTTCTGCATATGCTGCGCAGCAAAGCAAAGGCAGTGGTGCGACTTGCGTATGCAATCGAACGAGAAGAACATCCGGTGCCGGAGTTAGTTCTGGATTTGTGGAATATGATGTCCAACGTACTTTTCCAAATGGCTTTGTATGAGAACCTGATGGAAGGCGTACAGGAGACTGTATTTGTGTCTAAATCCTATGGAAACTAAAGCACTTACGAAAATTGCATTAATGGCCTGTATTCTCTTTGTATCTTTTACAGTACTGTCAGGTGTTTTATACTTTGAGGTAATTACCTTGGTGGTGGTGCTGTTTGCAATGGTCTTTGAATGGAAAGAGGCTTTTCTGGCATCTATTGTTTTTGCGATTCTGAATATGTTTGTACAGGGAATTACGATTTTCTCGGGGATGTATTTGCTGATTTATCCGTGTTATACGACGCTTGTCAGCAGTACCAAAGCACATTTAATCAAGCATCGCATGCTTCTCATATTGCTCACGGCGATTTGTTCCTTTGCGACAGGTATGTTATTGGATTTGCCGTTTATGATGTTTTCCAAAAAAGTGACTATGCTCTATTTTTTGCTGGGCTTTAAAACATCCTTAATTCAGGGAACAATTACAGGCATTATGACATCTTTTATTTTTGAACCTCTTTATCAAGTATTACTGCGTATTGAAAGGAAAAGTACGATATGAACAAGAAAATTATAGGTGCAATTGCAGCAATTGTAATTGTAGCAGGAGTTGTGTTTGGCATTAACTCCATGATGCCTAAAAAAGAGGCGGGCGCCAAAGAAATTTCCATTGTGATCGTGGATGCAATGGAGAACAAAGAATTATATAATGGCAAGGTAAGAACAGACACCGAAACATTATATGAATTGCTAGTTGAGAAAGAAGAATTGAAAGCTGTATTTGAAGATTCCAGTTATGGGCATTATTTGGTATCCTTGATGGATGTCGAGCAAGGTGATATCAATACAGGACCTTGGTGGTTGTATGAATCCGAGAATAACGAAGCGTGCAAGAGTGCGGGAATGTGTCCGGGTGTGGATGAGCTGTTTATCAAAGATGCAGATCAATTTACTTTTAAAAGAACAAATTCATTTGAGTAAAATGAGATAGTGATACATTGTGATCACTATTTTTTTGCGTGTGCCGGGCATGGCTTATATCTAGGTGGTGAAAATCCACTGTGGGGATAACTTCTTTCATTTTTCTCAATGGCAAAGCTGATTTCTATTTGTTTATTAAATGGTATATGTAAATAATGCATCTTTCATATTCGGATTACCAACAAATCTTTATTGATGTATAAGAACCACATAGTCGTATTTTATAATATCCTTCCTATTTTAGCTCGGATGCAATTTGTAACGAGCTTAGTTTTCATGATAGAATACTGTAATTTCAATAGGTATTGATCCAGTATTTGACTGCATTAAATATACTTTATATCTAATCATCCTTACCCTACACATTAAAAGCCTCCCTTTTAGATGAGTTTAGTTCATTAAGAGAGGCTATTTATATATTTCGTTATTTGCGCTTACTTAAAAACTAATATAATTTTATTCTAAATCATATAAAAGTTACTAACTTGCATATAAACAAGTAGTGTAAATATGCAAGTTGTAAAGAATAGTATCGAAATAGTGAATACTATCACTCGTGATGTTGAAGAAAGAATATCTTTGTCCTTTATTAAGCCGAAGAACACTGTTGATATCAATAGTAGCACAAAATGTAGAAATGAAGATACGAATAAGCCGGAGTTAGCCAAAAAATTATTAGGAATTGCTACTCCGATATTTAAATCACGAAACTCAACTATATATCCGAAAATATAATAATTAACTATTAATGCTAGTAATGATATGATTGAATAAACTAGCAAAATGTTTATTTTGGTTATTTTTCCCATTGTATTTGTTAAGGATTACAACCAGCTTGCACAGTGGCAGAATATCCAACATTTGGTCTCCAAGGTTCTATGTTCCATTGTGTTTTGATTGCCCAAACAAAGCTATAATGACAATCATATTGATGAAACAGGCCTTGTACATTATACCAATATTGATCGCCTGAGTGTTTATAGTATAGTAGCGACCAAGAAGTATCAAGAATATCAGTACTGGAACTTGGAATATACCAGCCATTACCATTCTTATTAACTTCTATTGACAAAGATATTTCACCATTTCTATTAATCCACCCTGATGAATAAAAGAAATCTGAAAATTTATATTGAGGATAAATCGTGTAGATAATGATTACTTGGCTATTTTCTTCAATTGATTCAAGTAATTCAATTTGTACAGCACCATCTCTTATTACATATTGTGCTGTGATCTCATCTCCATCTGTATTTTTTAATACAGGCTTTGTTATTAAGCCTATCTGGAAATTATCTTCATTAACTATTTTGATACTACCATATTCTAAATCATTGATAAACGTATTATTGCTTACGATTTGAATAGGTAGTAAGCTATTCTCAGTTACATTTATAACTGAAGTGATTTCTACTCCTATGCCATCTTCTTGGCTAGAGATAACAGAATTTTCCGAGATATTTAGATATCCTTTGCTCTTAAAATCATTTGAAAATGGGCTAGTTTTTGTAAAGGTATCATTTAGTAGCTGAATCTGCACACTTGTATCTAACCTTGATACCGTTAAGGAATTTTGATCGCCAAAATAACTGATATTTGCTACATTTTCATCAAAACTTGTAGTAATTTCATTCGCTTTAATAGAAGTGAAATTATGATTGATTGAGGAAGCTAGAAGACCGATTATAAATAATTGCTTTATTTTATACATTGTAATTACCTTTCTCCATTTTTATGGTGTTAAAATAGAATCAATAATTTAATCGCAATACTCATGGAAATAAGAATGTAATAAATGTTGTATCAAAATATATAGATATAAGCTGAAATATTTTATTAATTTTATAAAAATTAATAAAATATATGAAATTATTGTCTTTTTAATTATCCCCTCCTCAAGTGATATATAGCTATATGTTAAAATTATAATGTTTTAATCTTGAATTGTCAAATTAAGTTCAATCACTTATTTTGGGAAAATGAATGTCTTTTCAATTACATAGATTGACAAACTAAATTCCACCGATTACATGAAATCAAAGACAGACTGTCAGGTAACAGATGTACTTATAGCATCGGCAAGCAAGAAATTAGAAGTTCGTAAGATAACTGGTAGCTGGATCAGATACGAAAAAAGAATCCATATGTTCGCATACTGGGTTCTTTAAAAGAATATTGGATATGTGAATAATAGTTGTATGAATTGAGAGATTCATGTGTTAGCGCATAGTCACATGTTTTTGACCAATACTAGAGGGTGTAAGATTGCAATTCAATTTTAGCTGCATTTTTTTGGAAATCATTTCATTTTTTCGTTGACGAACATATTGCTATATGGTATAGTATTAAAGCGCCAATAAAAAAGGCACATACGGAGGTTTAGCTCAGTTGGGAGAGCATCTGCCTTACAAGCAGAGGGTCGGCGGTTCGAGCCCGTCAACCTCCACCATTTTTTTGAGAAGAATGTCTGACCTATATGCCGACTTAGCTCAATTGGTAGAGCAACTGACTTGTAATCAGTAGGTTGGGGGTTCAATTCCTCTAGTCGGCACCATTTTAATATGGAGGGATAGCGAAGTGGCCAAACGCGGCTGACTGTAACTCAGTTCCCTTGGGGTTCGGCAGTTCGACTCTGCCTCCCTCCACCATTTATATTGGGGTATCGCCAAGCGGTAAGGCATCAGAC
>JAEWFD010000043.1 GCA_023388995.1 Bacillota bacterium
ACATCACACTCATCCATCTCGGTGGTTGAACTTTTGATTGCCTCCAAAAATGCACCGCGGGCACTCCAAATCATTTCGTGACGCTCTGCTGTATTGGAAATCAAAACATCCAAAGCCCCATGCCGCAAACAAAGTTCACTGACCTGATCACAAACATATTCTACTTCCTGTTTGCTGTGCCCGTCATAAGACAGAAGCAAGTAGGCATCCGAGCTCTTATCGGGAAAATGTTTGCCCAGATACTGCTCTGCAGTCGCAATAACTTCCTGTTCCATGTATTCCAGGGCAGTCGGAATATAGGAACTGCGCAAGATAGCAGGTACACAGGAAATACAAGATTCCAGACTCGCAAAGGGAATGAGCAGGCTTTGCTGGAAGATTGGAATCGGCAGCAGCTTCACTGTAATTTCCGTAATTATGCCAAGCGTTCCTTCACTGCCAATCATCAAATCCTTCAAACTATATCCTGAACTGTTTTTCATCACCTTGCCGCCCAGTTTCAATGTTTCACCGCTTGGCAAAACCACTTCCAGCCCCAGCACATAGGATCTGGTAACACCATATTTGACAGCTCGCATGCCACCCGCATTGGTACTGACATTGCCCCCGATTGTTGCTGTTTTCTCTCCGGGATCCGGTGCATAAAACAAGCGGTATGGTAGCAGCAGCTGATTGAGTTCCAGCAGCATGATACCCGGCTGCACTGTTGCGGTAAGTGTTTCCACATCCACTTCCAAAACCTTCTTCATCTTGGCAGTCGACAACACAATACCGCCATGAATGGCGACACATCCGCCGCATAGTCCGGTACCAGAACCTCGTGGTGTTACTGCGATATGATGGTGCGATGCCAGCTTCATCACTGCCGCTACTTCCGCTGTTTCCAGCACTTCCACCACAACCTCGGGATCAAATTTCCCATATTCCGTCATTTCGTCATGGCGGTATTCTTCCTTGATTGTATGATACATCACCCGTCCCGGACAAATTGCTTCCAATTGAGCAACGATTGCATCCGTCACTGGCTGAAATGATTTACGCATGTACAGTACCTCCTTGCTTCAGTTCTTTGATGAACTGGGTTGTCCATTCATACAAGTCCGCAACAATTCCATAATGGGCCACATTAAAAATCTCTGCCTGCGGGTCGGAGTTCACAGCAACAATACAGTCGCTGCCAGCCATTCCGGCGGTGAACTGCACGGCACCGCTTACTCCTAAAACAAAGATCAGCTTAGGCTTGACACTGCGTCCGGAAAGACCGATTTGCCGTGAGTTGCTCATAAACCCCTGTTCCGCTAACGGTCGTGTCACCGCTACCTGCCCACCTAGCAAGGCAGCCAGTTCTTCCACCATTGCCAAATCACTTTTTTGCTTCAAGCCGCGACCCGCCACAACGAGAACCTCACTTTGAGCGATATCCAAAGCCTTCGGCAGCGTTTCTTCTTTGATAATGCGCAAGCCGGATGTCAGCATGGACGCAGTTACTTCACCATAAACCAGCAGCTGCTGTTCGCAAAGCTCCTTGTCAGATACTTGATCATAGCTTGATATCCGTTTCAGCTTATCCATAACTTTATAGCGAACCGTCGCAAATTGGGGACGGGTAAATGGTGTTATAATTTGCGCCATGACGTTGCCGCCAAATGCTGGCCGGATTTGAATCAAATCGCTGTTTTCCTTGATGTTCAGCTTGGTGCAATCCGCTGTCAGTCCGCTTTGGAAACGAGTTGCCAGCCGCGGAGCCAGTGATCGTCCCTGCGGTGTCGCACCTACCAAAACTACGCTTGGACGATGCTGCTCTATCCACTGTGTCATAACATTCGCAGCTATCATTCCGTCAAACATCGCAAACTTTGGATGCTCGTACGCAAACACCTGATCAGCGCCATATGCCAATGCTTCTTTGGCCATTTCAGCGATATTGTGATCCGCCAGAATCACGCAATAGACACGATGACCAATCTGATCCGCCAATTCCCTGGCTTTGCCCAGCAATTCCAAGGTTACTTCATGCAAGGTTTCTTTTGTCTTTTCCGCAATCACTAAAATGCCGTTCCAATCTTCCTTGCGGATGGCTTTCCGGGGTTCCTCTGCTAGGGAAATGGCAGAGACAGGGCAAGCTTTGATGCAGATCTTACACAATCTGCAGGCATCATTCATTTCAATTTGTCCCAGTGCATTGCAGGCAATGGCCGCAAACGGACATGCACCGATGCATGCCTCGCAATTGGTGCAAAGCTGGTGATTCACAACAAGTTTCATGATCCGTTCTCCTATATTCTCTTGCTTTGACGCAATATTTCCTGCATCATGCGGGCACTGTTTGCTGCACTGCCTTCCAGCCGGATTTTCTCCTGGCTGCGTTCAGGTGCAAAAATGCGCTCTACCTGAGTGGCAGAACCGGATAATCCATAGCGGTTCTTATCTTGAACCGGAAAATCAGCCAGGCTTTTGATAACAATGCTTTTATTTTTCGCCTCCAGCTTTTTTCGATACGAAGGCAGCCGCGGCTGAACGATATCCTTTTCGACACTCAGCAAGCAGGGAAAGGAGACGGCAATGGTTTGCACCACTTCCTGATTTGCTGTTTCGACGACGATTTCATGTTCCTCTACCGTACAAATCCGCTGCACCCAGGATACATGCGGAATATTCATATACTCTGCTATGGAGGGACCAACTTGTGCGGTATCGCCATCCGTTGTCTGCTTTCCGCACAAAATCAAATCAAAGGTACCAATCGACGCAATTCCTTGAGAAATGGTGAAAGCCGTCGCCAGTACATCAGCTCCGGCAAATGCACGGTCTGAGAATATATATCCGGCATCAGCTCCCATCATAAAAGCCTCTGTGATAATTTCCTTGGCTTGCATCGGACCCATTGTCCCTACATGGACGCTGCCCCCGTATGTTTCTTTTAGTCGCAATGCCGTTTCCAGCGCATACAAATCGTAGGGATTTAGCTTGCTGTCAACGCCTTCCCGTTTTAAGACACCACTTTCTTCGTCCACTTCAACAGCACTGGTTGCAGGGACTTGCTTCAAACAGACAAATAATTTCATTGTGCTTCCTCTTTCTTCGTTTCATAATTTTTTACAAACTCCAAATGCTCGTTCAGCAATGTGATGGCTCTATTCGTATCACGCTGGCTTATTGCGGCAGCAAGTGCCCGGTGCTGTTCATACAAAACAAGACCATTTTCTTCATGGCTGAGAATAATCGTACGGTTATAAACAACCAGATTACGCAGAATTTCCTCAATGCATTCGGCCAAAAAGCGCAATACTTCATTGCCGCAATGGCGAAACAGCAGTTGATGGAACTGCAAATCCAGCTGATTGCCATATGCAGCGTCCAGTGTTTCCCAAGCAGTTTTCATCAAGCCGAGAATATCTGCCATTTCTGCTTCCAGCAGTGCTGTGATGGGTTGGCTTGTAATCAGATAAATTGCCTCCCGCTCCAGCATGCTGCGGACTGCCCACAAATCTTTTGGCTTAGCTTTTTGTTCAATCAGCCGTGCCAGCGATTGAATGAATGGCGCAATCTGCAAATCACTGATGTAATTGCCCCCGCCATGCTTGCGTTCAATTAATCCAATTAACGACAGTGCACTGATGACTTCCCGGACACTGGCCCGGCTTACAGCCAAGCTTTGGGACAATTCCCGTTCCGATGGCAGCTTTGTTTGTGTTTCACTGTGAATCATATAATCAATCACTGCATCCATAATCCGCCGTGACAATTCTATAGTTTCATTTTGGTAGTTCGCTTCCTCCATATTGCTCTCCTATCATTGTAAAGTGGTCTGACCAATTTACTCTATCACTTCTTGGTAGACCAGTCAATAGCAAAGGAACCGGTTTCATTCACAAATGAAAAACATATAAAAAAGAGGCTATACGATCAGCTCAGAGATACTTCTCCAACCATGATTCGTGACAGCCTCTTTTCTTTACTGCTTATGGATTGCTTATACTTTTACTATTCTGTACGCAATGCTTCCACCGGATCTTTCCGTGCCGCTATCTTAGAAGGCAGGAATCCGGCAATCAGTGTCAATATCATGCTTCCTGCAATCAGCAATACCGCATGTAAAGGGTTCAGATCAGCAATACCGGTAATATTTGCAAGCTTGAAGATTGCAGCATTGATAGGGATGCAAAGCAAATAGGACAATAGCACGCCAATTGCACCTGCAGTAAATCCCACTATCAATGTCTCCGCATTGAATACCCGGGTAATATCTTTTTTTCGTGCACCAACACTACGTAAAATCCCGATTTCCTTGGTACGTTCAATCACTGATACATACGTAATAATTCCAATCATAATGGTAGAAACCAAAAGCGAGATAGCAGCAAAACCTATCAATACAAGCGAAACCGTATCTAGCAGTGTTCCCGTCATGTCCGAAATCATCTCTGCCATATCAGAATACATCACTTGTTCCTCTTCCAGCTTGCCGTCATTGTAGTGGTCCAGATATTCTTTGATCGTTTCTTTTGCTGCAAAATCAACTGGATAAATATTGATTCCGGTTGGTGTCGTATCTGCACCAACACGAAGAAGAGCCATTTTTCTCATGGTATCATTGGCAAATGGTACACCAGTCACAACATCTTTGTCATTGTCCGCCTGGGCTAAAGCAATGTTTGAATTTTGGGCATGTTTCACGATCTCATTGGTTAATGCCGGCGTGTAAATGAACCCTTCGGAAAAATAACTTGTGGCCGCTTCATCTTTCACCCGCAAGATGCCAACCACGGTAAGTTCCATTTCCGCGGTTTCATATAAATCATCATATGCGGAAGCACTCGCAGGAACAAACAGCCCATCGTTTTCCGTGTAATACGCATCATTGTAGATTACCTTGAGCATAGTCTTGCCAAGGAAATCCGTCAGCTCATAATTCTCTTTTGAAGATATTCCCAGTTTCTCGAAGAAACGCTCATCAAGACGGTTGTATTCATCTACAACGATCGCAATCTCATTTTTATCTTTTGGAAGTCTGCTGTCTGTGCCTAGCAAGTCATACAAAGAGAGAACAAATTCGGCGTCATCCGGCATTTCCTGCCAATAGGCATTGCTGCTGATACCCGGCATCCCGCTGATACCACCTCTGCCGTTCGTGGTTTCATATTTCACGACAGCATCTTCGCCCTTAGCAAGCAGATTCATGGTGACTCCCCGCTGATACGCAATGGTGTTCACAGTATCCGGCAAAGCTGTTTTGAGTTCGTCGATATAAGCAAGATAGTCAGTAGTCAGTACATTCGTATGCTTTGTTGTCTGTTCTTCCCGGTTATAGCGAAAAATGATAGTGCTGTCTGGAAATTTAGCAGCTGTAGAAGACGCTTGTTCGCCAAGTGGTCCTCGTGCCCTCATTTCTTCTACATTGAAACTTTGTTCCGTTGTACTGATAGTAATGGGAAAGCCGGAAAGAGTTTCCGTCTGCATCGTTCCCATGTAGGAAGATAAACCGTTGGACAATGCCAGTACCAGCGCAACCCCGATAATCCCGATACTTCCGGCAAATGCCGTAATCATGGTTCGCCCGCGTTTTGTCATCAAGTTTTTGAATGACAATGATGTTGCAGTCGCCAGCGACATCGAAGTTTTGCGAAGTCCTGAAGCAGACAGCTGCCTCTCATTTGTTACTACATCCGCAACTGGATCACTGTCCGATAAGATTTCCCCGTCCAGCAATGTGATGATTCGTGTCGAATACTTTTCTGCCAGTTCCCCGTTATGTGTCACCATAATCACCAGCCGTGTTTTGGCGATTTCTTTCAAGATTTCCATGATCTGCACACTGGTATGACTATCCAATGCACCTGTCGGCTCATCCGCCAGAATAATATCCGGATCGTTCACCAAGGCGCGCGCAATTGCCACCCGCTGCATTTGGCCTCCGGAGAGCTGATTCGGTTTCTTTTTCATTTGATCTGCCAACCCGACACTCGCCAGTGCTTCTTTGGCCCGCTGTTTTCGTTCTGCTTTGGAAACACCCGACAACGTCAGCGCGATCTCCACATTCTGCAAGACGGATTGATGCCCGATCAGATTATAGCTTTGGAAAACAAAGCCAATGGAGTGATTGCGGTAAGCATCCCAGTCCGCACTTTTAAATTTCTTGGTCGACAGGCCATTGATCATCAAATCTCCGGAATCATACTGATCAAGACCGCCAATCACATTCAGCATCGTGGTCTTGCCACATCCCGAAGGACCTAAAATCGATACAAATTCACTTTCCCGGAAGCCAAGTGATATGCCTTTCAATGCAATGATGCTTTCGCCATTGCGATATGTTTTCTTAACATTTTCTAATTTGAGTTTCAACAAATTCTTTCCTCCTTGCAAATTACAGCAGTATGATTGTAGCAGTGCAAGGTAAACTGAATATCAACTGCTTAAAAAAGTTTGTTGATATTCAGTTGAGGTTTGAACGATAGGATTGATGTGATAAAATTTTGCTATCGAGGTGTTCATCATGTTTAAAATTTTAGTTGCAGAAGATGATATCAATACCAGAAAACTAATGTGTGCTGTATTGAAACAAAATGGTTTTGAAACCTTGCAAGCGGGGGATGGCATAGAGGCATTGGCAGTTATGGATCTGCATCATGTGGATTTGATTATTTTGGATTTAATGATGCCCAATATGGACGGCTACGAACTCACAAAACAGCTTCGTATGACCTGGCGTACTCTTCCAATCCTTATGGTAACCGCAAAACAAGAACTGCAGGATAAACGGCAAGGGTTTCTTGCCGGCACCGATGATTACATGACCAAACCGGTCGATGAACAAGAAATGGTGCTGCGCATCAAAGCTTTGCTTCGCAGAGCACAAATTGCCACTGATCGGAAATTGGTGATTGGCACTGTGGTATTGGATTATGATACCCTCACCATAGCACGCGAAAGTGAAACAATTACATTGCCCCAAAAAGAATTTCAGCTATTGTTTAAATTGCTCTCTTATCCCGGCGTGATCTTTACCCGCTTGCAGCTGATGGATGAAATTTGGGGTCTGGAATCAGATACCGACGATCATACCCTCAATGTTCATGTCAATCGTCTGCGTGACCGCCTTCGTGACTGGCAGGAATTTGAGATTATTACAGTACGGGGACTTGGCTATAAGGCGGTGAAGAGAATATGAAGAACAGCATCAAAAAACGTTGGGGTCTTACTGTATCGCTTGTTCTGTTTGTTTTCACCGTAATGATGACTGCCATGATATTAGCCGGTATGCTTGTGGTCATTTTGCATCGCATCGGCATTTTATCATTTTGGAACAGTACACGGCCGGAACATGGCAACGAAGGCCCGTTTGGCATTATTTTCGTGATGATGGCATTCAGTATTTTATTGGGAACCACAATTGCTGCTTTTTTCAGCAAGAAAGCGCTCAATCCTATCCGTAAGGTTATTGCGGCGACCTATAAGATTTCGGAAGGTGATTTCAGCGTTCGTACCGATTTGAAAGGCGTCCATGAACTGGAAGAATTATCACGCAGCTTCAATCGCATGGCTCATGATCTGGCCTCTATCGAAACCTTGCGCAGTGATTTTATCAATAATTTTTCTCATGAATTCAAAACACCAATTGTATCTATCCGCGGCTTTGCAAAGCTCTTAAAAGACGGCCATTTAAGCGCCGATGAGAAGCAAGAGTATCTGGACATTATCATCGCAGAATCCGAACGTCTTGCCCAACTTTCCACCAATGTGCTCAATCTGTCAAAGTATGAAAACATTAGGATTATTACCGATCAAGTTCCATTCCGGCTGGATGAACAAATCCGCCGCGCAGTTGTCATGTTCGAGCCAAAATGGTCTGCCAAACATATAACGATCGATATTGAATTAGATGCGATTACCTTTTTTGGAAATGAAGATCTAACGCAGCAAATTTGGCTGAATTTATTGGATAATGCGATTAAATTTTCCAGTCCAAATAGTTCTATCCGTATTCGGTTATCAGAGTGGAATGGTGCAATTATGTTTACGATTCAAGATACCGGAGACGGCATGAACGAGCAAACAAAAACCCGGATCTTTGATAAATTCTTCCAAGGTGACACATCTCATGCCAAAGATGGCAACGGACTTGGCTTGACAATTGTCAAGCGGATTGTTGCATTGTATGATGGCCGCATTGAGCTGACAAGCGAGCCTGGCAAAGGCACGATCTTTTCTATTCATTTGCCAAACACAGCCCTTTGATTTCTCTATATATGAAAAAAGATGGCTAACCATCCTTTTTTATGATTCCTGCAAACTTCGGTATTGTTCTTCCCGAAACCCTACCAGAACTTGGCTTTGGTGAACGAGCAGCGGCCGCTTCACCAGCATGCCGTTTGTTGCGAGCAATGCAACCATTTCTTCTTCACTCATATGCGGCAGCTTATCTTTCAGCTGCAATTCCTGATAAACCAAGCCGGGAGTATTAAAAAACTTCTTGATCGGCAAGCCGCTTCGCGAAATCCACTCCCGCAGTTCCTCTGCCGTTGGATTTTGCAGCTTTATATCTCTTTTTTCATATGGAATTCCTTGTTCCTGCAAGACTGCCTCTGCTTTCTTGCACGTCGAACAAACAGGGTAACATACAAATAAATACATCATTCTCATCCTTTCTCTTTTCTTTTTCTTCCACTTTTATGATATACTACCTGCATAAAACAGGAAGGTATCCCATGAACCGATTTACCATATTTGATGTCGAAACAGCGAATCACAATCCCGACAGTATTTGTTCCATTGGGATCATCGTCGTTGAAGATAGTACCATTATAAAGGAATATTACCAGCTCATACAACCAAATACGTACTTTGACCGCCGAAACACGCAAATTCATGGCATCACATCGCAAGATGTCGAAGATGCACCAACTTTTGCGGATATCTGGCCGGAAATCCGCGGCTTTTTTGAAGATTCCCTGGTTCTTGCGCATTATGCGGCATTTGATATCGGCTGCCTGCGTGCAGAACTGCGCCGTTATGCCCTGTCATGTGCATCATTTCCGTACTCCTGCACTTGCGTTTTAGGTCGCAAGGTTCTGCCATCCCTTCCCAATCATAAATTAAATACCTTGGCCCATCATTACGGCTTTTCATTTAACCATCATAATGCATTGGAAGATGCCCGCACAACAGCTTTGATCGCGATTCAATACCTTCATACCATTCCAACAATGGATATGACCGTGCTGCACAGCTATTATCAAGTAAAAGCGAAACAATTTATTCAAGATATTTCTTTGCGCAAAAAACAAGCTGCACCTGCCAAAACTTATCATTTATTATACCGCAAGCGAATCTGCATCGGCGGCACCTTATCTTTGCCAATTCCGCAGCTGCAAGAGCGGCTGTATGCCATCGGCGCTATGTTTGATACCATTCTTGATCCTGCAACAGACTTGCTGGTTACCGGACTGCATAGCGAACAATCCATTCCTTTGCAAACCATTCAAGCACTGCCAAGTGCATATCGAGCCGAGATCATTGATGAAATGCTCTTTCTGCAAATGCTCGACTTTGGATCGGAAGAAGTCCCGTCTTCTGAGCCATCACGCAGTGAACCGGCGCCGATTGTGCAGGTCACTTGTGCCATGCTGATCTATAACGACAAGCAAGAACTCTTGCTGGTCCAAGATACGAATTCATTATGGAAAGTTCCTTATGCACCTTTTCTGCCAATGACCACTTTAGAAGAAACCATTCAAAAAAGAGTGCAGGATACTGCCGGACTGACCGTTTCCGCACACCTGAACACGGTTCTTTCCGGTTCTGCATATCAAACCAAAGAGCCAGGCGGTGCGCTGCTTTCTCATGTCCTAACCATATATCAGGCGGATGCTGTCACAGACCAAAAACAAGCACAACTTCCCTGCTATTATTTCGCTCTCTCAGATCTTCCGGCGCTAGATCAAGTCACCCAGCTCATTCTCAATTGGCTGCAATATAAAACATAGGACAATTCCTATGTTTTTTAGAATATAATATCCACCGCAAACGGTTCCCGGGCAGCCTCTTGACGGCTGAAATCAACCTTGTATTTCATACCATTCAAAAATACGATAGCATCTGTTAATGCTATTTTAATGATGCAAGTATCCGGATTGTTCTCATCTACATGTTTGGCATACCATGGCGCAAACTCCTTACGCAAAACTTCGCGAAGCTCAGGATGGTTGAGCGGACTGCCAATATCATATGCCACTCCATGCGCAACAAACAACTGATAATTGAGGGCGACCATCGGATTCTCTTTGATTTCCTCACATTTCTGTGAAGTTCTGGTCGTCACCAGATAACTGCTGGCACCATCAAAATACAAATCCACAAAACGGGCATTCGGCTTTCCACCTCGCACGGTTGCCAGGGACATCGGAATATCTTTGCTGTAAAGCTGTTTCATTGCCGCAACTGCTTCTTCAAAGTAGTTCATACTGCCTCCTATTTGCTGTGGTGATAACGCATCCGCGGATTATCAATCGCCACCACTTGTCCTTGTTCCAAATATACACGAGGGACTCGATCCGTCAGCAAGCACATCACTTCATAGGGAATCGTATGCAATTCCTGCGCCATCTGTGTCATTGATACATGCTCACCTATGAGTTCCACCAAAGTATCGACGGGATATTCCCACGGCAGGCGAATCATGCATTGATCCATACAGATCTTTCCGACAAATTCGCACGGCTGGCCATTCAAATAGGCATAGCGCCCTTGATTTTGCCGAATCCAGCCATCTGCGTAACCAATCGGAATGGTTCCAATCCATTCTGCTTCCTTGGCATGATAGGATTGCGAATAGCTGATGCCTTCCCCTGCTTGAATTTGCTTGACATTGGTCAGCCTGGTATACAGCGATAAAATTGGTTTCAATTCTGTTTCGTAGGTAGAAATACCTACCATTGCAATTCCTACCCGGACACAATTGGTAATCTCCTCCGCAAAATGCACACTCGCATCCGAATTGGACGCATGCACCATGGGAATCTCTTCCTTAATCTGGCTCATAATAGCGCGGAACCGTTCATATTGCAATGTTGTCATCCGGTCATCCGCCTCATCACTGCAGGCATAATGGGTATAGATTCCCTCTACAAACAATCCTTTTTCGCGCAGCAAGGCAATTCCTTCCTGCACTTCTTCCACGGTGCGCATTCCCAGCCGATTCATGCCGGTGT
Organism: Bacillota bacterium; assembly: GCA_023388995.1. GTDB lineage: Bacteria > Bacillota_I > Bacilli_A > Erysipelotrichales > Erysipelotrichaceae > JAEWFD01. The sequence goes on from JAEWFD010000043.1 coordinate 11,211, forward strand.
CAATCTTGACATGCACTTTCAGCTTTCCCTCAGGAATCATCTTGCTCAGTTCTTTGCACCAATCTAAGGATGTTACCGTTAATGTTAGATTATAAAACAATGCCAGTCCGACATCCTTTAACCGTGTATATCCCAAAATTAATATAGGATCAGCAATCCCTTCAGTACGCAGCGTAATTGCTTCATCCAAAGAAGAAACGGCCAAGTAATAAGCCCCTGCTTCCATTGCTTTCTTTGCCAAATAGTAAGCACCATGCCCGTACCCGTTGGCTTTGATGACTGCAATCAAATGCTTATTTGCTTTTTGTTTCAAATACGTAATATTACGCGCCAGCTGTGTTAAATCCACCTGCGCAAATGTATCGCGATAAAAGTTCATATCCATCACCTTCAAATCTCATGTTTCATTATAATACACTGTTCTATAAAAAAAAAGGTCAAGAACGTGACCTTAATTAGGAAAGCACATAAACCGGAAATTATAAGAGTGATTATAGCTAGCCTTTGCTGTACATAAGATAGGGGTTCAAGTTTATGTATAAATTTGAACTGAAACGCGCTGCAGATACAATTTTTGATGCCTAAAATTTAAAACCAGCACCTGTTGCATTTGCGGCAGAAACACCTGCACTGCGCTTTCGGGCAGCCGCAACAAGGACATACGCAATTATCTGTATTCCAACATTGCATCCCTATGTATGGATTATTTTTAAACATTTATAATTCTCCTTTCTTTCGCATACTCTGCTTAATATACTATATGATTCAAGCAAAAGAGACGTTGCAGTTATGCCCTTAGTAAGCAAATGACTATCTTAAAAGTTTATGCAAAACTGCCATTTGCTTCCCGCAAAACGAATCTATGCTAGGCTTAAGTATCATTTAAAACGATAGCAGCTTGAAAATTCATATGTTTCAGAAGCAAGTCATATTGCTGTCCGCAAATATAAGCGATAAAAGGGTTGATCGCAAGACAAAAATGTAATAAAAGACACTTACACCCATAAAGCTAGTGTCAGTGTCTGAAACAGAAAGATTTAAATTGATATAACTTGCTGGTGTGCTGCCAACGGCAACAAATATACCACAATAAACAAAACACTTCATAATCAGTAGTTTCGAGCCTTCACAGATTCTTATAAAAAACGACCTTGCTCATAAGCCAGATAGATGGCCCCATAGCGAAACAACAACCCCATAATCGCAAAAACTGATTGAACTGATACCCAAGTGGAAACGACATACATCCAAACCACAGGTTGAAACAGTCCGGCAAAGCCGCCAATCGAAAGAGCATCTGCCAGCAAAAGCGATGCTGCTGTCAATCCCGCCGCCAGTATCGCAAACTTTGGCTGCACCCCTCTGCCAAACGTACGCACAACATAAGCAACAGCATATCCCACTGCTAAATAAAAAATCTGAAACTGGATAAACATGAATTTCTGGGCGATGCCAAGAACAATGGCACATCCGATCGCCGTCGGAATCCCAAATGCGACTGCTTTCCAAAATCGTTGATTTTGCGATAAGGCTCTTGTGTTATAAATATTCATAGAGTTCCTCCGATGTTCTTTTTTAGTATAACACAATTCCCCTCTTTTCCAAATATGCATCCAGTCTTCTTTTCAAAACAAAAACATGCTATGATACTGCCATTGAGGTGATAGCATGCGCTTTGCAGTGATTGGACTTGGTTCCATGGGAAAACGAAGAATACGATTATTAAAGCAGATTCAGCCGGAAGCCACCATTATTGGGGTAGATACGAGAATGGATCGGCAAGAGGAAGTGCGCAATGAATTTCAAATTCCTTGCTATCCGGTGCTGAATGATGTACTGGACCAAGTGGATGCAGTGCTGGTTTGCACAGCTCCTTTGTCTCATGCAGGTATAATCAAAACATGCTTGCAAGCAGGCAAACACATCTTTACAGAATTAAATCTGGTCAGCGATGGCTATGACGAACATATTCTGCTTGCTAAGCAACAACAGGTTTGCCTGTTTCAGTCTTCTTCATTGTTGTATCGCAAAGAAATTGCTTATCTGACAAAAGTCTGTCGACCAATGAGACAATTAAGCTATTCTTATCATGTCGGGCAGTACTTGCCTGACTGGCATCCTTGGGAAACCATTCAAGACTTTTTCGTAAATGAGATTCGCACCAACGGCTGCCGGGAATTATTTGCAATTGAGCTTCCATGGCTCTTGTCTGCATTTGGTGAAGTGCAGCATTTCCATGTCATCAAACGCAAGCAATCTACCCTTTCCATTCCTTATCCTGATACCTATCATGTCATTTTGGAACATGAACAGGGCAATGTCGGCTCCTTGTGGGTGGATGTTGTGAGCAGAAAGCCAGGACGAAACTTGGAAGTTTCCGGTGAACAATGCCATTTGCGCTGGGATGGAACGCCCGCCGGACTATGGGAATATGATTTCAGCACCAAGCAAGAAGTGCAGCGTTCGGTGTATGAGGATATCCAGAAAGATCCTCGCTACAGTGCCAATATCATCGAAAATATGTATGTGGATGAACTTCTGGCATTTCTGCAGGAAATCAAGCAGCCGCATTCCGCTATCTATACAATGGAACAGGATCAGAAAATACTAAGCTTGATTGATCAGCTGGAGGGCAATCTGCATGAAGATCTTATTTAATGGACTAGGCTCGATCGGGCAGAAGCATTTGCGCAATCTTTTAAGGATTGTGGAAGAACCATTGGAAATTCATGCGCTGCGCAGCAGCCACAGTCCGCTTGATGCTGATCTGGCATCCGCCATTACTAAAATTTATCATACTTATCAAGAAATCGAAGAACAGTATGATATTATCTTTATTACCAATCCCACCAGCTTGCATTATGAGGCCTTGTGTAATCTGCAAAACAAAGCAAAAGCTTTCTTTATTGAAAAGCCAGCCTTTCATGCCATGGTAGACCTTACGACCATTGCCAATCAAGCAATCTGCTATGTTGCTTGTCCGTTGCGGCATAGTGCTATCTTTCAATACGTGAAAGAGCACTTGCCTTATCAGGAAGCATTCCATATTCGCTCCTTGTGTTCTTCGTACTTGCCAGACTGGCGCCCGGCACAAAACTACAAAGAAAGTTACAGTGCCAAGCAAGTATTAGGGGGCGGCGTTGATCTGGATTTGATTCATGAATGGGATTACCTTTCCGGGTTAGTAGAACTCCCTGCTTCTGTCTATCGCCTGGCAGGCAAACATTCGGCATTGGGCATTGAAACCAATGACGCTGCCGTATATGTAGCACATGACAGCAAACGTATCATCGAAGTTCATCTGGATTACTTCGGGCATATTCCAAGACGCACTTTGGAGCTATTCACACCCGCTAATACATATATCATTGATTTCATGAAACATACCATTCAGGATAAAGATTCAGTGCTTGCAATCCCCAAACAAGACATGTATGAAAGAGAGTTGCGCTACTTTTTGCAGCTATGTGCAAAGGAAGCAGAAAACATCAATGATCTCAATCACGCCATGCAGGTCCTATCTACTACGATGATACCGCAAATATAACATCATCAATTTCACAGCTTTTTTTGCCTCACTGGCAAGTGGCAAAAAGTTTGGAAAAACCGCACAATTTTTCAGAAATTGGTTGACGCGTTTAGGTGCTTATGATATATTTAATAAGCGCCTAAGATATGGAGGTTTAGCTCAGTTGGGAGAGCATCTGCCTTACAAGCAGAGGGTCGGCGGTTCGAGCCCGTCAACCTCCACCATTTCTAAGGCTTATTTATATGCCGACTTAGCTCAATTGGTAGAGCAACTGACTTGTAATCAGTAGGTTGGGGGTTCAATTCCTCTAGTCGGCACCATTTTATATGGAGGGATAGCGAAGTGGCCAAACGCGGCTGACTGTAACTCAGTTCCCTTGGGGTTCGGCAGTTCGACTCTGCCTCCCTCCACCATTTATATTGGGGTATCGCCAAGCGGTAAGGCATCAGAC
>JAEWFD010000015.1 GCA_023388995.1 Bacillota bacterium
CACTCACATGTTTCGCAACTTCCATCACAACTTCTTCCGTAATCTTCCCGGAAGGCACCATCACCCAAACAACTTTGGGACTTGGCAATTGCTCAACCAGATGGGCAATGCTGTCAGCAACCAGCAACCCTGCTTCTTTGGCTTGTTCCTTTGCAGAAGCTGTTGCATCAAAGCCAACTATTTCATGACCACAATCTTTCGCATTCAATGCCAGATTGAGCCCCATCTTCCCTAATCCAATTAATCCTAATTTCATACACGTGTTCCTTTCCATTGCTTTTTTACTATCGCCTATCGGTTATTTTTACGAATCTTCAATAATCGAAGCAGAAACAACAAATTCACAATACCATAACCGAATGTTCCAACTGCCAGAACATAATGCAAAGCGGCAATCAAATTGCTCATCTCTTTTGCCTGCATAACATTTAAGATAAATAGAATACTGACCGCTGTTGCCGTAATTGTGTGCATCAGCACTTTGCCAATTACCTGCGGTGTCAGTTCTTCCGGCTGTTGTTCATCAGGGAGCAGAACATCCTCTTTCGTAATGCCAGTCACTTCTTGTAAACCCGGAATAAATAAGCTTCGCATTAAGATTCCCAGCCCAAAATACAAAATGAATGAGATTGCTGCAACTTGAATTGGCTTAGGCATATAGAAATATAATACAATTGCTGCAAACACGGAAATCAATAAACGATTTTGAAGAATGTACAGACCCTTCACGTCATTATCCTTCAGCAAATATGTCTTCTTTGTTTTTGGATCCAGATAAAGCAAGCGATGCTTCTTATCATAAAACATATTCTTGCCATGAATTGGTGTCGTTTCCTTCATCTGACAATCTCCTTCCTGTAGTTTCTTCACAAACGTAACCGCTCACATGATCAGCAAACAAGTTCTCTTTGCCGAATGCGAATAGTCTTAGCAATGAATGTCACTACCTATATCACATATTATCACAAATTCATTTTATGTCAATAATAATGTAAGGGATTACTTCTAAAATTTCACATAAATCCACTTTTATACTTTGTTTTATTTTACCAAAAATATCACACAGTTTAAAATTACGTTCACATGTAATCTATTATCCATTTTAATTGCAGTAAAAATGATTAATAATACCACTATATTCCTTTTTGTCTTAATGTTAACCTTAGTGAAATCAGAAATAAATTGAAATGAATTCCGTTTGATATGTTTCGAAACAAAACAATTGTGATTCCATTTAGTTAGTCGAATCCCACAATAGCAAACCTTCACTCTTTTTAGAATTATATTATCACATCATTTTCACACATTCTATTAAATTATATAACCGCAGCCACACAAACATCTATAATCTTCGCATGATTCGTTTGCTTGTGAATACAAAAACAAATATAGCGATATTGGTTCCCATAAAAAAAGATGGTTTCCCATCCTTATTTCCGCATGATCATATTCTTCATCATAGTTCCGAAACGCAGGCGGTTGCCATAATGCAATGAGCCAGCTCGGTAAATGTAAATGGAGATATATGCCATGAGGCATGCTGCCGCAATTGTCAGTATCAATGAAATCCCCACTTCCCACAGCGCTACGGATACCATCATGAAGCGAATCGGCATTGTAAAGATTGATACAAATGGTATAAATGAACTGATTCTCGTAATGACGCTGCCAGGCAGCTGCATGGAGTAAGAAGCAATCAGATACGCAATTACAAACAAGAAGGTTACAGGCGTCACCGCACTTGCTACATCTTCCACTTTGGATACCAGTGAACCTAATGCCGCATAAATAAACAGATATAAGAAGTAGCCTGTTACCGAGAATAAAATAAATACAACAATCGCTTCCATACTCATGCTTCCCCGCAGCATTGCACTAACGATTTCTGGATAATTAGCACTGTTTAGTTGATAACCTAGATAAGTGACCACAACCATTAAACCTACCTGCAGAAAACCTACCAATCCGCTGGCAAACACTTTACCTAGCATCAACTCACGGGGATTGGTGCTTGTAATCAGAAGCTCCATCGTTCTGCTATCTTTTTCGCGAGCAACAGAAGTAGAAACACTGCTGCCATATAGCAAGATCAGCATATAGACGACGATCATGAACGCATAAGCAAAGACGAATCCTTGCATGGAATCTTTTCCCATGACTTCGGTTTGAACTATAACAGAAGCCCCCATAATATCTTTCACTTCATCCGGCGATAAACCAACTGCCTGCATCTTGACGAGTTTCTGATAAGATTGCAGTGCTTCCTGCATGGTGGATCCACCATAATCAAAATTTCCTTTGTCTTGGACAATCATGGTTACTGAAGATAAGGAATGCACTATAAACCCGTATTGATGCTCACTTTGCTTAACCGCATCTTTCAGTGCCTGACTATTCGGATAAATACGAGGGTTTTGTTCCTGCAGCACCGCAAACAGCTCCGCTTGCACAATCGTGGAATCCTCAATCACATACGCCGCATTCGCAATTAAGGTCACCTGCCCCGGATTTGCCGTACTTTGTTCTGTTCGAAACAATTTAATGATGGTCGGCAAGCTGGTAACAATCAACAATCCGGCACATAACAAGAACGTCGTGACCAAAACCGTCTTTTTCTGAATCAGTGATCTAAATTCAAAACGAAACACGATCGGAAAATTACGCATGATGTTCACCCACCTTGCTAACAAAGATTTCTTCCAGCCTTGGCTGATACTCCGCGAATAGATCAATCTCTATGCCGTGTTCGACCAGCTCTTTCAGCAATTTGCTTTTTTGATACATATCTGAGAGCGAGATCAAATATGCTCCTTGCTCTTTTTGGAATGACAGCTGCCGCTGTTCTAGCAGCAACTCCAGTTCAGCTTCTGATTTGGTAAGCAGGCGCACTTTATCTTTACCCCAGTCGCGTTTAATTGCTTGCAATTCACCAGCTAAAATGATCTTTCCTTGATCAATCAACGCTACGTCATCACAAAATTCTTCTACATACGCCATCTGATGACTTGAAAAAATTACCAGCCTGCCTTGCCCAATAAATTCACGCAGCGCCTCTTTGAACACCTGTGCATTCACAGGATCTAATCCGCTGAACGGTTCATCCAGAATCAATATCTCCGGATCGGCAATAAAAGACTGCGAGATCTGAACTTTCTGCTGATTCCCTTTCGACAAGACTTCAAGCTTTTGACTTGCATATGCATCCAAGTCAAAGCGCTTAAGCCAGTACTGCGCATTGGCTTTTGCTTCTTTTTCTTTCACTCCCCGAAGCATCGCAAAATAGACCAGCTGTTCCAATACCGTTGACTTGGAATACATGCCTCTTTCTTCCGGCAAATAGCCAATGCGGTAATTTTGCCGCTGAAATGGCTTGCCATCCAGCAGCAAAGAACCGGAGTCCTGCCGAAATACATCCATCAAGATACGAATCGTCGTTGTTTTTCCTGCTCCATTACGACCCAGAAACCCCATCGCTTTGCCACTTGTAACTGTAAACGAAACATCTTTCAAAATATGCTTTTCACCAAAATACTTATTAATTTCTTTTAGTTCCAGTTTCATTGATTTCTCCTATTTTCCATCAGTATCATGCGGTTTCTTGCTTTCTTTGCGGCGCTGGCGCACACATTCATGCAATAAATATTCAATTTGCCCATTGATTGAACGGAAGTCATCTTCGGCCCATGCCGCCAGCTCCTGCCAAAGCGCAGGAGACAGCCGCAGCAGCACTTGTTTTTTGTCTTTTTCTTTTTGTTCCATTCTTAATATAAGCTACCGCTATTCACAACAGGCTGGGCATCCCGGTTGCCGCAAAGTACCACCAGCAGATTGCTGACCATTGCCGCTTTACGTTCCTCATCCAAATTAACAACACCATTTTCGCTCAACTTCGCCAAAGCCATCTCAACCATTCCTACAGCACCTTCCACAATCATCTGCCGTGCATCAATCACCGCTGATGCTTGCTGTCTTTGCAGCATAACGGCCGCAATTTCCGGTGCATATGCCAAATGCGTAATACGAGCTTCCATAATTTCCAATCCCGCAATTCCCACCTTTGCCTGGATTTCATTTTTCAATTTCAAAGCAACTTCCTCACTGCTGCCACGCAGTGATGTTTCATTATCTTCGCTCATTTCGTCATACGGATATAAGCGAACGATATTGCGCAATGCCGAGTCACATTGAATCGATAGAAATTCTGCATAATTATCAACATTAAAGACTGCTTTCGCCGTATTGGCAACACGCCAGATCACCACAATCCCGATGGTAATCGGATTCCCCAGCTTATCGTTGATTTTTTGTTTATCATTACTTAATGTCATAGCCTTCAACGAGATTTTTTTGCGAGCCGGATAATGCACGCTGACTTGCCCTGCCACCGAAACAACTTGCTGCTGCTCCGCGAATTTGCCCGTCGTTGAATTAACACTTGCTGGATTCAATGCCGTACAAAACGGATGCACGAAGAAAAATCCTTCTTCCCGTAAAGTTCCGTAATATTTTCCGAATAAAGTCAAAACCAACGCTTCATTTGGTTTTAGCACTTTCAAACCGCAATACAAAAGCGGACCAATGATGCAAAAATACAGCAACCCGGCAATAATCATACTTACCGCCAGCCATTGCGGCATTCCCGGACTGACATACGTTACTCCTGACCGAAAATCAAACTGAACTTGATTTGGTCTTGATACTTCAATAATCCCAAACACAAACAGGCAAATCGAAGCAATGATTGCTGCACTATTGAAAATAAGAACCATAAAGCCATTCTTTGCATGCAGAATACGTTCTTCCAACTGCAGTGTTTTTTCACTCATAGTTATTCCTCCGTGATATCATTTCAATATCATGTTAATATTATGTTAATTTCTTCCTTTTGTCAATATACATTCTGCGTGCTTTATTGTATAATAGTTGCGTACGCAACTATTTAGGAGGACTTATGGATCACATTACAAAACTAATCAGTATGATTGAACGCACTCATTTACAATATCGCAATGCTGCCTTCCAGCATCTTGGCATCAAAGGATATCAATATAGCTATCTGATCCAGATCTGCCGCTCGCCAGGCATCAGTCAGGAGCAGCTCACAAAGCAGATTCATCTCGACAAGAGCAATGTAGCTCGCTCCTTAACACAGCTTGAGGAAAATGGGTTTCTGACGCGGCAGGTTGATCCTCACGATCAAAGAAGATGGCAAATCTTCCCTACGGAAAAAGCAACAGCTATTTTCCCGGAGATTCTTAAGACACTGCATCAGCAGCGCACTTTTCTTCTTGCAGCATTCAGCGACGAAGAACAACAGCAGCTGCAGCACTCTTTGCAGCTCTTGTATGAGCGCGCCGAGGAATTGCTGCATCAGGTAACCCTATGAGGCAGATCCTGCGCTACTTGCTGCCCTATCGCAAACGGATTGCGGTAGGACTTTTCATCAAATCCCTTGCTACTTTTTTAGAACTTTTATTACCCTGGCTGCTTTCTTATATTTTAGACACAATTATTCCCACCAAACATATTCCTGCCATTCTGGGATTTGGCGCCTTGATGGTAGTGTGCTCCTTTCTAGGACTGCGCGGCAATATCTACGCCAACCAGCACGCCTCCCGCATCTCCAGCAATGCCATTGAAGCATTGCGGCATGATACATACCAGAAAATCCAGTCTTTTTCCAATACTACCGTCGATTATTTCAAGATCCCGTCTTTGCTATCCCGTATGACTTCCGATACATACCATATTTACCAGATGTTTAATATGGTTCAGCGGATCGGTGTCCGCGCTCCTATCATTTTGCTTGGCAGCATCATCTTGATGGTATCCATTGACGGTTCATTGTCGATTGTTATCTTCCTGGTTATGCCGCTTCTCGTATTTGTTATTTTAGTGATATCCATCTGCAGCGTTCCTTTTTACGATAAAACACAATCGGAAATAGATCGCATGATCCGCAAAGTCAGAGAGTCCATTCAAGGCATCCGTGTTATCAAAGCACTATCAAAAGAAGCGGATGAAAAAGAAAAATTTGATGCCATCAATCAAGCTTTGGTTTCCAAGGAAATGAAAGCAGGCGCCTTCGTGGCCATTCTGCATCCCCTTATGACCCTGATTATGAATCTAGGCATGGTTGCTGTTTTGTACGTTGGCATTCAACGGATTCAGCAAGGCCTCAGCAGCACAGGAACATTGCTTGCTTTCTTATCTTATATTACCTTGATCTTAACAGCTTTCATGGCTATGAATCGCATCGTGCTGCTGATCGCCAAAGCGAGTGCCAGTGCCAACCGCATCAACGAGCTGCTTCAGGTGCAAGAACACCCTGTAGCCACAAATAAATCGCCCCTGTCCGATGCCCTTATTGAGTTCCATCATGTCTCATTTGCCTATCCGTCATCAGCTTCTCATCAGCTGCACGATCTATCCTTCCGCATCGGGCGCAATGAAACGTTTGGCATCATCGGAAGCACAGGCAGCGGAAAAACTACCATTGCCCAGCTGCTGCTTCAATTGTATGACTCCTATGAAGGAACAATTATCCTGGGTCACAAAGACCTGCGTTCTTATGATCCATTATGTTTGCGCCCAAAATTTGGGGTTGTCTTCCAAAACGATGTGCTGTTCTCCGATACGATCGAAGAAAACATCCGCTTTGGCCGGCCTCTGTCAATGCCGCAGCTGGAAGAGGCCGCGAAGATTGCCCAAGCAGATTCGTTCATCAAGCATACACCAAAGGGCTATCAGACAATGGTTCAGCGCGGCGGTTCTAATTTCAGCGGCGGCCAGCGGCAACGTTTGCTCATTGCCCGTGCTTTAGCTGCAAATCCCGAAATTGTAATTTTGGATGATGCTTCCAGTGCGCTTGATTACCAAACAGACGCTAATTTGCGCCGTTCTTTAAAAGAACATGGCCAGGCAACAACCATTTTGATTACCCAGCGCATCAGTACCATTATGCAAGCAGATCAAATTCTCGTGCTGGAGCAAGGCTCCATTGCCGGACTTGGCACCCATGAGACATTGCTTCGCGAATGCTCCGTTTATCAGGAGCTCTATCAAATCCAGTTAGGAGGTGAATCCCATGAGTAATCGCTTTGGCTTAAGCAGCGCTATTGAGAAACCAAAGCAAGCACGTTCCACGCTGCGGCGCTTAATGTCGTATATCTTCCAGCATCCCTGGCTGTTTCTAGTTGCGGTTGCAATGGTCATCACCAGTAACTTTCTGCAATTGTTAGGACCTTATTTGATTGGTATTGTCATTGACCTATTAAAAGACAGCCACGAACTACCGATACAAATCAAGCAGATCTTACTTTGGCTGATCCTTGTCTATCTAGGCGCTTTCCTTCTCTCTTATCTGCAATCTCTGCTTATGATTCGCTTGAGTCAAGCGATAATCAAGCAGCTGCGGCAAGATTTATTCCATAAATTCATGGACGTTTCCGTCGGCTATATCGATAAGCATCAAATCGGCGATATGATGAGCCGTATTACTTATGATATCGATACAATCAATACTTCCTTGTCCACAGACTTTGTGCAATTACTGGGTAGTCTGGTTACCGTTATCGGCTCTTTTGCCATGATGGTTGTTTTATCGCCGCTTTTGCTGTCTGTTTTTGTCATTACGATCCCCACAGCATTTGCAACAACTTATTTTCTCACCAAGAAAACACGCCCTTTATTTCGCAAGCGTTCGGTTGCACTTGGCGATCTCAACGGATTTGTGGAAGAAACCATATCCGGTCAAAAAACCATTAAGGTCTACTCTCAGGAAGCAACTATGCTGAAGCAATTTCAGGCGAAAAACCAGGACGCCAGCGAAGCCTACTACCAAGCAGATTACTATGGCAGCATCAATGGTCCTGCAATCAGTTTCATCAACAATATATCATTGGCGCTCATCAGCTTGTTTGGCTCCCTTTTGTATTTGTTTTCCTGGATTACTCTAGGCAATATTTCTTCCTTTTTGCTTTATTCGCGCAAGTTTTCAGGCCCTATTAACGAAAGTGCCAATATATTTAACGAACTGCAAGCATCACTGGCTGCTGCCGAACGAGTGTTCCGCGTTCTGGATAAGCCCAATGAAGCTGATTCGGCCCTTGCGGTCTCTAAAGCAGTCGGGACAAAACAAGGAGAAGTCTTATTTCGCCATGTGCAGTTCGGATATGACCCCGGCAAGCCGGTTATTCAAGATTTTACCCAAGCAATTTCTCCGGGAAGCCTTGTGGCAATTGTTGGCCCGACCGGCGCCGGCAAAACAACCTTAATCAATCTGCTAATGCGCTTTTATGATGTTCAAAGCGGCACCATCTCTTTGCATGGTGTTCCTATCGACGATATGAGCTTGCCGGATATCAGGCAGCAATTCACCATGGTTCTCCAAGACAGCTGGCTGTTTTATGGAACAATCTACGAAAACATTGTTTACGGTAATCCCGATGTTACCAAAGAAGACGTGATTGCGATTGCGAAGCAGCTGCATATCCACTCGTTTATCTCCCAGCTTCCGCAAGGATATGACTCAGTCATCACCGATGATGGCGTGAATTTATCCAAAGGGCAGAAGCAGCTTCTGACCATTGCCCGGGCCTTGCTGCAGAAACGCTCCATGGTCATTTTGGATGAAGCTACTTCGAATGTTGACACCCGCACAGAACTGCACATCCAAAAGGCAATGCGGTACCTCATGAAAGACAAAACTTGCTTTGTCATCGCTCACCGCCTTTCCACCATTCAGCACGCTGATCTGATCTTAGTCATGCAGCAAGGAACCATTGTCGAGCAAGGTACCCACGAGCAGCTGATGCAAGCCAAAAGCACCTATTATCAAATATTCACTTCACAATTTCTATAATATACTGCATATATAACAAAACCGCTCCAAATAGCGGTTTTCATTTTGTTTCATGTAATTATTGTAAGCAACTTTATTGACAAGAGTAAGTATTTTCCATATAGTTTTGATATGCATTGTAATACTATTTTTTTACTAGTAAAGAAAGGACTTTTATGAAAAAAGAAACAGGCAAATCCTCCGCAATTTCGGCTAAGCGAAGTATTATGACAAAGATCTTGCTATTTATCGGTATCCCGGTCGGGATCGCCTTTCTGGCAACATCTATGTTGATTCTCAATGGTACCAGCAATGCAATCACTGAACAAACGAATGCCCAGCTGGAAACCAGCACACATGCAGCCGCACAAGATGTCGATGCTTATTTTGAGCGCTACATTCATTTGGTCAGCGATTTTGCCAGAACCTCATTCGTCGCTAATCTCTTAGATGAAACAAGCGGCAGGCAGTCTATTCTGGCCCAAAGCCGATATTCTGAAGTACTAGCAAGCATGAAAAACTTTGTTGAGCAGGACTCTAGTATTATGGCGATGTATGTGGGAGATGAGAACACCCAGCAATTGGCCTTGCATGACGCCAGCTCATATACCGAATTCGACATGAACTCACGTCCTTGGTACCAGGGAATAAAAACCAATGGCGGCTACTTCATGACAGAGCCATACGAAGACTTTGTAACCAAATTGCAAGTCGTGACGATTGCTGCTCCGGTTTATAAGCCAAACACCAAAGAAATTATCGGAGCGATCGGCATTGACTTTACGCTAGAAGAAGTATATGCCATGTTTACAAATCTAAAATTAGGCGATACCGGCTTCTATATGCTCGCAACCACGGATGGCAAGATTGTCTATCACCCTGAAAAAGAATATGTTAATCAGCTAGCTCAAGATACCAACTTGGCAGCTGAGTTGAAACAGGCACTTCACCAGCAAACAAGCGGCGCTCTTCAATATAAGAATGATAAAGAAATAATCCACGGTTTTTCTGATCAAGTCTCCTCTGTGGGATGGATGCTGGCCTCCGGTTTGCCGGACAAGGAATTTAATGCTCACAACCGCGACTTGCGAACAAATATGATTGCTATTTTCGGAATTTCCTTTCTTGTTATTTTGGCGCTGATTGCAGTTGTAGCAAGAATGGTAATACGGCCACTGCGGATTTTGCACAAAGCAGCCAAGCAAATCGCTGACGGCGATATGAATGTATCCGTGCAAATCCACACTAACGATGAAATCGGGCAAGTATCCTCCGCAATCAGCCAAACGGTAACCCGTCTTACACAGTACATGCAATACATTCAAGAAATTACCATAGTATTGCAAACCATCGCTACCGGGGATTTCCGCATTACATTGCACCAAGACTATTCCGGCAATTTTGCTCCAATAAAAGACGCTTTGAATGAAATCATCACCTCGTTCAACACTACGATGTCTCTGATTGCAACTACTGCGAACGAAGTCAGTCAAGGTGCAAACCAAGTATCCAGCACTTCGCAAGGTCTGGCTGCGGGTGCTACCGAGCAAGCAGCCACAATTCAGGAATTGTCTGCATCCATCAATAAAGTAACGGCCGATGTCCAAGAAAGCACCCATTTTGTCCGCGATGCTGCTGACCATGTTGAAGATACTGCCAACAGTGTCCGCCAAAGTACAGCACATATGGCCAATTTAAAACAAGCCATGCAGGCTATTGACCAATCTTCCCGGCAAATTACAACGATCACCAAACTTATTGAAGACATTGCATTTCAGACAAATATCTTAGCCTTAAATGCTGCGGTTGAAGCAGCACGCGCCGGCAATGCCGGAAAAGGCTTTGCCGTTGTAGCCGATGAGGTTCGGAATTTAGCCGCTAAATCAGCCAATGCCGCGAAGCAAACCAGCGAATTAATTCAGCAAGCCGCAAGCAATGTCCAGAATGGCATGCAGCTGACAGAATTAAATGCACAGACACTGGAACACATTTCCGTACAGTCAGCAGAAATCAATGGTTTGATGCACAAGCTGGAACAATATGCATCTTCCCAAGCAACGGCTATGCGGGAAATCAATCAAGGTCTTGAACAAGTATCGAATGTTGTTCAAAGCAATGCGGCTTCCGCAGAAGAAGGCTCCGCAGCCAGCGAAGAACTGCTTGCACAAGCAACTATGCTGGATCACGAAGTACGCAAATTCAAGTTAGAATCTTAGAAACAAAAATGACCTCCGCAAGGGGTCATTTTTCATCTTAGTTCGCAACACTCATTGTTCCTGTCTTGAATATCCACAAAGCGGACACAGTTGCGCCCCTCCGCTTTCGCTGTATACATTGCGTAATCAGCACGCCCCAGCATCTGCTGGAAGGTATCTCCCATTTTATAATTGGTAAGACCGATACTAATTGTAATCTGCACCCGTTTTTGCTGCGAAGAAACAAGTACGGCTTCTTCAACGCTGCGCCGCAATTTCTCTGCAACCCGCAATCCCTTATCCAGCGTCAAGTCGGGCAAAAAGACAGCAAACTCTTCTCCCCCAATTCGGCCGATGAGATCAGAAGGGCGCAAACTGAGCAGACACGTTGCAGCTACCAGCTGCAATGCCTGATCTCCCAACACATGACCATACGTATCATTCACTTGTTTGAATAAATCCAGATCGAAAATCATAAAGACATGATCTGCTGCACTGTGATAATAGGTACTTAGCACCTCTTGCATGCAGAAAATGAAATGACGGCGATTGTATAAATTGGTCAAGGCATCTGTTTTTGCCTGCCGCTGCAATTCGTGCTCCAAATTTCTTCGTTCGGTAATATCCTCAACAACAGCTACATAGGTTTGAATATTTTTATCATCATCCAGAATCGGTGCCAATTTGACATGCTCCCAATAGGTTGCTCCATCTTTGCGCTGCATCAGCAATTCCTCTTGGGCCGGTGCCCCCGTATTGGCCACTTCCCACAGCCGCTCATATGCAGCAATGGAAACTTGCTGAAATAAGCGAGCTATTGGTTCTGTTCCTAACATCTCTGCTTTTGTATATCCGCTCATCACACTAAACTGTTCATTGACATATTCCAATTTCCGATGCCGCCCGAGAATACCCACTGCAACCGAACTGTATTCAATCGCTTTCGATAAGATTTCCAACCGTTTTTCAAAGGAGCGCCGTTCCGTGACATCTCTGGCAACACTTAGCAAATATGCGGTTTGCCCCACTTCCATCGGCTTGGAAGAAATCAACGTGTGATATATATTGCCGTTTTTGGAACGTGCATCCATCATCATATTATCGCAATACCCCTGGCGGGCAATTGCATTCATATAGCGTTCCCGGTCTTCATTTGAAGCCCAGATCAGCAAAGACTGAATAGACTCTCCAAGGATTTCTTTTTTCTCATATTCAGAGGCCTGAATAAAGCGTTCATTGGCCTCTACGATTTTCCCGGTATCCATTTCTGTGATAAACGAAAAATCAGGACTCATCTGAAAAAAAATCTCAAAGCGCTTTTTGGCCTGCACCACTTCATATTGTGCCTTCTGGCCTGTCATTACCGCAATCCCAAGGGTCCACAGGAAGCAGACAAACAAGATTCCAATAAAATAAACAGCTTGGAACGTTGTATAAAAGAAGTGTTCCGAAGAACTTTGGTAAGGAAACGTTACGATCCGAATCACATTAAAAATTATATTAATAACCATGATGCCGATCAGAAAATAGCGGGAACCATAGAGTTCTGTTGTCTTTCGCTTGATCAGATCACGAAGAATCAAACCATATAAAACGGAAATCAAGGTAGAGATACCTAGAATCCGAAATCCCAGATTTATTTTAATGAAGGTGAAGTAAAAGAAACAAATAATGTAAGCAGCATATAATGCAAGCAGCAGTTTGTAATTAATCTTACGTCCTGAAAAAATGCTGATTCCGCGATAGCGGAAATCCTCACTGACCAATACAAACAAATTCGCAAGAAAAATAGTTAAAAACGGCGCATCAATAAACAAACGAAGCGCCAACGCAGCAACACTAAGTGTCAAAAAAATATTCCCCCATAGCCAAAAGCGGATTGCATCATTTGAGGGATTAATTTTGGTCTGCCAAAACATTACAATTGTCTGTAAGATACATCCGACAATCAGTATCAGCAACACTGTATACAAATCAATTGCCATTGTAAGCCCTCCATCCTAATTGTCATTATAGAGGAAGAGCAGAAACATTACAATATCCTAATTTCAGTTACCTCAGCAGAACTTTTTGCCAATGAAAAACCTGCTTATCAACGGCAGGCTTCATTTTGATAGGTTACTGTCACTTCTATTTGTGCTACATGAGAAAGTGTCTGATACACTGAACAATATTTTTTTGCCAGTTCAAAACATTTTGCGGCTTGCTCTTTGTCGCTAACCCCATATACCATAATTTGCATCTGGATCAGTTCCAATGTAGCTGGTACTTCTTCCCGCTTTCTTCCTTCTACTTGATATTCGACACGCTCTACTTGCTGACGCTTTTTTTGCAAAACCTCCAGAAAGGTATGGTGGAAACAAGCAACCAATCCTCCCAGCACCATGTCATATGGCCGGATTTGGTTTTCGGAGATAGCGATGATTGATCCATTAGGGCTTTGCAGTGCCCCGTTAAACTCATGATTGAATGTTACAATTGTTGATACAGTACTCATCTTACGCTCCTTATCGCTATTTTGCCTGAACACAAGTATGCTGTCCGCATAGGGGACAATCAATGGTTGCATCCATTACTTGCGGAGGGTATACCATCTCTTTGAAGCCGCATTCGACGCAAACACGGGCAATGCGGTTTCCATCCGTTAAGTCCGCGGCTTGTTCGCCGCTTTGCGGCAATGGCTGGATGCTGCTTGCTTGTTGAAGCAGCGTTTCCTGCCGGGCAGGATCTTCCACACTCAGCAGAATCAGCTGGCGGATCAGCCAATCATGCAATTCTTTGCCGGTCATTCTGCGAACTCCCGCTTCTTGCAAGCTAAGCAGATGGACAAAGCGATCCACTTGCTGAGTCCGGATCAGTTCTTGCTGCTGGGAGTCAATACGCAGCAAAAGATGCAATATGATCAGTTCGACAACACCAATTTTAATTAATTGTTCCTTGGTGTAATCCAGTTGATTTAATAGATGTTGATATGTCATACAATACCTCTTATCGTTTCTTCTTCCATGTTTGCCGCAAGCCGATTTCTTCCCTGCGGATGATGCGCACCAAATTATGCTGATGTTTTATGATGATAATTGCGGAGAGCAGCAACAAACATGCCAAAAACATAATTGGCCGCAGCTGCCATTCTAACAGCGGAAATGCGAGAACAGTTGTGATCGTTGCCAGTGCAATATAATCCGTAAGGACAGTAACGATCAGAGCCAATGCAAACAGCCACCAAAACAGCTTCCCGTTCATTGCCAGAATAAGCCCCAGATAGCTCGCAAATCCCTTGCCGCCTTGGAAGCGCATGTAAAACGGAAAGATATGCCCAAAGACAGCCATGATACCGGCCAAAACCGCAAATTCCCGATATCCCAGCCATTTCATGGCAGCTACTGCCAGCAATGCTTTGCTGAAATCAAACAAAGCGACCAAAATACCGACCTTCCATCCCATCACAATTGTGGCATTAGAAGCCCCGGCATTGCCGGTGCCTGCTTGCTTTATATTAATGCCTTTATATTTGGCAATCCAGTATGCCGGATTGATGCAGCCTAGCAAATAGCCAATTCCGCCGCTGATGATATAGGGCATCAAACCACTCCTTTTATCCTCGATTATTGTACCATAGAACAACATGCTGCACCAGTATCGATGCATGTGAAAATTTAGGCACACAATTTGCTTTCTTTTCTAGTCAAAATCTTGTATTCTATTACTTGTGATTGCTTCGCAATCTTAGAAGGGTAGTATCGCATGTACGCTTTGTTAGCAAGAAGCGACGCTGAATTTCATTCGCTGATCGCCGATCTCATACAACATGATACCGTCAGACAATTGGCTGCTATTACGCATCATCATTTCACCAATCGTCTTGATCACTCTATATCCGTTGCCTATCTCGGCTATCGCCTGGCTAAAAAATGGGGATTGAACTATCGTTCCGTAGCCCGTGCGGGATTGCTCCATGACTGCTTTTTGGAAAGCAGGGAGGAAATTGCCACTATGAATCGGGGTTCTCATTCCCGGCTGCATCCTTTGCTTGCCTGTGAAAATGCTGCCGCTATTACAACCCTGTCCCACATGGAACAAGATATCATCAAAACGCATATGTTCCTTGTTTCACGCTGTGCTTTTCCCCGCTATAAAGAAAGCTATCTCATTACCTTTGTTGATAAATACATCGCCATGAAAGAAGTCACCATTCCGCTGTGGAACCGCGTACGCTTCGCTTGGTCTAATCGCTAACCAAACTGTAAAGCTGCCTTTACAGTTTTTCTTTTCTGCGTTACACTTAGTACGCTATATCAAGGAGGTCTTTTCATGAGCAGCATGATGTATTATCACCAGCTACAACAGCAGGAAAATCCCAGTACACTCAATTATATTATGCCCCAGACACAGGCTCACATAGTTGTCTTTGAAGAATATTGCACCAATCCAACTTGCCATTGCGAAGAGGTGCTGTTAGATTTTGCCCAGCTGAAAGAAGAAGCAGTCACGCCGTTATTCAAGATTCGCTTAAGTTTGCAGACATGGCAAGTTGTGGAGGACGCTTCTTTGCCACGGCATATCTCCAACTTTGAAGCCAAGGCCATTTGCACGCAATTTCTGCTGGGGCTTCCTTCTGTCCGGCACCTGTTTCAGGAACATTATCAGGAGGCAAAGCAATTTGGCCAAGCTAACCTGATTTATCCAGATCATATTCAAGCAGCGATCAGGCAAGGCCAAGTCATTCGCTATCGCGACATTGCCCAGGCCGAGGATATCTACCACCGCCATCAAGGTCAAGTATATTACTTGGAGGACAGCTACTGCACAGATCACAGCTGTCATTGTCATGAAATGCATATTACGTTATATCTGCTAAATGAGCAGCAAGAACAGCAGCTGCCCCTGTGCACAGCACGAATTGATCTCGATCAGCCGGATCAGTTTCACATCCGCAGCGGACAGGTCACTCCTGCTTTCCTGCTCCCTTTCCTGCAAAGCCTATGGCACAATCAACCGGAATTGCTGGTTGCCTTTCGCCAGCGGGCAAACCAGATGAAGCATCTTGCTGTTCCAACAGCCAAAACAGAAATTGGCCG
Source organism: Bacillota bacterium (assembly GCA_023388995.1). Taxonomy (GTDB): domain Bacteria; phylum Bacillota_I; class Bacilli_A; order Erysipelotrichales; family Erysipelotrichaceae; genus JAEWFD01. The sequence goes on from JAEWFD010000015.1 coordinate 16,116, forward strand.
CAACGATCCTTGCCCGTGCGGCAGCGGAAAGAAATATAAAAAATGCTGCGGGAAATAGGACTGGCAGCCGGAGGCCTGGGCAGCATCGGATTCTATCTCTATTACCAAAACAACGCATTGCAAGTGAGTCGTTATGAAATCACCGCACAGCAGATTCCCGCCGCATTCGACGGCTACAAGATCCTGCATTGTTCCGATCTCCACAACAAGAGTTTCGGCTCACAACAAGATACCCTTCGTTCGCTGGTGCAGAAGCTCCAGCCGGATGCGATTTGCATCACCGGCGATTTGATCGACAGCCGCCGTACCAGCATAAGTACTATGGTGCCCTCTTGGGAATGGATACCACCTGCGTATCCGACCTTCTATGTACCAGGAAATCACGAATCGCGTATTTCCTTCTATCCGCAGCTGCTGCAGGCATTGCAGGCAAAACAAGTGCAGATTTTACACAATACTTCGGTCATGGTGCAGCACGGGAAAGAGTCCTTATGTTTCAGCGGCATTCAAGATCCTCGTTTCTTTGCCGGCAGGCCAGCTTACCAGCAGATGCTAACCCAGCTCCGTCAAGCAGGCAGCTTTCAAATTTTGCTGTCACACCGTCCTGAGCAATTTGACCGCTATCAGGAGCTTGGCTATAATCTCGTATTATGCGGACATGCCCATGGCGGCCAGATCCGCTTGCCGGGCACACAAGGACTGTATGCGCCGCATCAAGGATTTCTTCCCCGCTATACCCACGGAATGCATCAGCAGCATACCACAACGATGGTTGTCAGCAGAGGACTGGGAAACAGCGGTTTCCCGTTTCGCATCAACAATCGCCCGCAGCTCATCCTGATCACCCTCAAACATGCCTGTTAGTCAGGCATGTTTTTCTTTGGCTCAACATGAATCGCAACATCCGAAATACCGGGAAAGCGTTTTTTCAGCGCCGCTTCCAATGCATGAATTAAGTGATGTGCAGCAGTCAATTCCATTTCTTCCTTTACACTGATATGCAGATGTACATGCATATCATCCTTACGTCCCCGCGAACGAATGGCCTCGCTGCCGACAATTTCCGAAAATCCTTGAACAACCTCATCTATCTCTGAAGGCTCCAATACCTTAGCATCACACAGGACATCCACTGCCGCTTTCGTAATATCCACTGCCGTATGCAGGATTACCAAACCTACCAGGATCGTAATTACGGTGTCAATCCACCAAATGCCAAGCCAAGACAGCAACAAAGAGCAAAGAACGGAAAGCGAAATATAGACATCACTCAGCGTATGCCTGGCATCAGATGCCAGAAAATCGGAAGTCAATTCCCTGGCTTTGCGCAATTCAAACCGGCTGATAAATACATTCATCAGGATACTGACAACCATTGCTGCCATACTGAGCACGCTGACATACACCGCCTGCGGATGCAGCATGCGATCAACAGCAAGCTGAAACAGCTGCCAGGATGATAATACCAGTACAGCACTGATCAGCAGCGTTGAAAACGTTTCAAACTTTCGATGTCCATAGGGGTGCTTTTCATCTTTTGGCTGATAGGCAAAATAAATGCCTATCATCCCGGCAATGTTATTTCCTGCATCCCCCAAAGCATGCACCCCATCTGCCAGCATCGCTCCGGAATGAGTCACAATTCCAAATCCCAGCTTCAAGATGCAAACCACCAAATTCAAAAACAAGATCACCCATTGCACTTGCTGTATCTGGCGATACTTTTCTATCATAAAAAAACCTCCTAATCCTTCTGTACTATATGACAGTTTAGATTAGGAGTTTCCATTTGTGACTGAGACTTAGCGATAACGCAGTTCAACATCACCCATGCTGTTATTGATTGTTATGGTTTTATCAGCTGACTCATAAAAGGAAAGCTCACCGCTCAGACCATCTACTCTTTTACCGCCAACACGAACACTGCCCATGCTATTATCAATTTTAGTGTAGTAGTCTTCCTCCTTGCCACTCAGCGAGAGCGTAACTCTTCCCATGCTTTGATCAATTGCACATGACTTCTCAATGACGCCATCCAGATCAAAATCACCCATGCTGCTCTCAAGCTTAACTGTTTGCGCAGTAATATTGCTCAATGTCACCTTGGTCATGCTGAATTCCAATTCCATTGCATCTGCATATAAGCGATCGACGTGCAGCGTCCCCATGGATAAGTTAAAATCCACATTCTTCAATTTCGCATCTTGCGGAATCGTTATCTCAACTTTGAAATCAGGATTGTTGGGAAAAGACTCCCGCATTGTATTGCGAATTACCAGTTGGGTATTCGACTTCTTCGCTTCAAACTTGCCCTTAGGGAAATGATAGAAAGATACAGTCCAAGTTTCCCCCTCACGAATCGTCACTTCTGTCATCGCTAGATCAATTTTGAGACTTTCGATATCTTCAAAAGTAAACGTTCCATCCTCATATTCTCCTTGGTAGACATGCGGCGTATTGATGGTATTGCCAAACATGTTAATCCAGCTGCCGCGAGCACCCATTGTCTTGCCAGCTACGTAGAATGCGCCTCCCAGTGTCAAGCAAACGACAGCAGCGATCGCCAATACCAGAATCCATTTATTCGATCTCATGTGAATTTCCTCCCTTTATTTTTTGAAATAAGCGGCCAAGTCCGCGCACGCAAAGCGGCAGCAGACGGATATACAAGCCATATGCCAGTAATAAGATCAAGATCGTAATGCCAAGTGTCATAAATGCATATGCTAGCGTCATTGTTCCTTGAACAGAATTGGTGAAGATGCCAAGAATGCCGCTTGCAAATAACTGAATCGCCGTTTTCGAAAAAATGCCGATAAGCAGTACAAATACAAAACCAAATACAATTAATAGAATCCCCATCACAAACAATAAAATGAGAACAACCAGCAAGATCGGAAATGACAGCGGCAAAGAAAGAATTCCCAGAATGATCCATCCTAAATTAGACATTGTTTTACGAGAGCTTGTATTGCTCTTTGGCTCCTTCATGGAACGCAAGGTAAAATCCGCTTTTATCTGCGCCGCAAACTTGTCCGGCGATCCTAGTTCGCGTTCTACCTGCTCCTCATTGCCGGTTCCGGCTTCATCAAAATATTCTGCCACATACGAAAGAGCATCTTCTTTATCCTTCATAGGCAGCGACTCCAGTTTTAGTTGCAAAACATTTAAATACATTTCCTTACTCACTTGTCATCCCTCCTTTTAATATCACATTCACTTGCGCCACATAACTATCCCATTCCTGCATGTAGCGCAGCAATTGTTCTCTTCCTGTTGGCGTAATGCGGTAATAGCGCCTGTTTCGTCCCAGCACCGCCTCATCATAAATCTCCAAGCATTGATCCTTCTGCAATCTTCGCAATACAGGATATAACGTAGATTCGGAGATTGAAACAACTTCTTTGATTTCCTGTGTCAGTTTATATCCATACGTATCGCCTTTTTCCAATATTGCCAGCACGCAAGCATCTAATAAATTGGATGCAATTTGAAATGCCACATTACCACCTCCTTGATATAATATTATATGCCGTATAGTATAATTGTCAATATAGTATTTAATAAAATAATAAAAAAACTATCCTTGCGAATAGTTGTTTACTAGATGGTGACTCGTACGGGATTCGAACCCGTGAATGCATGCGTGAAAGGCATGTGAGTTAAGCCGCTTCTCCAACGAGCCATCGATGGCGCCTAAAACAGGGCTCGAACCTGTGACCTACCGGTTAACAGCCGGTTGCTCTGCCGACTGAGCTATTTAGGCGTGCCATAGTATATTAACACAGCCTCGTACTTTGTACAAGGGTTTTTCTTCATTTTTTTCTTTTTTTTATATTTTTTTACACCAGATGCAAAGCAAATCTTACCAGTAATCTGCCGCAACAAAAAGAATGGTTCGAAACCATTCTTAAGACTGCCCAATTGTCAGGTTATGTACCCATTTTTCTTTATGAACCAGCGTCAGTGCCAAGGTCATTTTCAACAAGTCTGTCAGCTGGCCAATAATATACACCAAATAAATATTGAAATTTGTCAGGTATGCTACCAAAGCTACTGCCGGAATATTTACTGCCCACATGAAACAGGAATCCATAACCATGGTTGAGAAAGTATCACCACCTGCCCGCAAGACGAAATAACATTCTGCATTCATCATATAGATCCAGAACATTACCGCGATTACGCGAATCAGGTTAGTTGCCAATTCATGCGTCTGCGGTGTCAGATCATACAGGTTGGGAATAAAGTATGAGCAAGCGAAGATTCCAAAGCCGAAAACAAAGGCCAGAAACATCGCAAACGTCAGCAGATGATAGCCATTTTTGCGCGCTTCTTCCAATTCATTGGCACCCAGTTTCTGTCCGATAATAATAGTCGTGGCACCAGCCATACCGCCAAACAAAGAGAAGAACAGGTCGGAAGTCGTCCCTGCGACCGAATATGCGGTAATCACATCAGCACCGCGTGTTGCATATAATTTCAGCAGCATCGCCATCCCACCCGACCACAGCAGTTCATTTACCACCAAAGGCAACGCCTTTAAAGTGATATTGCGAGCCAGCTGCGGGCTGATTTGGAACAGCTCATGCAATTTACCGGTAAAAGGGTATTCTTTTCTAATTACTACGATTAATAATACAGCACCTTCCACAATCCGTGCAATTACAGTTGCGATCGCAGCTCCTACGACGCCCAGCGCCGGAAAACCAAAATGGCCAAAAATTAAAACATAGTTAAATCCGGCATTGATGAACACAGACAGAATGTTGGCATAAAGCGGTATTTTTGTTTCTCCGATTGAACGCAAGGCACTGGAGATTACAATCGTAAGTCCTAACGGCAAAAACGAATATGCCACCACCGACAGATACCGGACACCTTCCAAATGATACGACACATCTTTTGTAAAGAAACCGATAATCCACTGCGGAGCTATCAGCGAGAATACTGTAAAAGGAATGATAATTAAATACACGCCGATGAGCGCATAGCCAAATGTCATCCGCAGATGACGATTATCCTTTGCACCATAAAATTGTGAAATAAAAATGCTGGCAGCTGCCGCTAAACCCATCGCACTAAAGTTTGCGATCATATAATAGCGGTTTACAACCCCTACACCGCCAATCGCTGCATCCCCCAGCTGACCGACCATAAGATTATCCACCAAGTTCACAGCGCTCATAATGAGCTGCTGCAACATCAAGGGTGCTGCGATCAGCAATACCTTTTTATAAAAAGCCGTACTTCCTACCCATTTCTCAAAGTTCAGTTTCATAAATCCTCCTCAAATTACCTCTTTTTCGCAAAGCGATCCCAAATAAACCAAATGCAGAGCGCTGCTGCTACTACGATCAACACAACAAGGACAACTGATGCATATTGATCTATATATCCCGCTATGGTCTCCCACGAATTCCCTGCAACAGCCCCAAGGTATACCAGCACTGCATTCCAAATTGCCGTTCCGATGGTTGTCAGCACCAAAAACATTCCTAAATTCATTTTCGCAATGCCTGCCGGAATTGAAATCAAACTGCGCACAATCGGGATAAAGCGGCAGAAAAAGATCGTGTATGTTCCGCGTTTTAAGAACCACTCTTCCGCCTTGCGGACATCCTCTCTTTTAAAGCCTAGCATTTTTCCCAGTTTACCATCCAGCCATTGCTCCAAACGCTGGGCATTAAAGATTCGGCCGACACCATACAATACCAGTGCGCCAACGACTGACCCAATCGTAGAAAACAGTACAACACCTGGAATCGTCATCGTAGTGAAGGTTGTCATAAACCCGCTAAATGTCAGAATAATTTCGGAAGGGATGGGGGGAAATATATTCTCTACTGCGATCAGCAAAAAAACGCCGATATATCCAAACTGATTTACAATATCCAATATGATCTGCTTCATGTCTAATCCTCCATATGTATTATCTAGCAAGCACTGAGCTTGATTGATCCATTACTTCACTTATTGTTTTATAAAATAAAGCGGCTTTCGCCGCTTTTTGATCTATTGGTGGAGCATAACGGGATCGAACCGTTGACCCCCTGCGTGCAAGGCAGGTGCTCTCCCAGCTGAGCTAATACCCCATGATTACTGCGTGATTAATAATATCACTTCACGAGCTGATTGACAAGGGGTGTTTTGCATTTTTTTGTAATTTATTCACGCAAAATAGTTCGCCGCGTATTTTACTCCTTGCGTCCTGCCGCCAGATTCATATCCGCACATTCTCTTTGCATAGTATTCCTCAGAGCAATTCATCATCATTTTTGCTGCACTTAATATGCCTATCTCTGAACCTGTTATGCAAGCAGAAAATTTCGATAAAAAAACTACCACAGAGTTCTGTGATAGTCTAATTGATATAATGGTGGAGCATAACGGGATCGAACCGTTGACCCCCTGCGTGCAAGGCAGGTGCTCTCCCAGCTGAGCTAATACCCCATGTATATCAAATTCAATGGTGGGCCTGAATGGACTCGAACCAACGACCTCACCCTTATCAGGGGTGCGCTCTAACCACCTGAGCTACAGGCCCATAACCATCGAATGCCTTATAATAATATCACCACCACCATACCATGTCAACAACATTTTATCTTTTTTTGTTAGTATTTCATCTTTTTTTAAAGACCGTTCTTACAATAACCTAAATGGTATATATACAAATACGATGCGATACAAGAAACCGATTATTCTACCTGTCTTCTCGTCATTCAGCATTAAAAAAGTCCGCTTGAAAAGCGAACTTTTTATTCTTCCCGTACTGCTTTCTTCAAAAATAAATAGGTTCCGCCGCCTAATATGACGGCCAGAAACAGAAACAATAAATAGGAGCCATTCATCCCTTTCGAATCCGGCACCGGTTCACTCGTCTGTGTCTCAATGACAAAATCCAGATAGTCGCTCACATTACCCGCGTAATCAATAAATGATATTTGATACTTCATCGGATCACTTACGATCAGCAGACGACTGCTGGTACTGCTTTTAATGCCATTTACCATAAAATAACCATCTTCATTCGCTTCTATCGCAACATCTACATAATAGACGCCTAATTCATTGTAATTGCCGGTAATTTTTATAACAGGCTTGGTTTTATCAATCACAAAAGAAATGGTATTAGCCAACGTCCCTTGCTGATTAATTGCAGACACTTGGTAATTTCCTTCCAATGAAAAAGTCATTGCGATATCTCTTGCTACACTTGTTACATCATTGACGATAAAATTCACATTTTGATCACTTTCAATAATGACATCTGCATTGGTATATCCACCTTCCAAATTGCCATCTCGAACCCGAAGAAGCGGTGCTTTGTCACCTTCCTCATCTGGTGTTTCTTGTTCACCGCATACACGTATTTGATAAACTTGGAAAATATCCTGATCGGTTAGATAACGGAATTCAACTGGCAGGCAATTCCAACGGTTTCCGCTTAAGTCAAGCTGCTTCAAACTAATCAAGTTCACCATTTCAATTGGCAATGTCTTAAGTGCATTCATCCCTAAATTCAGTTCCTGAAGCCTTGTCATCGCCTGTATTTGCGCATTGATCTTAGTCAGTTTATTTGCCTCAAAGCTCATATATTGAATATTGGATAATCCAAATACCACTGCCGGAATCGTCTCAAACAAATTGTGATCCAACTTTAATGTAACCAAGCGGCCAAGCTGCTCGATATCAGAGGGCAGTGCTTGCAGTTTCAGATTGCTTAGCTGCAAAAGCGTCAGCTGCGTCAATCGAAAAGCTTCTGCCGGTATATCGGTAACGTTCAAATCATCCAGCACCAATTCCTCTAGTCCTACCAGTTTTCCAATTGCAGGGCTGATTTTAGCAACCGGAAGCTTCTTTAACGTCAAGCTTCGCAAACTCCCCATTTCATAAAGGCTGTCAGGGAGCTCCTGGATTGCACCATTCTCAATATGCAGCACTTGCAGCTGCGCCAGGCGATCAAATGCCGCCGGCAGCTTGGAAAATGACATCTGGTATAAATACAATTCCTCCAGCTGCGGAAATGACAACACCTCATTGACATCTTGCAAACCCCGCACAGCAATGTTAAGCACCTTTAAATTTGGCAAGGATAACTGCGACAACCCAGCCAAAGATTTAATTTCATATTCATAGTCAGTAATGGTCAGTCCCACAAGCGCTTCCAGATCTTTGGTATACAAGTCCGGCTTATTTACTAAACTTGTCAAATAGCGGTAGAGTTCTTTATCCGCAATTCCCGACTCTTGGTTTAATATGGGAACGCCCCGGTCCAAAGACACAGCTTTCACCGGCATTGACGTTGCGATCGTTATCATCCATAGGAATATCCAAAGTAATTTCTTGATCATGGCACCTCTCCTAATCTGTCTTTAGTATACCACAGATCAACAATGCATGAAAGTTATAGGATGAGACTGCTTTGCAGATAGGCGGTAATTCCTTTATAGATCGCATAAGCAAGCTTTGTCTGATAACTTGATGTCTGCAACAAGATCAGCTCATCCGGATTGCTCATGAAGCCGCACTCAACAAGCACGCCTGTTGTCGTACTTTCATTCAATATATAGTAATTTCCTAAGCGCGGCAATTTTTTGCTTTCCAGCTGTTTTTGAAATTGTCCTTGAATTGCTTCCGCAAGCTGTTTCGAGAACGGATGCTCAACCTGGTAAAATACCTGTGCACCTTTCACCTTTGCTTGTCCAAATTTATTCATATGAACACTGATGAACAAGTCAACATGATCTTGATTCATCAGCTGCACCCGTTTTTCTAAATCTTCTTTTTTATGATTCTTTGCATCTGCACTGGATAGATCATAATCATCATCCCGCGTTAAAATCACGGTGCCACCCGCCTGTTCAATTAATTTCTTTAACTCCCTGGCAACGCTTAAATTCAGCACATCTTCTTTTACATCATCCACTTGAGCACCATTGTCTCTTCCGCCATGTCCTGCATCAATTACAATTGTGCGCCCGCGAAGCTCCTGATCAGCGGATACCCGAATTGTTTCCAAAAACGGTTTGGAAAAAAAGCCGTACACAAGCAAGCAAATCAGACATAGCACCACTAACAACCCTTGTTTGAGATAGTTCATTGTATCCCTTCCATTCTTACATGATTCAATCCACCATATGCGAAATATCACCAATGAATGAAACATTCTAATTGATAAGAGTTGCTTTTTTGTAAGTAATGGCAAAAATAAAATCTTCCGAAACAGCATGCTGACTGCCGGAAGATTTTGTTTGTTATATCTTGCGATAAGCTTCGTTATGCAAGTTACCTGTTTGAATGAATTCCTGATACCAGTAAAACGAATCTTTGCGGTATCGTTTCAAATCCTTAAGATCAAAATCATCACGATTCACATAGATAAAGCCATAGCGTTTTTTGATTCCCTCGTGGGTGCTGATCAGATCGATGGCACTCCATGGATAGTATCCGACGATCGGAACACCTTCGTCCATTGCTTGCAACAGCATTGCAATATGTTCCTGCAAATACTGGATGCGATACTGATCATGGACGCGGCCTTGCTCTGTCAACGTATCATATGCACCTAATCCATTTTCCGTAATCATAATCGGAAGATGATAGCGTGAATATACTTCATGAAGCGTGTTCGCAAAGCCGATTGGATCAATCTCCCAGCCGAATTCCGTTTGCTTTAATGAATCGTTGCCGACCGCTTTAAAATATCCCGGTATCGCCAATCCTTTTTGCTGGTCATTGGCCCCTGCCGCTCCGGCATGGTCACACGCTTGTGCTGTCATCGTATTATAGTAATTCAAAGCAATGAAATCACAGCGCCCTTCCAGCATTATTTGGGTATCTTCGTCCGTAATTTCCGGCATTGCATTTAATTCTTTCAATATGCGAAGCACTTGATGATTGTAGGTACCGTACACCGCTGCATCCAAATAGAGCCAATTGCGAAATGCAGCAGCAAATTGTGCTGCCCGCTGATCTTCCGGCTTCTCGCTTTTCGGATATACCATTGCTATATTTGGTGCCGGACCAATGACCCCCGGACAATGCATATCATGAAAGAGCTTCATGACTTTCGCCTGAGCTACCAGCATGTGGTGATTTTCCTGATAAATTTCCTTCAATGTCTTAGCAGCACCATATAATAACGGACCTACTAAGGTAAGCATATTTTGCTCGTTGATGGTATGCCAATAATTTACCTTTGAGCCGAACTCCGCAAACAGGAATTTACAGTAGTTCGCAAAGTCATGAATCGTTTCCCGATTGCTCCAGCCACCGGCTCTGCTGATTTCATTCGGCAAATCAAAATGGAACACAGTCACTACCGGTTCAATGCCAGCTTCCAGCAAAGCATCAATCAAACGATGGTAAAATGCAACTCCGGCAGGATTGTGTGGTGCTTTCCCAGTTGGGAAAATACGCGTCCATGAGATCGAAAAGCGATAGCTGGTCATCCCTAGTTCCTGAAATAATGCCACATCTTCCGCAAAGCGATTATAATGGTCCGCTGCGACTTTATAGTCTGATGTACCTTCCGGTACAGTTTTGACATCCTGCACCGATAAACCTTTTCCATCCTGATTGTATCCGCCCTCTACTTGATAAGCACTTGTGGAAGCGCCCCATAAAATAGATCGGTATAATAATTCCTCTTTATGCATGATTACCTCCTGTTATTGCAGCATATGCAGCACCCAACACTCCGCTTTTGTTGTGAAACTTGCAACTCCCAATTAGCGGCATATATTCCGCTGGAAGGGGTGCATAGGCTTTCGCAAGTCTCTCATATTCCTCCGTCATCCGGCGAATGATATTCTCATTCTGACTGATTCCGCCACCAATCAAGATGCATTCCGGTCCTGTTGTTAAAGCCAGATTAAACAGCAGGGCTCCATTCATCTGAACAAATTCATCCACAACCGTTTTCGCCAGTTCTTCCTGATTATCCGCACGATACAATATTTCTTCAAAGTTATTTGTTTTATTTTCGGTCTGATTGTTGTATTTTCGGCAAGCACCTAAGACAACACCGCAATTTGCATGAATGCAATCCGTAAAGTCCGTTTGATGCATCACGATGGTTCCTGTACCAAATTCACCAGCTAAGCCATGAAATCCCTCATGCAATGCTCCGTTCACAAACATGCCGCCGCCCACTGCTGTTCCTAATGTAACACAAATGAAGTCTTGATAAGCGATTGCATTTCCTACCCATTTTTCTGCCAGACAAACGGCATTCGCATCATTCACCAGCGCAACTGGCAGTTGAAACTGGTGGCGCAGATCTTCGTAAAAAGTCTCCTTATTCAGAAAGGTAAGTGCTCCGCTGCTCAAAATTTTCCCTTTCCAAACAACGCCAGGCATACTGCAACCCACCCCTGCAAGTAAATATTGTATTTGGCATTCCCTAACAACAGCATGCATGACATGCAGCAATTCTTGATAAGTCGTTGGTGTAGAGAGTTTGTCATGCATCATAATTGTGCCATCCTCTTTAACAACACCAAACTTGATGAATGTTCCTCCTAGATCAAATCCAAGATAGTATTTCATGAATACTCCTTTCCCCTATATGGCTTTTTGTTTTGCTCATTATGGCATCTCAGATCGCCATAATTCTCATGAACAGTAGACATATCACAATCATAACAAGCATAGTGCATAGACGCAATAGCAAGAATGCGTTAAAATTATTCGGATTTTTTAACTCAGAAAGAAAAAACTCCCAAATAAATGAGAGTTTCTTGCATGCTTGATAATCGAATTGATTAACGTTTGCTGAATTGCGGTGCACGACGTGCTGCTTTCAAACCGTATTTCTTACGTTCTTTCGTACGAGAATCACGAGTTAAGAATCCAGCTGCCTTCAATTTTGGACGGTAATCATCACTAGCTTCCAATAAAGCTCTTGCGATACCATGTCTCATTGCTCCGGCTTGTCCAGTATAACCGCCGCCATATACATTGATCTTTACATCAAATTGTTGTAATACATCAAGTAATACAAGTGGTGATTTTACGACCATGCGCAATGTTTCAAGAGGAAGATATGCTTCCAATGTCTTTCCGTTCACTTCGAAATTTCCAGTACCAGGTGTTAAGATAACACGTGCAACTGAAGATTTACGACGCCCTGTACCTAAGTACATAACTTGATTTTTGTTTGCCATTGTAATTTCCTCCTTCTATCCCTTGATTGTCATTGCAACAGGCTGTTGAGCCGCATGTGGATGGGAATCCCCTTTGTAGACAAACAAGTGCTTGCGTTGTACATTTCCAAGTCTAGTGTGTGGAAGCATCCCTTGAATCGCATGCTCTACCCATTCCACTGTATATTGGTCTTTCATAACACGTGCACTTCTTGTACGCAATCCACCTGGATATTGAGAGTGGTTGTAGTACATTTTTCCGTCTAATTTTTTACCAGTCAAAACAATCTTATCTGCATTGATTACGATGACGAAATCACCGCAGTCCACGTTTGGAGTATAAGATGGTTTGTGTTTTCCTCTAAGAACAGCTGCTACTTCTGTAGCTAAACGTCCTAAAGTCAGTCCGTTTCCGTCAACCACATGCCATTGGCGTGTGACATCAGCAGGTTTTGTAAATGTTGTTTGGCGCATATTAAGTAATCCTCCTAACCAAAGTAGTTTCCGGGGCTACGTTGGCATAAGTTGCCGTCTTATATTGTATAATTTTAAGTGCTTAAAGTCAAGAATAACAGTGCTAGTTTCAAACATTTTTTCGCATTCCAATTCGTTTGCTGATAAAAATCAGGATCCCATACTATCACCGCACTATCACTATATTTTGTCCACATCTATTCTTTATTATTTGCATGCAAAGCAGAAGTGACTTTCATGGACATATATCTGTTTTGTTTGAATCGTTCCGCTTTTTCGGATATAATACATCTAAAGGGTATCGTTTCATTATGGTCAACTGAAATCAAAGGAGATACAGCATGGAAAAACTATTCGGTATTATCACTTTAGTTCTATTTTTTTCATTTTTTCTTTTTATAATCGTTAGTACCATCAGATATTTTAGAATTATGTATCAAAAAACCGCTGACATCGGTAACCGCGCTGTCCGCATCTTCCTTGCTTTGATTTTTGCGGCATTCTATGGTTTTGTGGCACTGCATGGTGCAGTTATGGAAGATCCAAAGTAGGGCTTCACATTTTCCGAAAAAAGGAACAGTTCAGCGCTGTTCCCTTTTTATCTCTATTCCTGCATAGCTGTAAACATCCAGTTAATACCGTATTGATCGCGAAGTGAACCATGCAAGATTGCAAAGAATGATGGTGTCAAATCCATATAGATCGTGCCATTCTCTTTCAAGATATGCCAAGCTCGTTTCACTAATTCAATATCTTTGGTGGTGATCGTCACATACATCTGATCACCCGCTACCAGCTTGTTGCCGCTATCTGCGCACATCAGCTCAGTATCACCGATTTGCAAGCGTGCATGCAATACCAAATTCAAATCTGTCTCCGCAATCGGATAGGCAGGATTTTGCGGCATATCACTATACTTGCGTACTTCTGTTACTGTCGCTTCAAAAGCATTGACATACGTTTCAATTGCTTGTTCGCAATTGCGATTAAATAATAAATAATGACCAACCATATCGTTCCTCCTAACCTACCGGCATATTGCTAGTATGTTCTGTTTTTCCCATCATAGCACACTATTTTTGGAAACAACAGCAAGCAACCCATCTATTTACTCCACTCTAATTTATCGATGCGATTCGTAATCCCTAACTCTTGCAGCGTCTTTTCCGCTTGCTGGTAAGTTGCCTGGTCAAGAAGATCCAGTGGATTATGCGCATCAACCCCAATGATTACAGCATTTCCAACTTCAGCTGCAGCTTGCCAGAATTCGTAGCGCGGATAGTGCGGTATTTCATGCCGATACATCCGCAAGCCACCCAAGTTATATTCCAAAATTACACCAAGCTCTTTTGCTTTCAAGCAAATGTCATAGCTTGCCTGTTTGGCTGCTTCATCAAATACCGGATAGGATCGAAAGCACAAATCCGGATGCGCAAAGATCCGAAAATAGCCCGTCTCCATACCGGCAATTGCATCTGTTACATAATGACGCAGGATTTCTTCGTCCCGGACGCAAGTTCCATAATACCAATCGGAAGATTCCTGCAAATGAAAGTGATTGCCAAAAATCAGATAATCCAAATCAGGATGCTCTTTAAAAAAACGCAATGTTTTCCATTCATTCGGAAAATACTCACATTCCAGTCCTAGTTTAATCGAAATTTGATCCTGATACTTCTCTTTCAAACGCTTTAACTCATTCACATATGGCTCAAATTCCCGCATTTCCATTCGCATCTGATATCGTTTGCGAATCGGCCATGGGCAATGATCACTCATTCCAATTTCTTCCAAACCTGCTTGAATGGCTGCTTTTATATAGTCTTCTTCACTGCCGCTGGCATGGTTGCAGCGATAGGTATGCGTATGATAATTTGCTTTCACGAATAAAACACCTCTTTCAAATATAACCCTTGCGCCGGTGCGTTATGCCGGCAGCTCTCCTTGTTGGGATGTTCCAGCCACAGCTGCAAGGTTTCTTTTTCCAACCGTCCTCTTCCTACTTCCAATAAACTTCCTACCAGCATGCGAACCATATACCGCAGAAATCCGGTTCCTGTAAACCGCAAGACATATTCATGACCTTCTTGCATCAACTCAATCTGTTCAATCGTTCGTATCTGATAAGGACGTTCCTCGATGCCATTTGTATTAAAAGAACCAAAATCATGAGTTCCAAGAAAAACGGTGCAAGCATCCTTGATACGTTCGATATCAACCGGATAACGCAGCTGCGTGCAATAGTTTGCGCGATGCACCTCATATTCACCGCAGGAAAACCGATATTCATACGTTTTTTTGATACAGGAATGGCGGGCATGAAATTCTTCATCAACCGTCTCAGCATATAGCAGCCAAATATCGGAGGGCAATAAACCATTGATGGCTTGCTTCCACTTCTCATTTGTAATTGTCAGCTCTGTATCAAAATGAAACACCTGTCCCAATGCATGCACACCGGCGTCTGTACGCCCCGATGCATGGATCACAACTGGTTTTTTGTGAATAACCGCCAATGCCTTTTCGATCTCATTTTGAATGCTGTGCAGTCCTGCCTGCGCCTGCCAGCCGACATAGCTGCTGCCATCATAGCTGACCGTACATTTGATTCTCATAGAACTACCAAAACACCGATTCCAATGGTAAGTATCGCGGCGCAAATCATTAATATGCTGTCACGAGCTGCCCACCGCAACACTTTATACCGTGTCCGTTTCGCTCCGGGTGCATAGCCTCTTGACTCCATTGCATTCGCTAAATCTTCCGCACGTTGAAAAGCACTTACAAACAAAGGTACAATCAGCGAAAGAATAGCCATGATTTTTTCTTTGATCGTCCCTTCCTGCAAATCAACACCGCGGCTGGCTTGCGCCTTCATAATACGCTGTGTTTCTTCAATTAAGGTAGGAATAAAACGCAACGCAATAGAAATCATCATAGCAATTTCATGAGCAGGAACCTTAAAACGACGCAGCGGTTCCAGCAGCAGTTCTATTCCCAATGTCAGATCAAGTGGTTTTGTGGTAGCAGTCAGCAGCGTAGTAATCATAATCATAAGAACCAAACGAATGGTGATATACAACGTTTGGAAGATAGCTTCACTGTAAATCTTAAACCCGTTGATATCGACTAGCACATATCCCGTCTTTAATACGAGAATATTAATCACCAGCAAAAAGACCAGCATCAACATCATTGGCTTCATTGCCCGGATAATGAAATTAAGTTTTAATTTAGATAACAATACCGCAAGCATGATCACAATACCTAAAATAGCATATCCCTCAAATCCTGCCGGCAGAAAAATTGCAATCAACAAAATAAACATAGCTAAGATTTTGGCACGAGGGTCCATTTTATGCATCACGGAATCCAGGGGGATATATCTGCCCAATGCAATCTGATTCATCGTTTCGCCACCTTTCGCACCACTTCAGCAGCAAGTTCTTCAATGGTATGGCAATCTTGTTCCAAAAGTCCTTGTGCTTTTAGTTCCTGCTTTGCCCGGATCAACTGCGGCGGTGCAATCTGCAGCTGCCCCAGCAATCCTTCCTGCTGGAAAAAAGACTCTACATTTCCTTGATGGATCACTGCCCCATCTTTCATCACGACCACTTCATCGCAATAATTTAAAACATGTTCCATGTCATGCGTCACAATAAAGACAGATTTCCCTTGCTCTTTTTGAATACGCACAAAAAGCTCCATCATCTGCCGCGCGCCTTGCGGATCTAATCCTGCCGTAGGCTCATCCAGCACCAGCACTTCGGGATCCATCGCCAGAATACCTGCAATCGCAACACGTCTTTTTTGTCCACCTGACAAATCAAACGGCGAACGTTCTAAATAGCTTTCATCCATACCTACTTGCTTTAAAGCAGCAATTGCTTTTTTCTGTGCTTCTTCGGCCGGCACTCCAAAGTTTTTTGGTCCGAAACATAAATCTTTGGCAATTGTTTCTTCAAATAGCTGATATTCAGGAAACTGAAAGACCAGCCCTACGCGTTTGCGCAATGCTTTCAATTGTTTTGGTTTTTCATTTGATGTAATGACACGATCCAATACCTCTACACTGCCTTTTGTCGGCAGCAGCAGGGCATTTAAATGCTGAATCAAAGTGGACTTGCCACTTCCGGTATTCCCAACAATGGCGACCATTTTCCCAAGCGGCAAAGAAACCGAAATATCTTTTAGTGCCACATACGAAAAAGCCGTATTGGGACTATATTCATGTGTTACATGCGTGAACGCAATTGGCATAATTCGTTCACCAGCCCTTCTATCGTAATATGCATATTGAGAGCAAGTCCTTGCTCTTGTAATTGCTTTGACAACTTCATTGCAAATGGTATATCTAGCTGCAAGCGAATCAATTCTGCTTCATTTTGCAAAACATCTTCCGGCTTGCCATACATACAGACATGACCATCATCCATAACAATGACCCGGTCACTTTTGGTTACTTCTTCCATATCATGAGTAATCGATACAATCGTCATATTTTGCTTCTCATGGATTTCATGCACCAAGGCATTGATTTCTTCTTTGCCCATAGGATCAAGCATACTAGTTGCTTCATCCAAAATAATGATTTCAGGAGCCATTGCCAGCACCCCCGCAATCGCTACCCGCTGTTTCTGACCTCCCGACAATCTCGTAGGCTCACTATCCAGAAATTTCTCCATATGCACCTTAGAAGCAAATATCTGGATAATGTCATCCATTTCTTCCTGCTTTACACAATGGTTTTCCAGTCCAAACGCAATATCATCGCGCACCGAAGATCCAATAAACTGATTATCCGGATTTTGGAATACAATGCCGATTTTATTGCGAATTTCATAAATATGCGCTTCATCGACTTGCAAGCCATCGACAAGAATTTCTCCTTGATCCGCCTTTAATAAACCAATCACCAATTTGGCCAGCGTTGACTTGCCGCTTCCATTGTGACCGATAATTGTCGTATACATTCCCTTTTCTACAGTCAAAGACACCGACTTCAGAGCCGGTGTTTGTTCATCATAGGAGAATGAAACATTCTTAAATACAATCATATTTTCCATACGACCACCTCAAACTCCCATATTATACACTGTTTCAGGCGACTTCACAACAATTGTACTAATTGATATCATCATCCGTAATATTCTTGCGGACTAAAAGATAATTAATTACATCACTGCCGATATTATACAGCACCGCCATAATCGGAACTCCCAGGATAATGCCAAACAGACCAAACAACTTACCGCCGACAATGATCGCTAGCAGTACCCATAAACCGGAAAGACCAATTGATTCACCGACAATTTTAGGATAAATAAAGGAATTGTCAATTTGCTGGAGCACATTGATATAAATGAAGAAGACCAATGCATGCATCGGCTTGATTACCAGCAACAAAAAGGCGCAGATCAGATTCCCAATCGTCGGTCCGATCACCGGTACAAGAGCTGTTACGCCGATAATGACGCTAAGTAACATCGCATATGGCAAGCGCAGCACTACCATGCCCGCAAAGCATAGAAGACCCAGCACAAAGGCTTCGACTAACTGTCCTGATAAGTACTTCCGTATTGTTTGGTTGGTAACCTTGCTGATATTCAAAATCCGTACTGCAATCTCCCGATGAAATATTGCCATAACCGCTTTTTTCATCTGGAAAATCAGCTTTTCTTTATCAGAAAGCAGATACATGCTAAGGGAAATGGCCAGTAACAATTCCAGCAAGAATTCACTGATTCCCAAGGTTGTCCCAAGGGTCGTCTGGAAGATGTTGGTAAAGGAAGAAGTGATCCATTCCAAGGCTTTATTTACATAAGATTGCCATGGCAAGGTATTGATGTATTGCAGTGTTAAATCAATATCATACTTTTCCAAGACCGTGTTTGCCCAATTGACCAACTGGCGCATGTAGTATGGAAAGTTTGCAAATAAAACAGATATGCTTTCCCATAACTGCGGAATCACAAACATTAAAATAACGGTAATTACCAGCACAAAGAATGCCAGCGCGAGCAGAATTGCCAGAGCCCGTTTTTTTGTTCTGCCTAAATTGGTATAAACTAACAATTTTTCTTCGATGAAGCTCATTGCCAGATTCAAGATATAGGATAAGCCAATTGCGTAAATCAACGGGCGCACCACCACCAGTATCCAGTTCACTTGCTGTTTAAACTGATCAAAACGTGAGATCAGCAAATAAAAAACAATGGAGTATGTCGCAATCATGATCCCGCTGATCACAAGTTTTAAATCAAATTTTTTACTCATGCAATTCCTCCCCAATCATTTCATCAATGATCATTTCCGTTTTATTATATCATAGCACCACAATGATTCCTATCATGTTATACTAAGTCAAAGAGGTGATCTTATGTTGGAATTACCCGAAAGTGTCGCCATCAGCAAACAGATCAATCAGGTTTTTGCAGGCAAGGCTGTCCGTAATGTACAAGTAAATGCATCTGCCCACAAATTTGCATTCTTTTATGAGGATCCTGCAAACTATCCTGCATTGCTGATTGGCAGAAAGCTAGACCAAGCCCTTTCCTTTGGAGGCTACGTTGTTTTGTATTTTGGCAATGTTCACGCTGCATTTGGCGATGGCGTGCAGATACGGTATTATGCGCAGCGTCACCAAATTTTGGCGAAACATCAATTGCTGATCGAATTTGACGACCAATCCTGTCTTGTATGCAGTGTGCAGATGTACGGAGCTATGTTTGTATTTGAGCAAGGACAGATGCACAATCCATATTACAACGTCGCTCTGCAGAAACCTTCTCCCCTTTCAGAATCTTTTGATGAGCAATATTTTCAATCTTTGGTTTCTGCTGTTTCCAAAAAGCTTAGTTTAAAAGCATTTCTTGCTGCTGAACAGCGAATTCCCGGTCTTGGCAACGGTGTCTTGCAAGATATCTTATTTCAGGCAAAGCTGCATCCCAAGCAAAAACTGGCAAACCTCACATCAGAACAAATCAAGCAGCTTTTCCATGCCTTAAAACTGGTCTTGCAGCAGATGATGGAACAAGGTGGCCGGAATACCGAAAAAGATCTATTTGGCAAACCTGGCCAATATCAAACCATCTTATCCAGCAAAACATGGCAGCAGCCGTGTCCGGTATGTCAGGGAGCTTTGCAAAAAGAAGCATATTTGGGAGGTTCCATCTACGATTGCCCAAACTGTCAGCCACTTACCTAGCAGGATCATTCGAATCCTGTTTTTTTATGGCTATCTCTTCCGTGAAACTTGACTTACATCTAGCCAAATCAGAGCCAACAGTGCCAGCCCGGCCATCCCTTTAACCGCGATACCAACCAAAAATGGCAATGACCACGGTACTTAAAAAAGCAAGTGCAGAACTATAGGATGCATACCATTCACTTTTCTTATGTGCTTGCAAGTAGGCAAGATAGAAAGCGATGATACTTTGCAGGTAGCTGTGGATAATCACCAAAACAGCTATGTGAACAGTCAGATTTGCAATATTGCGCCACGCTGGCATCGCCAGCATCAAAATGCCAGCCATCAGACTCATAACAACCATCAGCAGCTGAAACTGCGTGCTAAGCATCTGCTTGCGGTCATACTTTGAATCATAAAAAAATCTGGTGACTCCGCGGTATAACGCCAGAGCAACAAAGATTTCCATAAACCCTTCTGCGGAATAATATGCTTTATTAATGCCGTATCCAATTGTAGCAAGTTCACTGGTAGTTAAAGGGGAAAGCAGTACATTGATTCCTTTTCCGACAAACAACTGGCCAATCAAGTAATTGCGGGTATGCTTTACCCCCTCTTGCTTTGGAAAAAGCAGTTTTTTGATGAGTTTCATAAATCCTCCAGCATCATGTTCTTATGATCATAGCACGGATAAACTACGAATGCCAGCTATACTGAAACGATGCATCCCAGCAGCAAAGTAATAAAACAACACCATAAGTATCGCTACTCCTGGTGTTGTGGGTATTAAGGAATCAGCCCTTGTTCCTGCAAGAACGTGCGGGCAGCTTGCTGCGGTGCAAGCTGCAATTCATCAACCTGATAATTTAATTCAATCATAATTTCATCCGTCAGCATATCACCCAATGTTGTCAGCAAGGGCACGATTTCCGGATATTGTGCTAGTACCTCTGCCCGAACAATCGGCATTGCGTTATAAGGCGGGAAGAAATGCATATCGTCTTCTAATGCCTTGAGCCCTAGTTTCTTTAAAAGGCCATCTGTCGCAAATGCATCCACAACATCCACTTCCCCATGGATCAATGCCGTATATCGTGGAGCACCGTCCATTGCCAGATTCTCCTGAAATTGGAAGCCATATGTTTTCTCAAGTCCCGGCAAGCCATCTGCCCTGTTCCAGAATTCAAAGGTTGTACCGGACTTCATCTGGTGTGCTACTCGTTTCAAGTCACTGACCCGCTGCAGCTGATAGCGCTCGGCCATTTCCTGTGTAACGGCCATGACATAGGTGTTATTAAAATTGGAATATGGCAGCACCTCAATATCATATTTTTCTTTAAATTCCTTTTTGACAGTCGAATACACCTCATTCATATCATTGATCGGAGGGTATTTTAAGGTATCGCTATATGCTGTTCCGCTATATTCCATATAAAGATCAATATCGCCTTTCTGCAAGGCGCTGAAGATTACTTTAGTGCCACCCAGATCTAATTTCCGCTGTACTTGGATATCTGTATTATACGCAATGAGATCAGCCACCAAATTACCTAAAACAGCTTGTTCTGTGAAATCTTTTGAACCAATGGTAATTACTCTAGTGCTGGCATTTGCCCTATTTTGTGTTGTCAAGCCAAAGATGAGAACTACAACCGCCAGCATTCCATACAGGAGTTGCTTTTGGACCCGCCGCTGTTTTTGCAGCTGCTGGCGCTCTCCTTTTTGCAAGCTGATCGGTGTCACCAATTTCTCTACCAAACCAAGCAGAAAATCAACTGTCAAGGCCAGCAAACAAGCTGGTATCGCTCCCGCCAGAATTTGATTGTTATTTACGGTACGTATTCCGGAAAAGACCAGAAATCCCAAACCGCCGGCACCAATGAATGCAGCCATGGTCATCAAACCAACTGCTGTGACTGCCGCCACCCGAACCCCGGTCATAATCACCGGCAAGGCCAACGGAATTTGTATTTTCATCAGAATTTGAACCGGTGTCAATCCGATCCCTTTGGCTGCTTCCAGTGTCTGGGGATTGATGGTCTTAATCCCCGTATGGGTATTCTTAATAATTGGGAGCAACGAGTATAATACCACTGCAGCAACAGCTGGCAATGAACCGATTCCCAAGAAAGGAATCATGAAGCCTAGCAGGGCCATGCTTGGTATTGCCTGAATAACATTGGCAACTGATAATACCGGCTTGCTGGCAGGATTGATATAGGAAATCAAAATACCCAGCGGGACACCAATTGCCAGTGCCAATCCTACTGCAATCGTTGTCAGCTTGATATGCTCTATAAGCAATGCCAGAATTTGCAGATAGTTGGCATTCATATATTCGAGAATATTCATACGATCACCTCTGCTTCCTTCAAATATTGCTGGCTTAAGGTAGTAACCAGACTGCTGCGGGTTACCAGTCCCACCAGGCGTCGCTCTCCATCCACAACGGGGATTGTGGAGGAATTAGTTTCATTGATCACTTGCAATCCTTCCAGCATGGATTGCTCAGGAAATAAGGTTAACACTTCCTGATCCATCAATTGCTCAGCCGTCTGTGTCTTGTCAACAACATCCCGTAATTGACTGGCACGAACAATTCCTAGCAGCTGACGATTTTCTTTTTCAATAATCAATAGGCTGTCTACTTTGTTGGAGCGCATTTTCTCAATGCATTTCAACAAAGTTAGGTTTTTGAACGCCGTAATGGGTTGTTCAATCATGATATCGGATATTTTGATATATTCCGGGGATGACCAAATGCGATTCTTCCCAACGAATTTCGATACAAATTCATCAATCGGATTTTTCAAAATATTTTCCGGAGTATCGTACTGCAAAATCTGTCCATCTCGCAAAATACAAATCTTATCTGCTATTTTGATTGCTTCATCCATATCATGTGTCACAAAAACAATTGTTTTTTTATATTTCTCCTGCAAGTGAGCCAGCTCATCCTGCAAATCCGATCGTGTCATCGGGTCAAGTGCTGAAAATGGCTCATCCATCAAGATAATATCCGGGTCTGTCGCAAATGCGCGGGCAACGCCGACACGCTGCTGCTGACCACCGCTTAATTCTGTTGGATAACGATCGAGATACTCTTCATCCAGTCCCACCATTTGCATCAGACGTTTGGTGTTTTCTGCTATCTTAGCTGGATCTTGTTTTTGCAATTTAGAAATTAACTCAATATTCTCCCGTATCGTCATATGCGGAAATAAACCAGTTTGCTGGATGACATATCCAATATTGCGACGAAGAGATACTTCATCCTGTATTTGAATGTCTTCTCCATCAATCCGAATCACGCCTTGCGTAGGTTTGATCAGGCGATTGATCATTTTCAAAAGAGTTGTTTTCCCGCATCCACTCTCCCCGATAATCGCTACCAGGCTACCTCGATCAATGGCAAAACTAACATTTGACAAGACAGGACCTGTTTTATAAGTCTTAGAAATGGTTTCAAATTGTATCATACTTAGCCTCCTTTTCAAAAGTAACAACTTATACTTTATATTAGGGTTGTTACTTTGTCAAGTTTAGAGTCTAAATAAAAACTGCTTGCCAGCAAGCAAACAGTGAGTAATTCTATGCTATATAATCTTTTTCCAATTGCTTATATTCTTAACTTCAGGTTGTTTAAGCATTAACTATTTCTTAGAAACAATCTGCTCAATCTCATTTGCATTAATCAATTGCAGTCTGTTCTATCATATCAAGAATCCCTTGATAGTCCTTTTGTAATACCAGCTGATTTAATGCATGCATATCTACTACAATGTCCGGCTGCGTTTTAACTACATGATTTATCTGTCCCATAGGATCCAGACCCAAAACAAACGGTGTTTTAATTACAAATCCAGTATTAGGCAAATGAAACAATAGAGATTCAATGCCAATACCATCACCACCCGTACGCTCACCTACTAATGTTGCACTATTTGTATACTTCATAAAATTCGCAAAACTTTCCGAAGCAGAGAAATTTATGTGATCTACCAATAAATAAATTTTTTCTATCGAATTTTGAGCTTTCCTATTCGGCGCAATTTGCAATTTTCTCTCCCAAATATAGTCATATATCGGATACTTGCTTACTATTTCCAGAGCAACTTCATATTCTGACAACGGCTTGAAATGGAAAAAATCTGCTGCTAGTATATGTTTTGTAAGTTCTGTTTTTCTCATAAGAAAATAGCTCTGATAGATTTTTGGTTCTTGTATCAGATACGGAACGATTCCTTCTTCCCAGACATAATTCTTACCTCCCGGATTTCCGCGAATATCGATCAGCAGTGTCTTTATTGGTGATTGCATTAAAAAGGAAGCAAGGTGGGATTGTGCCTTCTCTGTCATGATTCCATCATTCATATTTGTCAATTGAAGGTATCCAATCGAGTGATCATTCGATGTATCTAATTGCATAGCATTATCGCTTTGATATTGAGTGATATTATCTTTAAGATTGCATTCTTCTATATTCAATTTATCTTGTTGATAACGCTGCAAGACTTTTTTCATTTCAATATGTTTAACTTGAGTCCTTACCCACGAATTTGGGTGCATTTTCAAATATCCGCAGTAGTTTCCATATAGTATCCTAAGTTCCTCTTTTGCTATAACTGACACATGTCCATTTTCCAACTTTCGAATCATGCCTTCTACGATCGTGATAAAATAGGAATCTTCCTTTACCGTTCTTATCACTTCTCTATTCTTTTGAACCAAATGATCCCAGTCTTCCATTTGGAATAAAAAAGGATAGTTTTCCTGTATTGTCTTCGTAAAATAGTCATAATCTAAGAGATATTTGCTTTTACTGCATTTCAAATAGCTGTCCATTCCAATAATACAAACAGCAAGTCCAAAGATAATCAATATAGATTGCATTTTAGTAATTCGTAGTTTTCGCATTGGTCCTCCCGATAAATTCCTCTGCCATTCATAAAATTGTGATGAATATTCGAATTATTCTTTTCCGACTACAAATTTTTTGTCAACAATATCCATATATTAAACTGAATCCATTACTGACCTTTGTTCACCCTCCATGTTAATCTCTTACATGTAGCTGCTATTCTGACATTTCCCACGCAGGTTTATAACGCTCCACTATATATTTCTTGATAAATCGTTTCAATATCATACGACTCCTTCGCAATATCTAATATTTGTATCCCCTGACTTAAAAATTCTGCTAATATCTTCGATAAAACCGTTTCATTATTTAATACAACCTTATAATTTTCCATATCCAATTCTTCAATGCTAATAATACCTACTATTGCAGAGAAAACCTGTTGAGCATTCGCACCAAGGGATAATTGCAAACGATAGGAAAACCTCTCACCAAAAACAGATGGTGTAGGAATAATTTGACCTTTATTGATACAAATAATACGATCTGCCAGCTTCTCAATCTCGCCTAACTGATGAGAGGAAAATAAGATAGATAAATTTTCCTGCATTACCAAATTACGCAATGTATTCCGAAGCTCCACAATACCTTTAGGATCTAGTCCATTGGTCGGCTCATCTAAGATAATGAAGCGCGGTTTGCTTAATAATACAATAGCGAGCGCAAGCCGTTGTTTCATCCCCATGAAATATTTTCCGGTTGCCAGATAAATTTTTCGTCCTAAATTAGTGAACTCTATAAGCTCATCTACTCGTTCTTTAGATACATTCCGCAAACTTGCAAATAATTGCAGATTTTCTAAGCCTGACATCGTCGGATACAATCCAGGACTCTCAATCAAAGAAGCTTGTGAGGCCAACGCTTTTTCTCGTTCCCGCTTTAGATCAAATCCACATACTTTAATACTTCCTGAGGTTGGAAAAATCAAGTTACAGATACATTTCATTGTTGTACTCTTTCCTGCACCATTAGGACCAATAAATCCTACAATTTCATTTTCATAAATATCAAAAGACACATCTTTCAAAACATGGTGTTTCCCATAATATTTATTCAAATTTCTGATTTCGACAACAGCATTTTTTTCCATTATTAGCATTCCTCCCAATCAAAATCTCATTTAACTATTCCTTTCTGCTTCTCTTATTCTGTATTTGGTATTCACATCTCTTAAATATTCTGCCTTTTTATAAAATAATTATTTAAGAGTAGCAGAATTGCAGTGTATATCCCCAGTACGATTACCGAAGTAAGCGCCGTAACCGATGCATATCCGCCTAAGATAGCAATTGGATTTGCATACCGAAATGGATTTAGCATGCTCCAAACGCTCCAATCTGATTGGCTTGCAAGAAATCCCAGTAATGTCATCAATAAAGAGCTTACAAATACCATATATTGATTTCGCACAATTGAAGCAATTAACATCGTAAATGCAACAGTAAACACCACAAACAATACCAACAATATCAAAGCCATTATCAGGAAACTTCCTAATGAAACAAACTGGAGTTTCATATCAATTCCCATACCACTGACTACTCCTGAAACCTTGCTAATTCCGATAAAAGTATTATATCCGTAATTCAGCAGTTCCTGATGCATAACATTTTCTGCTGCTCTTACTGATGAAAACGAATCATTTTGCATAAGTACCGGAAGGTCCAAAAAGAATAACCATCATTGAATTTTAAAAATACAAAGACAAGCCCTAGCGGAAGAATCAGTACAAGCATACTGATCATAACATTCACAATAAATTTAGAATAGACAACGCTGCTTCGCTTTTGAGGCTGAGTAAATAGTACTTTAATACTACCATTTTTATGATCTTTAGCCCATGTATCGTATACAATTAAGGCAATGATAAGCGGCAAGCAATATGGCATTAACTCGCCGAGAAAAAAGTATAAAAAACTAAGACTGGTGACTGATTTTCTATGCAAAGAGGGAATTTCCTGAATTGCCAGCCTATGCCGATATCGCATTTCTTGTATCCAAATAGTTACGTTGCTAATCATTTCTGTATTTGATCTGCCTCTTCGTGGTGAAGCAAGCCAGTCTGGATACTGATATTTCTTTCCAACATCCTTTAATTCTTGCGCAAGATTGCTGTAATTTGTAATTTTCCCGTTTTCTAAGTCAATAATATGCTGCTGTAAATATCGATAAGCAGTCACGTAATTATAGCGAGCAACCTTGCCGTGATATTCCTTCCATTCTTTCTTCTGATAATTGTAGTCAACTGTTTCTGCCTCATCCAGCAACTGCAACATATAGGCTTCATATCTATCTACATACTCACCCGTCAGATTTGGATTCTCTCTCAAGAACGGTTCCTTATCATCTCGATACATTTTAACATCAGCAAGTCCTCCTTCCGCATTCTTAGTCATAAAGAATCCTTGCCAAGCATCTTGTGCTTCATAGATCTTTTCCTTTGAACGATAGTCTTGAATCATCACAAGACTCATCACTACCAACAGCAATATAATCAAATAACTCCTAAATTGACAGAACGTACGCTTTAACTCAAACCAGATTATTCTGCTCATGATTCCCGCCCTCCTGTAAAGTCCTGTCCTGCCACTTTATACTGTGTGATAAAGACGAAAAGCACGCTAGCTACAACTAATATCAGTGCTGTAAAAGTGGTTTGCCTGATTCCTTGATAGACTATTTTTGATGCAACGGAATAGTTAGCTAGCAGCCATGCTTTCTTTAGAATAGATGGAACTTGAAACTTGTCAATGCAATACGTTATCAACAAAATCAATGTAACCAGACTAAATGTTGTGGGTGTTGATTCACAATACACAGCAATGCCAAGTACCATGGATTGCATAAATAGCAATATAAGGCACAGTAATATATATCCATGAATGATGATTATTTGCAGTTCAACCATTGCATAATTTCCATGTGCTTCCATAATCGCAACAGGGTAGTTATAATCCCCGGTACCATACATGCAGGAAATCAAAAACCACGCCACGGCAATGGCAGTTACTATTGCCATAATTGCCGAGAAAAAAGATACAATGAATTTAGTTGACAGTATGCTTTTCCGAGTAAATTGCTGTGTATACAAAAATTTATAACTTCCATATTCCGTCTCACTAGAATAGATATCCATACTAAACAGAAAGATGAATACCAAAAACCCTAATGGAACAATATCGCTGATAAGAAGATACAAAAACTGTGCACCACTTAATTGATATGGTGTTTCTTGGGGAATGATTGCATGGTCAATGAAATATTGATTTGTCAGAATAATACGATTTAATTCTTGTTCTCGTACCGCACTAATTCCTATACCATTATAGAAATAGCCCCTTTGGTATCCATGTCGTTCATTCTCAGCAAGTTCAATTTCTAATTTTAATAACTTCAATACATTCTCTTCCGAATAGAAGCGATAGTTTGCCGAAATCTCCTGAACAATTGCTTGCCGCTGTTTCCAAAACTCCAATACTTCCTTTGCTCCTGCTGTTTTTTGTGTTCTGTAATTTTTATCATAGGCGATTACCATCGCCATTGCTTCTTGCAAATCCGCACCAATAAGTGAATCTCTACTTTGCTTAAACTCTTTCTGTCTGGTTTGATTCATGAAAAGTAGGCCAACTAAGTATGCAAAAACAAGAAATAGTATCAAACAGTTTTTTTGATTATGCCAAAATTTATAAAATTCACACCGAATTAATTGAAGCATACGTTTTTCCTCCCTTAAAACCGCTGCATTGTATTCTAAACTGCTATTAATAATACAGATACGAACAATTAAGTTCGAGGTGCTTAAGCACTCTTGCAAGGCTAAGTTCCTAAACAATATTATGAATCTCGATATTTTGCTAGTATTCTAGCATATTAGCATCAAACTCGCACCTTAATATTGATAAAATAACATTGTAGTAATAATTTATCACATATTATTACTCTACGATAAATCAAAAAGGACTGAATCTTATAAACTATAAAATTCAATCCTTTTCTTGAAATTATTCGGATTTCTTAAATAAACAAATAAATGGTAGAACTAATTAATCCAACCAAACTCCGTCGCCGCCACGTGCAGCCATTGGGTAAACAACCCGACAAGTAAAATCTTCATTGCATTCATCAATTTCATTTGCATTTGCCTTAACCTGAGTCGTAAGAGTTAAGATGAGGGACACTAATAAATATTTAATAAATTTCTTCATAGATGTTACCTCCTATGCAGTCATTCTAATTATTTTTAACTATAATTGCAAGCTTATATCTATATTTTTTTATACACCTTATTATTATTGCAATATAACACTGAAATAATTGTAAAAGTAAACTATTAATTATTAGACGGCCTAAACCCTTACATATTCTTTGATATAATTTTTGTATCTTTTTAAGCTTCTCTTGGATTTTGGTTTATTTTTCAAGGTTTGAAATTGAATATATGCCTTATAATTTCCTAGATACGAACATTGCTTATTAATTTCTTCATTTAGAATCATAATATAAATAATCTCATTATCACCGATATACTTTTCGCGTAAGATGCTAATATAGTTAATAACAGCCTGACGATTCTCACTACTACATAAATATGCAAAATAATATAGCATTTCTATATCACTGGTATCAGAACATTCAGTAAAATTTTCAGGAATTACTGATAGATCAATGTCTAAATTTAATTGGGATTTGCAAAAAAAGTAGAAAATTGTCAGTTTCATCCTTTTATCGTTTGAATCCAATAAAATTGGTTCAATAATATCTATACACCTTTGATAATTTTTCTTTTCCATGAGATACATAATTTCATTGCCTAGCAACGTCATTTTTTTACGTTTTGATATCGAAATAGAGTTGTCTCCAATTATCTCTTGATATTTTTGATAGTATATGGCTGCCTCTTTCTCTCTTCCATCTAAAAACTTGAATGCTACAAAATAATAACTCACATTAAATAAATGATTATCAGATTTTATTCTATTATTTATCAATTTGACAATATTATATGCATCGAACTCAAACCCTTCATTCTGCAAAAAAAACATTCTATGTAGGCAAATTGGTAAATAGCTCATATCGTTTGTCAGTCGATCCAGTAATTCAGTATATGATGGCATTACGATTCCATTATAACGTTCAGGTAATGTTAAATTTCTTGAAACGTGAAATAACACAAGGAAAACTACCTGTCTAAGTTTAGAAGGAAAGAAAGCTATGACATCTAGGGCTACAATTATTTCATTAATATTATTAATTATATCACCATCATAGTATGCCTTAATCAATTCTATTGACTGGTACATGACTTCGTAGTAAATACTATCCTTTGCAGGGCGCAATATTTCTAATAATGATGCAGCTTCTTTCGAACAATCTTCATAAAAATAATACTCTGCCGCATAATTTAGTGCACTAAAGTCCAATTCTAGTTGACCTTTATATGGATACCTTCCTAACTCATTGAACAATGCATGATATATTTGAGTTTCACGTAATTGTTTTCCGCTTCGAATTGCTAAATAAGTTGGCTTACTGCATATAGCATATTTTTCATTTCTTCCATGAATCAAATCGGATATCGCTTCATTATTCCAAATGCGATAAACCTCAATTAATCTACCCATTAAGACTTTATTTTCCATTACATTAATCATATCACTATAATATCCTCCCATATTACATCATAATTGTAACATAGTTTGTAGAAGCACTTAAAAATTTACTGAAAACGCACTTTTTCTTCTATTAAATGCATTTTTCTGCTTTTTCCGTAAGTCAATGCGGAATATTCCGTATTTTTTGATAGTTTTTTCATTAGCAACAACTGTTTTATTATTAGTATTTGTAAAAATTCAGAAAAAAATTATGAATTATTTTTATCAATATTTTTTTGCAACTAAGGAATTTAATATAGAAAATTTTTAGGTCTAAAATAAGATAATTTAATATGTAGATCATTATCATAATAATTTAAAAACATGCGAATGAAACAGTTGTTATAGTAATAGAGAAAATATAGCAGTTAAGGTTAGAGAAGGCGATGCCACTTATGACAAATTTGAATCAACTTATCATATAGCTACATTAATTTCTTCGATCTGGCTAAACCAATTAGCATCAATCAAAAAATCTGCTAATGTTATTATATCTTGGTCATGAGAGACAATTATTACAATTCTATTTTTTTTAATATTAACAAGCATCTCTAATATAGCCTCTTTAGATTTAAAATCTAATCCTACTGTAGGTTCGTCTAAAATAATTACACTACTATTCTTATTAAGGATAAGAAGCATTTCAGACTTTTTCATCTCCCCATATGAAAAGCTCCAGAATTTTTTATGTTTTACTTCATTATCAAATGTATCTAGTACCCCTGTAATTTTTGGATCATGCTTGATACCATCCATACTTCTATATTGCTTCTTAGTAATAACATCTTCATAAAAACTATTAGTCAATTTGCTGAATTCAGTATTGCTATATGCGATTAAGGTAGATCGCAAATAAGACATATCCAATTCCTCAATATAACTATCATTGTAACGGATCTGGTTTGCCTCATTACTTGCATACAAGCCTGTAATAAGATTTAAAAAAGTTGTTTTACCGATACCATTTTTTCCATGTAATACATATAAACAATTCTTGCGAAAACAATATGAGAAATTTTTTAGAATGATCGTTTTGGAATTATAAGAAAAGCTTAAATGCTCTACTGCAATTTCCTCAATTGAATCCAGTTTTTTTACACCATGTATTTCTTGATCCCACGACAATAACTCATCTACCCTTTTATATGATACAAGTGCATCTTGATATTCTTTGCCTAAGGTCATAAAATACTGTAAATTGCTGATAACAAGATAAAAATAGGAAGTGACAGCCACAAAGTCACCTATTTCAACTGTTTTATTCATAATTTCAATAGCACATACCAGTAATACAATAAACTGAAACAATTGAGTCACACCTGTATCAATCGATATATAGGTATTATAGGTTCGATAATATTGATTTAAATGTTGATAGTATTGCAAAAAAGATCTTTGAAAGTAATCGATACTCTCTCGAAACAATACATTAATTTTAATATTCTTCAATGATCCTAATTGATCATGAAGTGCACTATAATACTTACTCTGACTTTCTCTCATACTGCTATTATCTTCATGCAGTTTTTTCTTCGTAAATCGGTATACATTAAAGTAACAAACCATAGCAACAATCACCACAAAAAGTATACTTTTACTCTTAAAATAAAAGTAAACACAGCAAAATAATAGAGTTATTCCATTAATAATTGGGCTGATATAATGTGCCACCAAAAACTGTGCCAATGATTTAGTATCATTGGTAATTCTTTCAGTTAAATAAGACATTTCATATTTTTGAACATCTAAATAATTTACTCGATGAATATAAGATATAATACTTTTCATCATACTATTTGCTGTTTTAAATGAAGTAAAGTATTGTAGGTTTCTCCTTTTTATCATTGTGACCATATTCAAAGCATTAAGTATCATCAAAGCAAAAGCATATACTAAAACTAGATTAAGGTTAATTTCACTCGCAATCAAATTAATCAACAAGCCATTTATAAAAGGAATTAACACTTCAATTCCTCGTGCAAAAAAATCAAGAGTAGCAAGTTTGATATACTGTTGTTTATTGTCTAAAAAATATCCATATAAGTATCGAAACATTTGATCACCTCTTTATTCTAAATGGTTCAATAAAAACTTTACCAAGTCAAAAAAATGGGAATCATCAAATGATAGCGGAATCTTAACTATATTCTTGTCACGCTCTATTGACATTACTTCACCGAATATAATTTGAACATCCATGTATTCATTCTGGCATATAACATCATCAGTAATGATCAATCGAAGATCATATTTACCGAATTGGTATGCATCACATAGTAATTTTTTAACCTGTGTGAAATCATGACAAAAATCACATCGATCTAAGTATGAGTATTTAAATGTTGAGATTAGCTGCATTGCATATCCTCGAAATTGGAAAACTGATTGTAACCTATTGGCGATTTCTATTGTTTTTTTCCAATTCTTTTGATCGATAAAAAATAAAATAACAGGCACATCGCTCAACAAACTATTATCAACTTTATCATCATTTATGTATTCATTTAAACTCGATTCATCATAATACAAGCATCCAATTTCAGTTTTAATCAATTGATACAACATAGCATCCCTAGCACCTGCAAAGACAATACCCGTTATCTTAACTTTATTATCTCTTAGAAAGGAGTATAGATTCTCTCGGTCACTGAGACAGTTTTCCAAAATAACCAGTGTCTCAAATTGACTCAGTTTAGTATCTGCATCATTAAGATGAATTTCCACTTTTCCAAAGAATCTGTTTTGTTTATCATCAGCTTTCTTCACAATTACTGGTTCCGATAGAAAATCTGACTGAACACAGCTATAAGTTTCTTCCACAATATATTTAAAACTCAAACAGTAAAGTAACTGCTTAACTTTATAATCGGATCCATATTCAGCTAAGTAATTAGCAATATGTGCTGTTATCATGGGAGCTGCAAAGCTATTACTAGATGGGCTTTGATACTTTGGAACCAATTCACTCATCGATGAACTATATATATTTGGACGATCTTGCAAATTAGATATTCCTTCATAATAGACTTTATGATCAATATGACTAACTCCAATTACACCTGAAAAACATGCAGGAATTGTATATTGATTTCTGTTATCCATTGCCTCAACAATAATTGTATTGTTCTTAATCAGTTTCTTGATAATTGGCTCTAAGACAAAATAATCTTTCATATCAATACTTCCGACACTCAAATGAATTAACTTTATTTGCTGCTTAAAACACCATTCCAACGCCACACGAAGCTTTAGAATGTCGGTATATATATCATCATCAAAAATCTTGATACTCCCTATTTTAATTTTCGGATAGATCGATTTCATAATAGAAATACAGATCGATCCATGCACTCCCCTATAAGTATGCTTCAATGCATCAACCACCAAAAAATTATCTAAAACTTCTAAATTAAACTCAAGTGTTTCATTATTGCTTCTCTCCACATTTATCCCATCATCGATGATCACAACAATATGTTCCATACCTACCTCTATATCACTCATTTAATTGTATTTAATATCATCATCGGTCTAATTAAATATCTTTTTTTCCTACAAGATAAGAAGTTGCCCCATACAACAATAAGCAATATCCACCAAGCACCAATACTGTCATAAGAGCTGTGACCGATCCAACACCACCCAATATTGCAATGGGATTCGCATAACGAAAAGGATTCAAGGTGCTAAATGCTCTAAACTCTGTGGCAGTAAGTCCCATGCCAACAAGTATTACCACCATCGGTAATAACATCGCTAATATCTTTTGTTTCACGATAGCCGAAACAAATACATTGAGCATTACAATAAATAAAATATATAGAGTCATTACTACCACAGCATAAACCAAAAACTGCCAAAGCGAAACTAGCTGTAAGCTTAAATCCATTCCACCTACTTGCAAATGTTTAGGAAACTTAGAAAATAAACTAATTCCTAAAGACCATGTATTATTCCAAAACTTCTGATCAAATGGCAGTGTATTTTCTATACCTCGCAAACTACGAAAGGTGTTTTGCTGTATTAACACCGGATAATTCATAGAGTTAAAGTTGGTTAATATACCATAAACTAAAGAAATCCCAAGTAAGGGAAGAAGTATCGCCAGCAAACTACAACATAATCCAGCTATTATTTTCCCGCCAATTAGCTTCATCCTATTAGATGGCTGTGCATACAAATTTTTCAGTGTACCATTCTCATAATCCTTAACCACGATATCGTACATCAAAACATAAATTAATATTGCCATAATCAGCGGTAAATAGTGGTTCATGAAATGATACATGAATGTGACACTGTTCATGGAATAGCGATCAAGCGGAGCATGATTGATATCTTTTAGCCACTTATAATACCTGAACTTTTGCATTGCCGTTATTGAATATTCTTGTTGATCTTTCTCAATTCCTGCTGGAATAATTACCCACTGGGGATATTGATATTTACTTTGGATTGCTTTCAATTCATGGTAGAGCCCGTAGTACTTTGTAATAACTCCTTGTGTTTCATTAGTAATCTCATTTTCCAAATGTTCATTTAGATCGACATAACTTTGATATGCCATTATTTCATTTACTGTTACCCAATCTTTTTCCAGCAAACCATTTGCCATTTCATTCGTTTTAGTAAACAAATCTTCATATAAAATCTTTGCAGTAACTTGTTTATCTTCCGTAAAATTTGGAAAATACCCCCATTTTGTTGGGTCTTCCTGAAATATTTGCAATATATTCAATTGTGCTTGAGAACTTATTTTCATTATTTCATTATATCCTGCTGGAGTTTCATATATTGATGCTTGCTTGTTTTGATATTCTT
Organism: Bacillota bacterium; assembly: GCA_023388995.1. Lineage (GTDB taxonomy): Bacteria > Bacillota_I > Bacilli_A > Erysipelotrichales > Erysipelotrichaceae > JAEWFD01. The sequence continues at coordinate 51,324 of JAEWFD010000015.1, forward strand.
GTATAGTAATGATTCCAAATAGCAGCACAATTAGAACAACAAACCAGTATTTGGTACTTTTCAAAATACGCCTAATCTCAAATAAAATGAACTCACTCATTATTCCTTACCTCCCACAAAATTCTTTCGTGAAATATGCCAGAACCCATGTCCTAGTAATAGACAGATAATACTCCATACAAATATTACTTTATTCGTTATTGCTTGAATACCTAACTCAACAGCTTGGTTTACAATAGGATAAAAAGTAATAATCATCCAGTCTTGAATAACAGGAAACGCATTGAATGATACTATACTATAAGACAATAAGAAAACACCAATGATAATACTTACTACCAATGATGTAGAATCTGTAATTACCGAAATCCATAAAATAAGCATATTGATAAACACCAGTAAGCTTAGAAACATCGCAACATTATATCCAAGTAATTTTATCATATTCATTTGTGTATTCATCACGTACCAGTTTGATCCTTCTTGAATCTTTTTTAAGAACACAATAACCGGATATTGCATATCACCAAATCCCCATACCATGGAAACACCCACAAAATAGATCGAAATAGCCAGTATAATAC
>JAEWFD010000014.1 GCA_023388995.1 Bacillota bacterium
TCTTTGTGTAGCCGCTCACATCGGCGTTTGCAAGCCTCCCCAGCGCCGTAACGAACATTCCCCTTGTCATAGTGGTGTTCGGGCTGAACTTGGTTTCAGAAGTGCCGCTGAACAATCCACGGCTTACAACAAACTCAATATCTCCCTTTGCCCAATGACCTGCAATGTCCGTAAATGCGGTGTTAGTCTGTTTATAGCCGATGCCATAGGTTGAAAAATGATCGGTGCTGAAACGCAGTACCTGTGCCACACTGTCATAGACTGATTTTGTGAGCCAGTGTACCTTGCCCTTGGCATCCGCATAGACCGCCTGCACATTTCCTATGTTTTCATTTGTGCCGAGGGTATAGGGAATAGTTACCGATACGCTGCCTGCGCCGAAGCTGCTAACTGCCTTACCGTTACCGTAGTTCACCTTGAGGTCAAATACCGGGCGGCTACCGATGGCTTTTTTCGCATCACCGGTCAGCTTGCTACTGTCCCCACGGGTGGCGGTGATGTTGACATCCGATTTTGCCTGTTTGTTGATTTCCTGCACGGTAGCCAAATCCATGCCGATTCGGATGTCGGGGTTATCTACCACCACAATGGTGTTGACAATTTTCTTTTCAATGATAGTGTCCTGCACGGTCTTAGGCAGATTGACCGTAACATGAGAACCGGTCTTGCTGCCGGTATCAACTCGGAGGATCACTGTGATTCCATTTTGCTCGTTACTGTTTTTCTTGGCGTCCGTTAGAGCCTTTTCAAAGGCATCGGTCACAGTTTTGTCGGAAATATTCACTGTGACAGCGCCCTTACTGTCCACTGTGCCGGAAACCTTGATTTCTCCCTGTGTAGGTGAATTCGGTTTGTCCGGTGCGGGTGGTGTGACGATAACAGGGCTGCTGTTGTCGTTTGAGGAGCTTCCGCTGCCACTTCCAGAGCCACCGCCGCTGGTGTACGTCCAATGGGCATAGTAGGTCACATTTGCACTGATGGTTGTGCTTGCAAATATTTGAGTTCCACCACTTGCCGCCGTATACCAGCCGTCAAAGCTGTATCTGCCAGAACGTGTCGGTATCGGAAGTGTTCCTACCGCCGTACCAAGTGCAACCGAGCGTGATGTTTCACTGATCGTGCCGCCGTTCGGATTGAAGGTGACGGTGTAGGTAGGAACCGCTGTTACAGAAAAACTCAGTTCTACCGTAGCATTGGTGCTGTGGTCGGTGCTTACGGTCAGTGTTTCATTATAGTTACCTACTGCAAGTCCGACTTTTGTTGTAACGGTAAATGTGGCCGTGCCATTTGCGTCCAGTGTTGTGTCGCTAAGTGTGCCGATGGTGTAATTGGTGCTGGTCGGCTGGGTCAATGTCACGCTGGAGTTTCCGGTGTTTGTGATGGTGACAGTCTGCACTGCTGGGGCAGTGTAGCCGACTGATAGCGAACCGAAGTCCTTGGCGGTCGGATTGGCTGTAATGGTGTAGCTGGGCGCAGCGGTTACCGTTAGCATGGCTGGATTTGAGGTAGCAACAGGCGCTACCGTGCCACTGACGATGGCACGGTATTGATAGCCGTTCATCCCTGCGGTTACCCCGGTGATAGTCAGCGTCGACGTACTGGCTCCGCTGTATACTCCACCGCTCGTGATGTTCGTAAAGCCAGAGCTGGTGTCAACCTGCCACTGGTAGGTTATACCTGTTCCGGTTGCCGTAACTGAAAAGGTTGCATTCTGCCCTGCGTTCACCGTCTGAGAGGATGGCTGACCGGTGATGGAAGGAGCCACTGAGGTATCCACCAGTACGCCGGTCATATTGCCTACGCTGTTCAACGTCAGATTCGCATTATTTCCAGCGCCATCTTGGATGGTGCCGCCGTTGAGGATTAGCGAGCCGATGCTGATGCCGTCACTGTCGCTGTTGCCCACCTGCACCGTATAACGAAAGGCCAGATTACTTGTGCCACTGCCGCTTACATAAGTGGCCTGCCGGGACGTGCTACCGATGATCAGCGAGAGATACGGTATGCCGCTGGCGGTGTTTACATTCACATTCTCGTCAAAAATTACTGTGAAGACCAAATTGTTTCCGGCAGAATACGTTCCATTCCCCGGCACCGATACCGAAGTAATTGTGGGGGCTGTGGTGTCCGCCGGCGCGACATACGCCGCCGCCTCGATTTTTAACGGAGTGCTGATATTATCCGCCGAATCCTCCACGACCACATAAATATTTTTGGCCCCCGCCGTCAGCGTAACGGATTGGTTTGTTACCGCACCAGCTGAAACCGCGCCGAGAGAAGCACTCTCTTTTACCTCAGCACTCGTGGGAGCGGACACGCTGCTGTCCTTAACAAGATAATACGCCGTACCCGCCTTGTCGGTGGTAAAGTCGATTGAAGCCGCAGTGTCGCTTGTGCGATTTACGCTCCCTGATGAAAGCACCGGCGATATGACATCATCTCCAAACTTTAAGTATTTGTAGATTGCGATATTTTCTGCGACATAAGCGACCGAACTGCTCCCGTCGTAACTTGTGCTTGCCCCGCCCTGCACGCCGCCGTCCAATGTCGGCACAAATACCATTGCTTTAGTACCGCCTTGAATAACAACAGTTCCTCCGGTTAAAATAGTAGTATTTGTGAAGTAAATAGCAGTGCCATTGACGGTGCTTATCGTGCCGCCCGATATGTTCAATTGGGCGTAAGTGTTAGTGCTATAAATCGCATATCCGTTAATACCTGTCGCACTCACTGTTCCGCCGGAAATATTTAAGATAGCGTTAGCACTAAAAATCGCATATCCATTACTACCTGTCGCGCTCACTGTTCCACCGGAAATGTTCACTTTGCTGCCATTATTTGCACGAATCGTCCCAATTGTCGTTTTACTTGTCACTATGCCTCCACCCTTACTGTCGGTAATGGACAACACACCACCGCCTCCATGTAAGATGGCATTATCATAATTACCGTCAAGCATTTTGCCGTTTAAGTCAATAGTGATGTTGTAGATCCATGAGTCGGGAATCTTGACCATTCCAGTGCCGCTATAACTCTCGGAAAGCTTCAAATTCAAATCGCCTGTCGCACCGTCTATGGCTGATTGGAGAGCCGTACGATCGGAAATCAAAATCACAGGCGGTGTGTCGGCAGCCTCCACCTTGATGTATTTGTAGCTGGCAAGGCTCGACGCATTATACGTACCCGCACCATCTCCGTTTTTGTTGGCACCCGCGGTAACGGTGCATCCCGTATAGCCCGAGGTCGTCAAGCTTCCGTCCAGCGCTTTCGTATCACTTTTGACAGTCACCGTGCCTCCTGTGACGGTTAGCGCACCGGCTATGCCTACCAAAGAGCCATTTGCTGTTAGCCGGCCGTCGGAGACTGTGACGGGGCCTTCTGCTGCGTTTGTGTGCAATCCTGTTTTCCCGCTTGCAGTTACCTCGCCATTGTTAATCGCGACACCGTCGGTTGCTATCATTCCAAAGGAATTAAGCGCAGATGTGTCCGCTGATGCTTCTACTCCTTCATTGGAAATCGTTATATCGCCATTGGAGGCTATGGCCATGGAGGTCTGGGTTGCTGCTACGCCGGCAGCCGTAACCCTTCCGCCTTCAATTGCGATACTTCCTGCACTGTATATTCCGATGCTAAATTTTCCTGTACCGCCGCTGATATGCAGACTGCCGCTGCCGGAAAGGTTCAGCGTACCACCGGTATAGATACCAATGCTGGCGCTACCGCTCTGGTTTTTGCCTATGACGGTGCTGTTTCCCACCATTTCAATCTTCAGAGCATTATCGGCGTAAATGCCGTAATAGGCGGTTGTAACGCTGTCAATCCATGTCCCATTATACGCTGCGTTGATGGTCGCATTGTCAAGAGTAAGTGTGCTTGTGTCAGGGTCATAGGTGATGATTGCGCCCTCATAATTCGCTGCGTCTAGAACATCGTCCTTGTTGGCGTCGGTCACCTGCACGCCGCCCACCCATATATTGTAAGTTGTGGCAGATAGGGGGCTTGCTATCTCCCGCGCCGCCGCAATTGGCAGCGTTTCGCCCATCGTCACGGTAATGTGCGGCAGCGCTGTTTTGACCGTGTAGCCCATTATGATCGGCGAAAAAATATATTCGCCCCCGGTGTTTGGGTCGTAGTCAGGCGAATCCCATGTCACCGGAATCTCCATGGTGTTTTCCACCCATTCAGGCTCGGTTGCCGTTGTGGGAGTTGCCGTTTCCGGGCTGCCAGAATTCTGTGTAGGATTTTCAGCGGTAGGCACGGCTGTCCGCACCATGGCGGTCAGCGTTTCGGGCAATTCCAAATCTTCAATGGAAGTTCCGAGCGATACCGCTTTTTCTGTTTCTGTCAGCGGTGCAAAGCTGATAATTTCTCTGCTCCCGCCAATGGTCGTATGTATTTCTTCCGCCATTGCCGATACCGGCAGCATGGACACTATCATGCACAGCGCAAGAAACATACTTAATAGTCGTTTGTTCATATAGTTTGTTCCTCCTTGGTTCATAAATTTGTGTTTCCTTGTTCCAAAAGTTTCTGTAGCCTATCGGCTTCTTCCTCAGTGGCGGGGCGAATATGTTTTTTCTCGCAAGATGGGCATCCCTGCACCTCGATTGACCGGCAGAATACAAAACTGCAGTCCTCGCAAACATACATCATATGATCCTCCTTTCTTGACAGATAACCCATTCCGTTAAATGCCCAGCAACTGCTTTTTCTTTGCATCAAATTCCTGCTGCGAAATGAGGCCATCTTCCATGAGTGTTTTGTACTTCTTGATTTCTTCAATGCCATCAGCAGGTGCCGTTTTGGCTGCAAAGGCTTCGGCTGTTTTGCCAAAGGCAATGGACTGCTCCGGCACAACTGGAAACGCTACTGTTCGCAGTGCAAGAGCTAGCTTTTCTATTTCCTCGATACACTTGCGATAGGAACGAAGATAGTCATCTACACTCGGGAAGTTACGATCAAAGCGCGGACCAGCCATATTGCATTTGATCACCGACCAGTAAGGATGATTCAAACGCAGTTCTACATTGAATGATTCAAACGGCGCGGGCACATTGAAATACTGTGATCCTGCTGTTGTGTTTACCTTGCCACTATCCATCTTATCAAGAGCTCGAGCCAGCTGCCTATTCACCGTAAACTGGCTGATGAGCGGTGCCACTGCCATTGCGCGTTCGGCAACGGTACTGGCATATCGACAGATCCCTGTTTGCGAACCTTCAACCAGAAGAACATTGTCCTCTTTGATGGTGAAAGATGTTACATGGTGGCCTTCAAATATGGTTTTGTCCAGATTCTTGCTCATGCAAAACATCTTATTTACATAATCAAAGATAATTTTTGTATCCCAAACCCCGAAGTCAATCTCTCCCATCATCATGAACTTGTCCTTCAACAACTGATTTTGGTCGTAAAACGTCAAGTATTCCTTAAATTCCTGCATGGTAAGCTGATTTGCCTGGCCTGCATCCATATCAATCTTGCCGTAACAGGTACTGCAAATATAATCATCCTCGATCTTCGCTGGAAGCAGCCATCCAATCTTGCCACCACAAATCGGGCAAGGCGATTTTCTAGAAAATACACCCATCATTCATTCCTCCATAGTTGAATCATTATCTTGTTCCGCCCCCAACTCCACCATCGTCAGAACCACCGCCACCACCTAGGGAGGCAAATCCGCAGTTCCTTGATACCACGCTCGGCAATCAGTGAAAAACCGTCAGATACCGTTTTAACCCCATTAACTCGCCCAGCTTATTTGCCTGCAAGATCGCATCGGCACCTGCAGCTACTTCCAACAAAGTATGCAAGTACTCATCATAGGGATTCATGTAGTTATGATGAGAGCCCATCAGCACTGTAAGCACCGACCGCTTGTTCCAGCTTATAAGAAATGGTATAGTGGTTTTGTCCATACTGGCTGATGCCAAAGCAGGTCTCATAGCCAGCTTATGTATCATGAATACCAGTTTTCTTCGCTTTTTCCGCAAAACTCCCGTCAACCTCCCATTCAGACAAAAGCACATATGAACCATTTTGGTCAAACACCGCAAGTTCGCTGATGGTCAGATAATCCGGTGCATTCGATATTAATGCTGTTCACGCGATTTGCAGCCAAAACAGGCAGAGCAAAGGAATACAGCAGAGCACAACACAAAATCAGCTCTGTCTTTCCTTTGCACATAAAGTTCCTCATTTCATACTAGGCATATCCGCCTTGGCTGTCTGTTCTGCTAAATAAGATCTTTGCTGAAACCCAAGCATTCCAGAAATCATGGAAACGGGGAGCATCCGGATTTCTCGATTTAATTTTGTGACGCTGTCATTGTAGACTAGACGGCTCGTGCGGACCATGTTTTCAAAGGTCTGCACTGCATCCATGGTTTTGATATAGCTTTCATTTGCCTTTAATTCGGGATATTGCTCCGTAACCATAGCAACCCTGCCCAGAGCTTCGGAAATTATCCCTTCTTGGCGCACCACATCATCCGGTGTGGATTTTGCCGTAATTACACTTCTTCTTGATCTGATGGTTTCAATTATTGTTTCGCTTTCATGTTTGGCATAACCTTTTGTCAGATCCAAAAGCGCACTCAAAGCATCAAAGCGACTTGAAAGCTGCACCCCAATCTGGCTCATAGCATTGCTGATGTTCTCATCAAGTACGACCAGCCTGCGTTGAGTAGAAATCGACCATAGCACAATGAGCGCAATAATAGAGATGAGTGCAATGAAAGTTGGCAACATATAATAAAACCTCCCTTTTGTTTTTTTATGTACAGCAATGACATAAACATAATTTAGTTGTTTCGACGATTAGTAAGATAGCTTCTCATCGCAAATGGTGTGTTAAAATTAACTCCAATGAAATACTTCCGATTATTTCGGTCAGATTTGCTTCAAACGAAGTGTTTGCTCAAGTATCATAAGTAAAGAATAATACTGGCATTATGCCTTCGGCCACTGCATAACCATCTTTGTCTAAAACTCCACAAAATCACTTGGTACAAGAAAAGTCGTAAAATTTACTTCCTTGATGGCAAGCGTGATATCTGCGGCAGCAGATCCCGATGTGCCGGGCGTAGAGTCCCCTTCCTTTCCGTTGCAGACCGCAAGGCTCAATGTCATACCGAATACCAGCAAAAGCCTCCAAAATTTATTCATATCATTTTCTCCATTTTTGATTGGCTTTTTAGGGAAACTCCCTTGCAGAAAATTTACCAAATATTAATTGAAGTAAATGTTTTTTGCATGAAACATGAATTTTTCGACATGAATCATATGTCGAAAAACCGCTTTTTATGCTATATTTATCATTAGGAAGATAGTAAAGCGGAGGATTTTTTATGATCGAGATAGCAATCTGTGATGACAATATTGATGAATTATCCAATATGGCACAGCTCGTGAATCAATATCGATCAACCAAACATTTAGATTGCAAATATACCTTGTTTCCAAACGGATTTGAGTTAATTTCTGCGCTGGAAAAGGGAAGCCAATATGGGATCTATTGCCTGGATATTATCATGCCGGGATTTATGGGCATTGACGTCGCAAAGGAAATACGTGGCTTTAATAAAACTGCACCAATTATATTTTTTACCTCATCACCTGAATTTGCATTGGAAAGCTATTCAGTCAAGGCCATTAATTACGTATTAAAGCCAATAACAAAAGAAAAACTATTCTTTACACTTGACGAAATTATAGAACAGATCAGCACCGAAAAGGATGAAGATACGATTATCGTAAAAAGCAATGAAGGTATTCAAAAGATACGTATTTCGAATTTGGTTTTTGCTGAAGTCATCGGTCGGAATGTCCGATATCACATATTGTCCGGCAAGATGATCGAATGCACCGAATCATTCTCTACAGTCTGTACAAATCTGTTACACTATGGGTGTTTTGTCAAGCCACATCGCTCCTATCTTGTAAATATGCAATATGTAGATACCATCGAGAATCATCAGATCATCTTGCAGACCCTTTTCGCAGTCCCAATTGCCCAAGGAAAGGCTCGCGAGATAAAACAACAGTATCTCGCCTATCAAATGAAAGAATCATGCTAGATGGAGGTGTTTTGCATGCTAGTAACAGTCATTGGTCTTATTCGATTTGGCTTTTCGCTTTTTTTCGGTTTAGCAGTTTCCGTTCTCTTCGCAGGAATTGAATCAACACCAAAAAATAAACGTACCATCAGTTTGCTCAGTGTAATTTTTCTATGCATCCAGTCCGCAAGCTGGTGGTTCTTTGGCATTGAAATCACTTCAAAATTATATCCGTTGTTGATCCATCTGCCATTGATACTTATTTTTTCCCTGTATTACAAGCGCCCATGGCTCATCTCAGTCGTCAGCGTACTTTCCGGTTACCTATGTTGTCAAGCACCGCGCTGGATCGGTTTTCTTGCAGGAGCTTCATTTGCAAGCAGTCTCGCCGATCACAGTTTTTACATTGCAGCCGTGTTTCTAGCTTATTATTTCTTGAAACGGTATGTGACCAAATCAGTTCAACAATTAATGGAGAAATCCAATAAATCCTGTATGCTTCTAGGAGCCGTACCGCTTTTTTACTATACATTCGACTATGTTACTACCATTTACACCGATATACTTTACAGTGGTGTTGAATGGGCAGTTCAATTCATGCCTTCTGTTGTTTCTATTTTCTATTTCGTGTTTGTACTTCTGTACTATGCTGAAACTCAAAAACAAGCTATCGCCCAAAGAGAACGCGATATGCTGGATAATCAGTTCCGGCAAGCCCAAACAGAGTTTGCCTCGTTGCGACAAATGCAGCATAATGCTGCATCGTATCGGCATGATATGCGTCATCATTTCACACTTTTACAAGGAATGGCGGCAGAGGGTCGTATTGAAGCTATCAGAGAATACCTAAATATTGCACAAGCCGATATGGATGTTATAACACCAGTACGATATTGTGAAAATGAGACTGTAAATTTAATTTTGTCTGCGTTTGTGACAAAAGCAAAGCAATCAAAAATCTTATTACATGTAGATGCTAAGTTGCCCGATATACTTACATTCAGCGACACTGAGCTTTGCTCCCTGTTATCAAACGCTTTAGAAAACGCCATTCATGCCACATTGGTGATTCCTGACAGCGACAAACGACACATCAAACTTCGTATATATTCCAAGAATAATAAATTATGTGTTGACATTCGCAACAGCTACCAGACACAACCTCTTTTTGATCGAGGATTACCCGTCGCAAAAGAACCTGAACATGGTTTTGGTACGAGGAGTATTGCTCATATTATAGATAAGCATGGTGGAGTATATCAATTCACAGCCAAAGATGGCTGGTTTATTTTTCAAGCTACTGCATAACATTGCTTTAAGCTTGTTAGCTAACCAATGAATCTGTTTTAGTTGTCCTTTACCAATCATATTGTCTTGAAGCTACGATTGCTAAATGTCTGCGCTACAAACTCGATCAAGCTAGATCTTGCGCAATTGAGAGAACATCTCCGGCATTACTGACAATAATATCGTCATATACCACTGTTTTTTGCACATTGGAAAAGTTGCTACACAACAAGCATATAATCTACAGATTGGTACCCTGCATATGCTAACAATTGTAATTGCCCAAAAAGAGAAGTACATCACAGTAGGAGATCACATGGATCATTCCTGTTTTTTTTGTATTGAAAAACACCCCGCGGTAAACCCGCGAGGTGTGATGATACACTAGAATCCTTTATTGCTGTTCCAGCAGATATCGAATGCATGCTCCCACATCCGCAAAGCTGCGGGATGCTGCTTCAAGCACCTCCGGTTCCGAGTTATCCACACAAAAGCCATGATATGCTTCAATCATAGGCAAGTCATTGCGACTGTCACCAATCACGAATACTTGATCCTTTTTCAGCCCCAGCAATTTGCGCAGTACATCCACTCCCGTTGCTTTGGACACATGCTTTGTTACAATATCAACTGCCCAGCGATTCACGAACGCACTAACACCGCAGGACGCTTCCAGATGCTTTTGAAAAGCTGTTGCTTCTTCTTCCGTCGCAAATCGCGTGCTGATTGTATAGATCTGTTCAAAATCTGCAGCAACAATCGACGGCTGCCATACTTCACAATCTTCTTTCCAATACCGCAGCCAGCGCTCTCCTTCACCGATCACACAAGAAAGAGAGGCCACATTGAATATCTCCGCAAGCACTTTTCTGGCCGTATCTTCTTCAAACTCAATGCCCGCCATCATTGTTCCGTTTTGATCAAAGAGCTGCGATCCACTTCCGGCAATGTAGTAATCACATGCCTGAAAGTCCCGTTCATTGAGTTCCTCCAGCATATTGTGATAAGCACGGCCGGTATTGATACAGAAATGATGCCCCAACGCCCGGAAGCGGTCAATCTCCTTCCGAACATCCTCTGCAATTTCATTCTCCATTCGTAAGGTACGATCATAATCACTGCATAATAACATGTTCTTTCTCCTTCTCTTTCTTTGCTCGTATAAAGCCGATTGTCAATGCTCCTGCTGCCAGAAACAATACTGCTGCATATCCAAATGACAATTTTGGCCCCGCTTGATATAAAAACCCTGCCATCAAAGAACCCACAATCATGCCAAACGACTTCACAGCATTATACGAACCCATCAATGCTCCGATATTCTGTCTGTTTTCCGCTGATACAATCGTCTGTAAAATCGGTGTCGAGATGGTGTATAACGCAAAATACAGAATGCTGATGAGCATAAATGGCCATAGTTGATCGGCAAGTACCAGCCCGCCCAAAAGCAGACCGCAACCCAGCAGAATGCCCATAAAGTATAACTGTGCATTTGCCTTTCGGATCAGCCACATGCAAATCGTTAGATTGGAAATCAGGGATAACATGCCATTCACCGCTTTTAATAGACCATTATAGGATGGCTTAAAGCCGAATTGATCCTTGATAAAATAATTAAAATTCTGGTCATATGCCGTTGCGGCGATGCTGGTCAACGCGGTAATCGCTAAAATCAACACCAAGCTGACTGTCATAATCTGTCTTAAGTCAAAAATCGCTGAGAACGGATTAGCCTCTTTGACAATCCGCTTGAAAGGTATACTGGTTTTTTCACCAACATCCTTCATTGTATAATAATACAAAAGACCGCAAATTACCAATGTCACTACTTGCAGCAAGAATGTCAGCTGCAAAGAATAATCCCCCGCAACTCCGCCAACCAGATAGCCAAAAGCCGCAAACACGGCAACCATCGTAGCTGACAACGTTAGGTTATGAGCCTTTTCATCCGGTGCCGAAATGGCAACCAGATACGTTAAGGTTGCGACACTGATCCCGCTGGTAAAAGCACCCGAAATCAAACGGCCGATTACAATCTGCGCAGATGTCGTAGCCATGCCAAAGATCGCTTGTCCGCAAGCATACCCCACGCAACCTAACAGCAGCACCATACGGTCGCCAATCACGCTGGTCATCTTTCCCCAAAAGGGAGAAAACAGAAAGTTGGGAAAGGCCATTGCCGCAAAAGTAATCCCAAACATATAATCAGGAAGCTGCAGATTTTGAATTAATGTCGGCGTAATCGGATGCGCATAGTTTGCTGCTAAACTCTCCAGTGCACAAATAGCAATAAAAATCATTGCAGGATCCTTGAATCGTTTCATAAGTACTTCCTTCTTGGTTATTTTTTATGTAGCATTGTACCACTTTCCATGCCGCATGGGAATAAAAAAGCAGCAAAAATACTTGCTGCCTTAGATAATTTGTATCAAATCAGCTTCTTTCAAGCTCACTGGCCCCTGTTTCAGCAATTTTACTTTGCGTCCGTCCAGATTCGTTACAATTACCGGTGAAGTCAAATCAATTTGCTTGGAACGCAGCAGCTCCAAATCCACTTCCAGCAATAAATCGCCTGGCTTTACCTGATCGCCTGACTGCACCTTCAAGTCAAAGCCTTCGCCTTGCAGATAGACGGTATCTAATCCGATGTGCAGCAAGTATTCATAGCCATCTTTTCCCAGAATGCCAATCGCATGCTTTGTCGGAAAGATCGCCATAATTTCTCCGTCAACGGGCGAAACAACCTTCCCCTCTTCCAACGCAACCGCAAATCCATCCCCCATGCTTTTGGAGGAAAACACGGGATCAGCTACTTCTTCCAGCGGTTTCATCACTCCGCACATCGGAGCAATAAAGGTATGGGGTTTTGCTTTGAACAATTGAAACATGCTGTTACCTCTCATTTCTATATACGAATTCACCTTCCACTACTGTTGCCAGCAAATCAATTTCCGGCGTAATGATGGTAAAATCGGCATCTTTTCCTGCTTCTATACTACCTTTGCGATCACCGATCCCAATATAGTTGGCACTATTGGTAGCAGTGATCAATGCCAGTTCCTGAAAACTCATTGGAGTATGCTGAAGCAAGTTTTTCACGGAACCAAGATAGGACAATTCAATATGACGCAAGCTCTCATAGTCATTCAGGTCATATATCTTCTCATTTCCTGATGCATCCCGTTCGATCAACTGATCCCCTTGCGGTATGAAATGGACATTGCGGGTTGCGTGGTAATACGGCTCTTTCTGCTTTCCGTTGCCAAGGCAGTCGGTACATAAGATAATACCTTGCGCTCCTTTGATCCGGAACACAATATTGAATACTTCATGGCGCACCGTAATGCCCGTCTGCTTTGCAAATTCGCACATCAAATGCGGATTGTACAAGGCCGCTCCGGCAACACCAGGCTTGCGATGGTGCAAGCCGGTCATAGCGCTGAACATATGCGTCACACCGCCGACACCGTCTTTTTGCGCCTGCATCATTTCCTCAAACGTTGCGCCGGTATGCCCGGCTGCTACCTGAATACCATGAGCCAGGCAGAAGTCAATCACTTCTTTCGCATGATCTAGTTCCGGCGCCAACGTGATCAGCTTGATCATTGTCGGATCTTCCTGCGCTTCATAGAAGCGTTTCATCACATTGAGATCAGGTACCATGCAGTATTCTTCCTTCTGCGCACCTTTATAGGTCGGATTGATGAACGGACCTTCTAAATGAACGCCCAGCAATTTAGTCCCTTTCGGCTGCTTGCCGTACAATTCGTTGGCATGGTGAATTGATTTTAAAATGGAATCCAGATCATCGGTAAATGACGTGGCTAGAAAGCCGGTCACTCCCTCTTTGGCTTGATCTGCAATCATCATCTCCAAACATGCGCGGTCATTTTCATATAAGATGGAACCACGCCCCCAGCCATGGGTATGCTGGTCAATAAAGCCGGGCATGATAATCGCATCACTATAATCCTCATACTCCCCCTCAAACTCATCAACAATATCAGTAATCTTGCCATCACGTAACAGCAAGTAACCTGCTTTTTCTTCTGTCGGGGTAATGATCCGCTTTGCGTAAATTGCTTTCATACGCTTCCTCCTTTTAGAAAAAGTAGGACGAGCCTACTTTTTTATAAGTTTGTTTGCAGTTGACCAAGCTCTGCGCTCTTTTTCTTGGCAAGCTGGGCTTGTTCGTCTGCCAGTTCATGACACAAACCGGTATAGTTTTCCGGTCGCACAAGCGATTCCAGATACTGTGCTGATTCATTTTTCAGCAGCGGTTCTTCTTTCAGCAAGGTAACGAAGTCTGCATGTTCCAATTTCACCTTCATGGCAATCTTGTACATCAGTTCATGGGCTTTGTCTTTCCCGATGATCTTCGCCAATTCCATCATGACATGCTCCGCATTGTCAAGACCATGGTTGATCGTTGCATTTTGGTACAGCCGTTCCTTGTTGACATGCAGATCCTTGGTTAAGGCATTCGCCCGAATCAAGACTTCGGTAGTCAGTTCGATTGCTTCATCTAATAAACCATCAAACAATAAGTACGATGTTGAATCACCTTCGTACAGACGAACATTGGAATATAAACCAGGTTCCATCAAGGAATAGAGTTTTTGGGAGTTGGTGATAATTCCTTTTGCCAGCTTCGGATTGATTTTATGCGGCATCGTTGAGGAACCAATGGTTCCGCCTTTGAACGATTCCTGCACTTCATCAAATTCCTCTATGCCGCCATAATACACTTCTTCAGCCATTTTATGCAACGCATTGCACACCATTGCCAGGGCAAATATATATTCAATTTTGTGAGAGTTGATATTGCGGGATGGTACCAGCATTTCATTCATGCGCAGCGCTTCAGCCACCAGTTTTTGTACTTGACGACCATGCTCCGGCATTGAGTTGAATCCACCTACGGCGCCACCCATCATTACCGTAAATACTCTCTTTTCCGACTCTTCCAAGCGTTCGATAGCCTGCATCAATTCATAAATCCAAACAGATGCCTTGTAGCCAAACGTAATCGGAATCGCATGGCGGCCATGGGTACGCCCGGCCATCACACTATGCGCATGTTCGCTCGCAACAGCACTTAAGTTGCCTAAAATCTCACCTAAGATCTGCTTAAATACAATCGTCAGATTCTTGAGAATCAACAACTGTCCTGTTTGCTGGATATTTTGTGTCGTAACACCGTAGTGGACATACTTGCCTGCTTCCGCATCGCATGCTTCCACCAATACCTTCACAAATGGCACAAATCCGTGGCCCACTTCTGCCTTGATTTGTTCCATCCGCTGCAGATCCAAGTTCGAAAGTTTAGCGTTCAATTTAATATTGTCGGCTGCACTCTGAGGGATCAAGCCCACTTTGGCTTGCGCCAAAGCGAGCTCACTTTCAACTTTTAACCAAGCTTTCAATTTCGCTGTGTCTTCCAGATATTGGGTAATCCGGTCATCCTTATGCGATTTAGAGCTTGAATCATAATATGCTCTCATCCAATCCACCCCTCACTATTCTGTTGCTTATTTCAGTAAATCGTCTACTTCATTCTTCACAAACTCAACATGCGGACCAAATACCACGTGGATATGTTTTTCGGATGGGAAGAAAATACCCGTGCATCCAGCTTCTCTGATCTTTTCTTGGTTTACCAATGCAGGATCAGCCAAGTCCACACGCAAGCGCGAAATACAGTTTTCTACTTTCAAGATATTAGCAGCACCGCCAAGACCAGTTACTGTAATTTTAGCCATTTCCGGATAATTTCTGTCTTTCAGAAGTTGGCTGGAAGATTCTTGCAAATCAAATTCTTCACGACCCGGTGTTTCCAGGTTCCATCTTTTAATGAAATATACAAATGCAAAGTAGAATACAACAAAGTTTATAATACCCAGGATTACCAGCTGAATCCAGTTGGTGTTGTCATACATCAATCCGAAGATACCGAAATCAAAGATCGTACCGCGGATATATCCGATCGCAACATTCATGAATCCCAGCGGAACCGTGAAAATAAAGCTTAAGACAATGTATACCAGGAATAATTGCGGAGCAATAAACAGGAATGAGAATTCCAAAGGTTCCGTAATATTTCCTAAGAAAGCAGTCATGACACAAGTGATAATAACAGCCTTCGCAATTTTCTTATTACGAGTAAATGCAGTGTGATACATTGCCAACCCGATTGCCGGGAAGCGGAACAATGTTGTAATCATTTGCGGTACTGCCAAATATCGAGTTAAGGTAGGCATCAATTCAGCCCAGTAAGGACTTTCCGGTCCCAGATTAAACAATACTTCATTCAAGGCATTCAAGATACCAACATATTCAGTGCCATTGATCATGTAAGTTCCGCCAGCTTCGGAGAAACGAACCACCGCAGACAAGACATGGTGCAAGCCAAATGGGATCAATGCTCTGTTTAATGCATAATAAGCACCAGCACCGAAGAAGTCATTCATGAAAATCCAGGAAATGCTGATCAGGAATTGGGTAAATACATTCCAGAAAATCGGAATAATCAAGCCTACCGGTACAGTTACCAAGAAGCTGATAATCGGAACGGATTTTTTGCCGCCGAAGAACGCAAACGCCAGCGGGAATTCAACACGATAGAAACGATCGCAAACTTTGGCAGCGATCAATCCGGAGATGATACCACCTAAGGATTCAATTTTCAACGTATTGATTCCTAATACCGCGCCTTGCCCCATTTGGGATGCAATCGCTGCATCAGCCATTGTTTTGGTAACGGTCAGGTAGACGTTCATCGAAATGTTCAGTGTCAGGTAGCTGACAACCGCTGCGAATACTGCCAATCCTTTTTCTTTCTTGGCAACCCCATTCGCTACTCCCATCGCAAATAATAGGGGAATGTTGTTGAAGAGTACCGATGTGATATTCTTCAAACTGTTAAAGATCATTTGCAGCGTCGGATTTCCTAAGAATGTTAATCTGGAAATCATGTAGCTTTGTGTAAAGGCATTGGTAACCCCCATGATCATTCCAATTGGTGCTAACAGCGCAATTGGAAGCAATAAGGATCGTCCAAAGGTTTGAATGCCATCTTTCCAAGATTGAGGCATTGTAAGCTTCATAAAATCTCTCCTTTCTCAACTTTGAGATATCTCCATTATAGAATAGACCTAGGCAATAACAAGGGCTATTGACAACACTTTTTTGAATACAAATATTGCCTAGCATGCTATACTGATAGTGGAGGATATTGTATGCTCACTTCATCACATATAGAACTGATCAAATATATCACAAATAATCAAAGCGTAACACTGCAGAAACTGACTGCTCATTTTCAGAAATCACCTGCCTTTGTGCGCAATGAAATCAACCTTGCCAATCAGCATTTGCCGGCCGCATGCAGTATCACAATCAAAAATTCACTTGTTTCCACCCAAATGGCATACAATGATTTTTTGTCTTTCATGCACGAACTATCTTTAGAAACCTATGCTCCCAGTGTTCAAGAACGCCTGCATGTCATGATTGTAGAGTCCTATTTCCGCGACTTTTTGAATCTTACCAAATTATATGACAGCTGGGGTATATCACTGACCACGAAAAAAAGTGACATCAAGCAACTGGAGGCGTATTTAGCGGACAGTCATTTGCAAGTGGTGCGCAAGCCAGGTACCGGAATCCAGATTACCGGAAATATGCTCCATTATCGCGTCTTGCTGATTAAAATCATCAGCGAATGCATGGATGTGTATAATTTCCAGATTGCCCACCGCGGGGCCAACACACCGATTGAACAATCTATATACAACTGCTTTCAGGAACATACCAGTTTTTTATTCATTCGCGCCCAAGAGGCAATTAAAAGTTTTTTGGAAGAATACGGACATCAGATCAATTACTACTCCAAAAAGTTTTTTATCTTGTATGTTGTTTTGGCATTATATCCAAAACAAGGTCATCTTCTTTCTATTGAGCAATTGAAACTGGAACCTCTTAATCTCTATTTATTTCCTGACCGGCAGGAAAATATCGCATTCAACCAAGTTGTTTCCATGATTGACTTTGATCCTGCCATGCCTTTTCCCCATCACCATGAATTATATCACCTCGTGGGAAAACTGGCCGGCAAAGTACAGGCTAATATTAAAACGGAAATTCATACCAAGCTGCAAGTGCAGGAAGAGCTGTATGCATTTGTATACCGCCAATACTTCTTCCAGCATTTTCACTA
This sequence comes from Bacillota bacterium, assembly GCA_023388995.1. Classification (GTDB taxonomy): domain Bacteria; phylum Bacillota_I; class Bacilli_A; order Erysipelotrichales; family Erysipelotrichaceae; genus JAEWFD01. The sequence continues at coordinate 17,563 of JAEWFD010000014.1, forward strand.
CAAATATGAAGACAAGCTCGTAAAAGAAACACCGAAGCGCTATCCCTTCCTATACAAAACCATGCAGGATGCTGTGCATGATGTAGAGTCTTATTTAGGATTTTCATTCAATAGCGAACAGCTCACCTCCTTGACGCTCATTTTTTCAAAATGGATTTCCAAAAATCGCTTATACGGCAGAAACAGAAAGAAAATTGTTCTTGTCACAAATGTCGGCTTTGAACGGGTTACTTATTTTATTGAAAAGCTAAAAGACTATATTGACTTTGAACACATCGCTACAATTGATGTGAATGAGCTGCAGGTTTTGCAGGAATATCAGTTTGATCTCATTCTTTCTTTTTCCAGCCGCACTTCTTCCATTTTGAAAAAACGAGGCTATGATTCCATCAAGCTGAAATTTTTTGTAGACAATGACGATCTGATCAAATTGTTTGATGCAGGATGTTCTATCGCGCGTCGCCGGATTCTTGCCAAGGATCTTGTGGCTCAGCTCAGTGAGTACACTGCACAGGAGCAAGCAGCTTATTTAATTGAACATTACGAAACGCTCTTTCTATAGTAGTCCTAAACGACAAAGAATCACTCATGTGATTCTTTATAACTTTTGCTGATGGTCTGTTGCAGGACACTCTCCAGTTCAGGAGTTTCCAATAAACTATACGCATACAAAACATCAATTGCTAAAATATGAGGAAATAATGGTGACAATACATTACCGATTTCAATGTTGCGAATGGAAGGCACAATAATCTCATAATCTATGAAATTTTTCCGAATCGTTTCCGTGTTGGTAGTTACAAGCACTGTGCTTGCTCCCCGATCCTTTCCGATTCGAATATTGGAAATTACTTGGCGGCTGCCACTCAAAGATAAGCCGATTAGGACTACACCTTTTTTTAGATTTACACGATTCATTTTCATAATTTCGATATCTGTTATGGCCTCAATATCTATTCCAAGGCGCATGAAGCGATATTTCATTTCGCACGCCGCAATACCTGAGGAGCCAATTCCATATACAAACACTTTATTCGCATTTAACATCTCATGAGCAACTTTAGCTAAGATTTGCTCATTCATTACTTGATACCCATTGGATAGTATTCTTTGGTAATGATGCAGAATATTCCGTATTAACTGGTCGTGATTGATTGCAATCGGATTCTTAATGGAATATTCGTATATAAACTCACGATATCCTGTATAGCCGCATTTTTTCGCAAAGCGTGTCAATGAAGCTTCAGAGACAAATAATCTTTTCGATATCGCTTTTGATGACAGGTCCATCCCATTTTGATCTTGCAGAAAGAAATCTGCGATCTGTTGCTCAGACAAGGTAAGTGAATCATATACAGAAGCAATAATAGGCTGAACACTGTTATCAAATCGTTTCATTTTATGTAATCTCCAAACATTCTTTCATTAACTCAATATACTGAGGCAAATCAGCTTGGATTGAACCCTCACAGCTGATACGAAGAAGAGGTTCTGTTCCCGATGGACGTACCAAAACCCACCCTGCTGCAAACCATACTTTTAAGCCATCCATATGAGATACTTGAAGGGCAGCAGGTACAGCTTCGGAAGTCACCTTACTCATTCGTTCTAACAGCGTCTGCAGTTCTATATGACGAATGTCAATCGCTTCTTCCCTCGTATATAGTTTACCATATTTTTCTTCAATTTCTTGAGTTAATTGTGCAATTGTTTTCTGTGTTGTCGCAACAATTTCTACTAAAAGAGATGCTGCGAAAACACTATCCTTGCCGTTTAGATATCCTTTGACGGTTAATCCGCCGCTTGATTCACCACCAATGATCGCATCATGCTCTTTCATTGCATGGGTAATATGTTTGAAGCCAACTGGCACTTCATGACTAGCAAAGCCATAATCTTCAGCAATGCGATCCACTAACATGGTAGTTGATAAATTGCGTACCACATCCCCCTTCAATCCTTTGTAATTCAAGAAATAATAATATATCAATGATAGAATTTTATTAGGATCTACAAAGGTACCATCGGAATCCACAACACCTAGCCGATCCGCATCTCCATCCGTTGCAATGCCAAGATCATAATCCTTTTCTTGCACCATAACCTGCAGCTGTTGGATCGTTTCGGCGTTTGGTGATGGAAGTTTACCACCAAATAGCGTATCATGTCTTTGATTGATTACATCAACATAGCAGCGGGTAGTCATTAAAATCGTCTGCAATGCAGTTGTTGAGACACCATACATAGGGTCAAAGGCAATCTTTAAATGTGCATCTCTGATTTTGCGGACATCCAAAAATGACAGAATTAAATCAATGTACTCATTTAAGGGATCGATCACATCAATGCAATCTAAGGCATGATATGGTTTGATACCAGCTGGTAAATGGACTTTATTGCAAGTCTCTTCAATCCGTCTCGTAAATGCTTGATCTGCGTCACGACCTCCTTCTGAGAATACCTTAACACCGTTATAAATTGCTGGATTATGGGATGCGGTGATCATAAACCCATATGCAAGATTGCATTCTTTCACAACAAACATAACGAGTGGCGTTGGACAGGAATAACCAATGAACTTTATCCTAACTCCATGGTGAACTAGTATTTCTGCTAACCATTGCGCACTTTCTTTAGAAAGAAAGCGTCGATCATAACCAATAACCACTGGTTGATCCATTTGATATTGGTCTTCCAGCATGATTCTATAGATCGCTTCGCCAATTAGCTGCACATTTTCTTTTGTAAAGTTTTCCCCGATGATGGCCCGAAAGCCACCAGTTCCAAATTGTATCATACAACTTTCTCCTGCATATTGAACTCAAAATCAACTTCAAACAACCGTTTCCACGGTAATGATACACTTGTTAGTTGTACGTTATATTTCTCAGAAAGATGCAAGGTTCGATACACCTTTTCAAGTCTCTCTTGCACGGCACAACATACTTGACTCATCTTTTTTTCAAGATGATAATCTTCGCATCCTAAAGCGGGCAGGACTTCTGCAAGAACTTCCTGCCGAACAATAGATTGGTATACTACATCCTCAAGGTAGCGATGCAACAGATGCTTCTTATCACTGACACTTTGATCAAAGTGCAAGATAGCATCAGCTAGTACCGTCCCCAGCGTATTTGCATTTGTATTCCAGCCTGCATAAGATAGAAGAGTATCCAATAGATGAGATGCATCAAGTCGCTTGATCAACGACACATCACCGCCATTGCCAAATGCACTATCGCAGACGGCCAGCGGATAGCCATCCTCGAGGTAGCTTTTAATTCTTAACACAAAATCATTTAGATTTCGGTAAGATGTATAGGAAACATCAAGATTATGATGTTGTTCTTTCGCTCTTTGCATAACTTTACCCGGTGCATTGATTGCAAGAATGAAATCAGCTTCTTCTGCCCTCTGTACAAGCGAAGCACCACAAGCTCGAACATGATACTTCAAGGTTTCCAACATTGGGCGGTCTTCGTAAAGCGGAATAATCGCTGGCCCTAATGTAGAAGCATAAAAAGCATAGATTTTAGGTCTCATTGCATAGTAATCTACATATGCACGTGTGACTAGTGTACTGCCAACTTCGTCTGCTCCTGGATAGATATTTACATCATTTTCAAGCTCCAAAGCAGCTATCTTGCTGGTAATGACCCGCTGCGTAAGCGCAGTGTAACCATAAGGAGCAGCGTCATCCTGCGGGATAACAAGAAAATCAATGATCCCTTCCTTTACTAATTGAAGTACTTCTTCATTCACTGATTGATTAAATATTCTACGTCCCTCATACTCTTTTAAAATTTCACTTGGAATCGAAATTGCATCGAGTTCGCATTGTTCCGATTCATTTAAAACATCCCGACTTGCCTTGTCTTGCAGGTAAGCTTTCCGATGCAATGCACGGCCATAAACCGCATAGTAATCTGGCTCTTCAGCGCTTGAGTTATATGTTGGGGAACGCATAATGCAAATCGATGCATATATTTTTAACTTGGGATTTTTTAATTTATAAGAACAAAGACGATCAATTTGCTTATTGATCACTTCGCGAGATAGCGAGTGAATTCTGCTTGGAATTAAACCTCCATAAAAAAAGGTATCCAAAGATAAAACCAAAGCATCTACATAATTAACTCTGCTTTTAATACATTGATTCAATGCATCTTGGTCAGCATGTTTTTTCTGCATCCCCAAAACCGCTTGATCCACCATTTCAACTTTTACATGATTATGTTTATGAGTCATCATTTTGATGTATTTCCAATTACATGGTCGTTCATCTAGTGGTACAAAAAAAATGTTCATGGATTAGTTCCTCCTTTATTTCTTGCAATACGAGATCAATGGAGGCAGATGTATGCATTGCTGGATGCTGTAAAGTCTCATTTACACAATAGGATTTCGTTGCTACTTCAAATACTGAAAAATCATTTTCGGAATCTCCAATACCATAGATCATTGCATCTGGATAAAGCTCACGTAAAGCATACCCTTTCGATATTCCTTTGGTATAAATTTCCAGTGATTTCCTTGATGTCATTACAGCTGTGAGTGTCTCACAAGTCGTGAAAACATATTCTTGAATTTTCTGTAATTGCTGGCTATCGCCAACACAAAGGAACAAGGTAACTGGTTGATATGCAAGGATCGTCTCAAATGAATCAGTCAAAATATGGGAATCATAATATTCCTTGGGAAAACTTGGCTCACGCATTGTTTTCCAATACCGGTTAGATACAGTATTTAACTCTGTTCGTATTTCTTCATATTGATTAAGCTCTGTAAGAACATGTTTTGCTTCTTGCTTGTTCATCAAATGGGCATATGCATTGGTCTCATCGACCAATACACATCCATTTTGTGAAATACGAGCGCTAACAGCAAGATCATACAGCTTTTGGATGGCAATTATATCATGATCTAGACGACCAGTATTCACAACTAGTTTGCATCCATTCGCAATTAATTCGCTTAGTAAATCAATCGTTGTCTGACCTCCGATGATTGAGTTACCACGTGCAATAAGCGTGCCATCCAAGTCAATGGTAATGACAATCTCTTTATGCATTTTCTTCTATTTCTTTTGAGTGGTTTAATGCAGCCACAAATGGCAGATAAGTCAGAACGGCAATAACGAAGATTACGATTGCTACGATAGCTGAGAGAAGATCACCACGTGTAGCCATCCAAGTCATCAATACCGGAGGTGTAACCCATGGAACAAGAACAGAGGTATATTGCATAAGTCCCATAGTAGTTGCAAGTGCACCAAGACCTAAAGAAACTAGTGTTGTAAGAATCATCGGTATAATTAAAATTGGATTCATAACAACTGGCAGTCCAAACATGATTGGTTCTGAGATGTTGAAGATTGCCGGAATAAAACCAAGTTTACAAATTTCACGGTAATCTTTACGTTTAGAAACCAAGAATACGGCAACTACTAGTGCCAGCATGTTACCTGCACCACCCATGAAGGCCATACCATTCAAGAATGGTTTCGTCATAACTTGTAGCGCACCTTGTGCGGAACCACTAAGAATTGCTTCATTGGATGCAATATTAGCAATATAAATTGGATTTACAATAGCAGAGAAGATAGAAGATGAGTGGATTCCCAAACCCCATAGAAGCATATAGAAGAAGTAGATAATTACGATACCCAGTGGTGATGTTACAATGTTTGAGAATGGAGCTTGCAGAATTGCGAAGATAATATCATTGAATGCGACTCCATAAGCATTCGTGACAAACCGCACGGCAGCGAATACGGCAACTACTAAAATAGTTGGAATTAAACCATTGAAAGAACGAGCAATTGCTGGAGGAACAGAATCCGGCATTGTAATGATAAACATTTTAATGCTTGAAAAAAAGCGAGTGAATTCAACAGTGGCAAAAGCAACAATAAAAGTCATAAACATTGCTTTGGAACCTAAATACGAAGTAACAATTATTTCTTTCTTAATATCTGGATCTGTTCCGATTGGAGTAAGTACAAAAAAACATACAACTGCGGTCGCACCTAATATAACAGCATCCATCTTATAGTGTTTTGCAAGTGAATATGTTGTTGTGAATACAAGCAACAATGATAATACATTCATCGTTGCGATAACGACAGAATTACCTATATTCAAAACACTAGTAAACGGATTATTGAATAGCCACATGGTGAGTCCAGAAGGGCCTACAACCAAGTTGTTGATGAGAGTAAAAAAGGAACCTGCAATGATTAGCGGCAACGCAGATGCGAAACCATCGCGGATTGCTTTTAGATACCGGTTATCTGATAGTTTTTGTGCAAACGGCATCAGAATTTGATTAATGAAGTTTGTCATATTGTCTCCTCTATTTTCTGAATAAATTTTCTTGTGATTTGCTGCGGTCGCGTAATTGCTCCACCAACAACAACACAATAACTCCCTAACTGTAAAACGCGTTTTGCTTTTTCCGGTGTGTCAATGTTTCCTTCGCAAATGACTGGATGTTCGCAATCTTGAATTGCTTGTTTCACAATTGCAAAATCATGATCTTCAATTTTCAAAGTTCTGCTTTGCTCAGTATAACCTACTAAAGTAGTACCAATGAAATCAAAGCCTAATTTATCTGCATGGACCATTTCTTCCGCTGTCGAACAATCAGCCATGAATTTCTGTTCAGGAAACTCAACTTTACAGATTGCAAATAGTTCCGTTAATGTCATCCCATCGGGTCGCTCATGCAATGTAGCGTCCATTGCAATAACATCAACACCTACTTGCACAAGCTCCTCAATTTCCTGCAATGTTGGTGTGATGTAAACCGGATGATTACCATAATTCTTCTTAATAATTCCGATGATTGGCAGATCAACTGTTTTTTTGATTTCAAGAATGTCTTGAATACTATTTGCACGAATGCCTTTGGCACCACCGACTTTCGCTGCAAGCGCCATCTTTCCCATAATGAATGGCGAATGCAGTGGTTCGTCGTCCAGTGCCTGACATGATACAATAAGCGATTTTTCTTGAATCACATTATTTCTCCTTTCTTATTTCGGTTCTATTATAATGTTTGTGTTTTTTAAAACAATATCTGATCCTACTCCTGATTTTTCTTTCAAAAATAACCATAAAAACTATTTAGATTCTAAAAAACAAGTGAAAGCACTTTCAAATATCATCACGTATGCTATTGATCTGTTCCCAGCTGATAAGACATGCTTTCAAATATCAAATTTAATTCGTATTTTAACTAAGATTGAAACTTTAGTATTTAGTTCCATACTTGTATAGTGACCATTTTCTTGGTATACTACTAGCAAGTAGGTGAGAAGATGCGCAATAGATAAATGAAAAACAATAGTTAGAATGAAGACTTCGTCTTGCTTTTACTGTTTTTCACATTGTTTCACATTTATATCGGAAGCACGGCTTCTACTTTTTATGTGAGGTGATTATCTATGCTGATCATTAAGAATTTGACCATTCGCGACCTTAAGGACAGAGTCCTTCTGGAATCGCTCTCTTTTACAATTCAAAAATACGATAAAATTGCCATTATCGGCGAAGAAGGCAATGGCAAAAGTACGTTACTCAAATTACTTTATAATGAACAACTAGTGAAACAATATTGTGAATATCATGGCAGTATCCAAAAGGAAGGCCTCCGTCTCGGATATCTTCCGCAATTTATAGACGAAGCATGGCTTGCGTACAGTGCAAGTGATTTTTTACTGAAAGAAACACCGGAGGAGGAAGTAGCAATTGAGCGCTACAATGATCTCGCAGATCTGCTGGCTCTGGCCAGTACAGTCCAGTTGTCTGCTGCCATTTTGGAAGGCGATCAAATCATTGCTACATTAAGCGGCGGTGAAAAAATGAAGTTGCAGTTATTGAAGCTGCTTCATGCCAAACCTGATGTTTTATTGCTGGACGAGCCTACCAATGATCTTGATATCGAGACTTTGGAATGGCTGGAAGAGTTTTTGCTGGCTACTCAGGTTCCATTGCTTTTCATCAGTCATGATGAAACATTGCTGGAACGCGTTGCCAACGGCATCTTGCATCTGGAACAGTTGGAAAAGAAAAAAGCACCCAAACACACATTTGAACGTTTGGGCTATCAGGAATATGTGCAGAAGCGATATCATTTGATTGACAGGCAGAACATGATTTCCCGCAAAGAAAAAGCAGAACATGAAAAACAGCTAGAGAAATGGCGCCAAATCTACCAGAAGGTAGAACACCGCCAAGCTACTATCACTAGGCAGGACCCGCACGGCGGTCAGCTGCTAAAGAAAAAAATGAAGTCGGTAAAGGCAATGAAACGGCGAATCGACAAAGAAGAAATAACCGGAAAAATAGAGCCGGAGGAATCAATATCTTTATTTTTTGATGATTTCGAACCATTTGCACCAAGCAAGATCATTCTGGATTATCAGCTGGATCAGCTGCAAATCACCGGTCAAGTGCTGGCAACTGACATATCGTTATTCATCAAAGGCCAAGATAAAATTGTTTTATTCGGGAAAAATGGGGTTGGTAAAACAACCTTATTGAAAAAGCTGTATGCAGAGTTAAAGAAAAAGCCGGATCTTCGTGTTGGCTATATGCCGCAAACATACGAAGAATTGCTGGCTTGCCATGAGAATGCCATTACTTTTCTGGCACCTGATCATGACAAGGAAACAATCAACAAAGCGAGAACGATGCTGGGAAATGCGAAATTCACGGTGGACGAAATGGAACGTCCGCTAGCAGACTTGTCGGGCGGCCAAAAGGCAAAACTAGTCTTGATTCATTTAATTATGAGCAATGTCAATGTACTGGTGCTGGATGAACCAACACGCAATTTAAGCCCCTTATCCAACCCTGTGATCCGCAATATGCTGATTGCTTTTCCGGGAGTTATCTTATCTGTTTCTCATGACCGGAAATTCATTGAAGAAGTAGCTGATACTTGCTATGAGCTGACTGCTGAAGGTTTAACAGAGTATGAAAAAAGAATATCATAAAAAGCAATATTTTATTGCAATATGATTAAAAATTATCATTTTGAAGCTATTTAGGCGAATACAGAAAACATCCTGGTGTGAACAGGATGTTTTCTTTCTAGTTTTGGAGCAATGAATTAGCTCTCATTTATAACAATCACTTAAATGGCACTTGATAATAATTGCCGATCACTCTCTCTGTCTTATTGACCGTCACAAATGCCTTAGGATCAGCTTGCTTGATAGCCGCAAGAATCATGTTTACCTGAAAGGCATTGCATGTCAGATACAGCATATCTCTTGGTGTCTTAGAAAATGCGCCTTCACCATGAAGTTTTGTAATCCCGTGTCTCGCTGTCTGAAAAATGGCATTGCTGACTTCATCAGGATGTTCCGTGATAATAAACAGTGAATTCAGCTGATATCTTAAATGCATTCTGGATACCACATTGGTATTGCACCACTGATACAGAATTGAGTATAGCGAAATTTCCCAGCCGTACAAGAATCCAGCGATAATCAAGATAACAGCATTGAAATACATGACATAGCTCCATGTCGGTATCTTATATTTATTTGCGGCATAAATCGCAATAAAATCAGTCCCTCCGGAACTGGCATCCGTACGCAGGGCAATCGAATTCCCTACCCCTGCTACAATTCCTCCGAAAATTGCGATGAGGATCAAATCATACGTAATGGGGAAAGACGGAATCACAGCTGTAAAAATAGATACTGCTACATATTGCAGGATAGATAAATAGGTAAAACGCTTGCCAATATATCGATAAACCAAAAAAGTTGGCCCAATATTTAATAACAAATATAATACACTGAACGGGATATGGATATGTGCATAATCTTGCAGCACTGCCGACAGCAGCCGGGCAATTCCCGAAAATCCTGCCGGATACAAGTTACCCGCAACAATAAACACCTTGAAAGCAAAGGAATAGATCAGCGCACTGCATAATACCTTGGCGACTGCAAATAGCTCTTCCTTCCACTTTTTTGTCATAACAGTTACTCCTTTACGCCTCTTTGCGACATACACTATATAATAACTGATAGCATCTGTAAAGCAAAACCCTGCTTTATCTCTTCTTTTATCGAAAAGTACCAATATTGTTTCGTTGATGCGCCGACTAGCCAGATGCCTGTCAAATTATAGTTTTGAGTTTTTTTGCTTTTTATAGTATGATATAGACGTATTTCATCCATCTTGCAGAAAGGATCACACATGAATATTGAAAAAAGAAAAGCATTTATCATTAATGGCATTTATATTACCATGATCACATTGATCATTTTTGGTATCATCAAATATGTCGTACCGTTGATTATGCCCTTTGTTATTGGATTTATCATTGCTATGATTCTGCGCCCTATCGTTGATCTCATTGCTGTACGCCTAAAGGTGCAAAGAAAATGGGCTTCCTTGGCCATTTTAATTCTCTTTTACGGCACAATCGGACTCTTCTTATTCTTTCTGATATTCAAGCTAATCTTGCAAGTTCAGATATTATTTGTAAATTTACCGAGGATATATCAAGTTGAAATTGAACCATCGATCACAATTCTGGTCACTCGCATTCAAGCATGGATTTTGGAGTTGAATCCAACCTTCCAAAGTGGTTTGCAAGGCATTGGCGAGAATTTGATTGCCAGCCTTGGCAGCATTGTATCCAATATCTCATCCTATGCGATTAAATGGGTGACCAATCTGCTGACATCGATTCCGTCCGCCTTAATTTCGTTCTTGTTCACCGTGATTGCTTCCTTTTTCCTCACAATTGACTATCATGAAATTCTGGCCTTTGTCATGAGACAGTTTTCGGAAAAGACCAATACCATCGTCATGGCAATCAAAAACAATTTCTTCGGTACAATTATGAAATTTGTGAAGGCCTACGCTATCTTGATGACCGTTACCTTCATCGAACTATCAATTGGGTTCACTTTATTGAAAGTGGAAAATGCCATTGCTGTTGCAGCTGTCATTGCCATGATTGATATTCTTCCGGTGCTGGGAACAGGCGGCGTCGTCATTCCCTGGATTATTTTGGAAGTTGTGAACGGCAATATGACCTTTGCTTTGGGACTACTCATTATCTATCTGGTTGTTACGGTAATCCGCAATATCTTAGAACCTAAGGTTGTCGGTGATTCTATCGGATTATATCCGCTGGTAACCCTCTTCTGCATGTTCATTGGTGCCAAGTTATTTGGAGTGATCGGGCTCTTTGGCTTACCAATTGCCATTACGATATTGAAAAACTTAAACGACAATAATACCATTCAAATATTCAAATAATCGGAAGCAATTCCGATTTTTTATTGCAATAAGGTAACAGTTTGCTTGTCATAACGCAGGATGCCTTCCTCTTGCAATGCTGACAGTTCCCGGCACATGCTGCTGCGATCTACACATAAATACTCTGCAAGTTCTTTTCGCGATAATGTCAGCTGAATCTGATTGCTGCCTTGCTCGAATGATTCAGTATCAAAATAATGCAGCAGCTTTCGCCGCGTTGTACGTTCACTTAATAATTCATTTTTTTGGTGCAGCAAGATATTTTTCTTTGCGAAACTCTGCAACATCCGATTCATCATTATATGATACAGTGCGGCCTCTCCCGCAGCAAAATCCCAATTTAAGAAATCAAAGAAAAGCACTTTGCAGGCACTGGTAGCAACTACGCTGACGGGGCTTGGAACGTTCGCAAGAACAATGGTTTCACCAAATAAATCGCCTGGAATCAGTTCAGAAACAAGGGTTTGTTCCCCATGCAAATTCTGCTTGATGATGTTGGCTGTTCCCTCCACCAAAATCCCCATTGCCAAGCATGGCTCCCCTGCCCAAAAAACAGTTTGCTGCTTCTCATAGCTTTTCATATAGCTATGCATTGCCAGCAATGCCGTTTGTATTGCTGCTTGATGCATTCCTGTAAATACATCAGATTGACTGATTACATTGAAATATTCGTGCATAATTACCTAACTGTTGCATTTGCAACAGACTTTCTATTTATATCGTACTATAATCATTAGGTAATCTCAAGAATAAACCAAGAAAAGAGGAACTTCCATGTTACGAAGAATTATACAAATCAATGAAGAACTGTGCAACGGCTGCGGCGCTTGCGTTACAGCATGCCACGAACATGCAATTGGCATGATCAACGGCAAAGCAGTCTTGCTGCGTGATGATTATTGCGACGGATTAGGAGATTGCTTGCCGAATTGCCCTACCGGTGCCATTACATTTATCGAAAAAGATACCTTGGCGTATGACGATGATGCAGTAAAAGCAAACATTGCCCGTAAAAAAGAAGAAGCAATGAAAGCAGAACGGGCAGGTCAATTGCATGCAATGATGCCGGAATCCTGCGGGTGTCCGGGTTCCCAAAGCAAAACAATGACCCCTAAAGTGTCAGCTTGCCAGCCAGCAACCTTATCATCTGTTTCTGAACTGACATCGTGGCCAATTCAGCTGCAGCTTGTAAATCCCAAAGCTTCATTCTTCCACGATGCCAATTTGGTGATTGCAGCAGACTGTACTGCATTTGCGTATCCAAATTTCCATCAGGATATATTGAAAGGCAATACCCTGGTTATCGCTTGTCCTAAGCTGGATGATGCCCAATACATTGAAAAATTAGCAAATATTTTCTCTTTCCACAATATTCAATCCATTCGCGTTGTTCGTATGGAAGTACCTTGCTGCGGCGGACTTGTACATATCGTAAAACAAGCGCTTGATTATGCCGGAGTAAATATCCCGATGTCCATTCAAATTATTACAACCGATGGCGAGCTAGCCGCTGCATAGCAAGTTTACAAGGAGTCTGAAAGGACTCTTTTTTACTTTAGATATTGAAAAGGGAAGTTTTGGCTTCCCTTTGGTGGATGCATCATAATTTCTGCTTTGATCATGAACAACTTTGATTGTGCATTTGATACCATTCATCCTGCAATATAGCATACTCAAAAGTATCCAGCCAGATTGGCTCTCCATTGCAATCTGTTTTAAAGTAAACATTCTGTAAAAGCAGACCCTCACGCCGCATCCGCAACCGTTCCAGCAACTTCCATGAATGATCATTCTTGGGATTGCACATCGCTGTGATGCGTCTTGCACCTAACTTTGTAAATGCATAGTCAAGCAATGCCTTGGCACTCTCTGTCGCATACCCTTGTCCATGGTATTGTTTATGAAATACATATCCCAACTCCCATGTGGCAAAATCGCCTTTGCCTAGATATAAGTTCCCTGTTAGTTTTTCATTTTCTTTTAAGCAAACAGCATAAAAAGATTTATCCTTGGATCTTCTGGCTGCTTCTTCTTTTGCCTGCTGCTCGGTATAAGTATCATACGGTTCAAATGCAACAACATCCGGATCTGCCAAATAGGCATACAAGTCTTGCCAATCGTCTTGGTGAAAGCGTCTGATGATTAGTCTATCTGTCTCAATATGTTCCATCTCATTACCTCCGTCAGTATCATTTATGAAACAACCGGTCTTTCGCCAGCTTGATATGCTCCATGATATGACCGATGTTCCCTTCTCCGGCAAATTGCTCCATCGAGAAGAAATCCTGATTTACGTGTGTCCAGAATATTTTATTTACTTCTTCTTGCAAAGTAACAGAACCCAATAATTGGCCCACATATACCTCGACAAAAATATTGTCCAGTTGATAGGTGAAATCCATCAAATGTGTCAAATGGATATCTGCTTTTGTGATTCCTGTTTCTTCTTCCAATTCCCGGTATGCTGCTGCTTCGTGATTCTCGGCTTTTTCAATTTTGCCTCCTACCATGTTCCAAAGTCCAAGATATGGCGGCTTTTTACGCTCGCACATCAAAACTTGCGTCAAATTCTCATTTAGTACTACAATTAAGTTATATCCTTGCATGGTTTTCTCCTGAAAAAAGTGACTCTCGTCACTTATCGTTGATGCTTTATGATGACCGGATACAATGCCATATACAAAGCGGTCGCAATCGAAATGGCAATACCGGCATTGATGAATACAGTCATAGACTGCCATGCAGCAATGATCTTGGCTGCATCTACCCCGCTGCCAATGATAAACCGGTTGGTCAGATAAGATGCAATTGGCGAAGCGATGATATTAAACAGCATACCAGCAGCTGCGCTCAGCACAACACTGCGAAATAATGGTCTTCCGTGCTCTTTCATTCTGTCAAATGTCGATCCTGCAATCATGGCAATGCAGAATTTCAAGATAATGGTAGACGGTGCATAAGGAACCCAGCCATTCAATAAGTCAAACGCCCCCATTCCCAGCGAAGCTGCCAAACCACCTCGCTTGCCTCCCAATACGAAAGCGCCAAGCAAACAGAAGATATTTCCAAAATGAATCATGGTTTTCCCGCCGCCAATATAGAGCGGAATATTAAACATGGTTCCGATATAACTCAGTGCAATAAACAGTCCTGTTAATGCTAATTTATAGATTGATGCATTTTTATTCATATGCATGCTCCCTTCTAATACACAATGTATTCATAGGATATGTCTTCCTTAAAAAACCAATCCAGGTGTTCTTCCAGTGCCACGCCATAGCGTGTATCACTGCCGCTGGCATATGTTTTTTGAATGACATATTCTAAAAACCTTGTTGCTTTTTCAATGCTCTTGGGCAATTCCAGCCCATCCAGCAAATAGCCTGTTACGATAGCCGCAAAGATATCGCCGGTACCTGGATAACTGACATCACTGTAATAACAAGGAATACCATAGTATTGGTTTGCCAAACGATCATATCCCATGTTCATAATTTGTCCTTGTTCTATTCTTACGCCCGTTATAATGACTTGTCTGGGCCCTAACTCACTTAGGGCGCGTAATTTCTGCTTGCACTCGCCCAAAGAAAGAGAACCCCCTAGATATGGTTCATTTAGCAGCAAGCCTACTTCCGTCATATTGGGAGTAATCAAATCAGCAACACGAACCAAATTTTTCATGCTGGCAATCAACTCAGCGCTCATGTGGCGATAAGGCTTTCCATGATCGCCCATTACCGGATCTACCACCTTCAAAGCCTCCGGAAAGGCCTGAATGAATGCCAGACAATCCGCAATATGGTCAGCTTTCCCTAAATAACCGCTGTATATGCCGGCAAATGTTAATTCCAGTGTTTGGTAGTGGTGCAGCGCCTCCGAAACATATCCCGGCAAATCACGCATTGCGACTTCGCCCAGCCCTCCTGTATGACTCGATAAGATGGTTGTCGGAACAGGGCAAACCTGCTTTTTCAGGACTGAGAGCAACGGGATAATCACAGCCAGGGAACATCGCCCAAACCCTGATAAATCATGTATTGCTGCTACTTTATTATTTGCTTGGTGCATAGTTCACTTTTGTTCCTTCCGCCGCCTTCATTTAGTACAGTGGTAGTATACAAATATTTGTCAAAAAATGCAAGTTAGACCATGTTAAACATACAGATGCCCTGCAAACAAATCATTCCCATATTCCTCCCATATTCTCTTTTTTATTTTTGCACACTCAATAATAAACTGATGTTTAATATTGTTTTTTGAACGTAATGAGCGTATAATGCTGGAATGTAAGGAGTGATTCCATGCAAATACTCAAAGATGATGTCCGAAACAGGATTTTAGATGCGGCAGTTCAAGATATACTGGCTGTTGGATATCTGAATTCTTCGTTACGCCGAATCGCAAAACAGGCAGATATTACAGTAGGTAATATTTATGCATACTTCAAAAGCAAAGAAGCCCTTTTAGATGCGATTTTGGCACCTACTCTGGCTGAGTTAAATAATGTCATTGAAAATCTTTCTAAAGGAAGCAATCTGCAAACCATTTCCTGGGAAGCACTTGCCAATGATATCACTGATGTATTCCTGTTAAACCGGGAGCGGTTTTTGATCCTCATGACAAAGTGTCAGGGATCTGTTTATGCTTCGGCCAAAAAAACATTGCTAGTTAAAATAAAAGGCCGCATTGAGCAGGAATTGCTTCCCTCGCTGCCACCATTATTCCAAGATGAAATATTGGCAGCTACCATTGCAACGGCAGCCATTGATGGTCTATTGACCATTTTGCAACAAGAACATACTACGGAAGCACGAGTACGGCAACTAGTGACTGCTTTTATCACAATTCTCTTTGCCAATATGCAACCTACGCTAACACGAAAGCAGGAAAATGATTATGAATAGTTATGTTGAATTCAAGAATGTATGCAAACGATATCAGATGGGTGAGGTTACCATTACTGCGTCTGACAGCGTCAGTTTTCAAATTAACAAAGGAGAATTTGTCGTTGTAACCGGGCCTAGCGGCGCAGGTAAAACCACTGTCTTGAATATGCTGGGCGGGATGGACAATTGTGATGATGGCGATATTGTTGTTGCAGGAAGTACCATCAGCAATTACAATTCACGCCAGTTAACCAAATACCGCCGCCATGATATCGGTTTTGTATTCCAATTTTATAATCTGGTACCTAATCTAACAGCTCAGGAAAACGTGGAACTATCCAGTCAGATTGTGAAAAATCCAATGTCTGCCAGTGAAGTTCTCAATCAGGTTGGGTTAAGTGAACGCCGCAATAACTTTCCCGCACAATTGTCGGGAGGCGAGCAGCAGCGTGTATCTATCGCCCGGGCATTAGCCAAAAATCCAAAATTGCTGCTATGTGATGAACCGACCGGGGCACTGGATTATCAAACCGGAAAAACAATCCTTAAGCTATTGCAAGATACCTGCCGCCAGCAAAATATGACTGTCATTGTCATCACGCATAACTTGGCAATCACACCAATGGCGGATCGTGTCATCCAAATGAAAAACTCGCAGGTTTCCAATATTATGGTTAACTCATCGCCAACCAGTATTGACGACATTGAATGGTAATGCTATGAAACAGAATGTAATTCTAACGGAGCTAGGTCGGGAAATCTGGAAAACACGCAGCCGCTTCTTCTCCATTGTTGCCATCATTGCACTTGGTACTGGTTTCTTCAGCGGTCTCAAAGCAACTACGCCAGACATGAAGGCCACGGCTGATGCCTATTATCAAGACAGCAGATTGAGTGATTTCCATCTTGTTTCGACGATGGGAATTACCAAAGAGGATATTGCAGAAATTCATGCTATTGATGGCATTGATGCTGTTATGCCTGGCTATTCCGCAGATGTCTTTTTAAGACAAAACAATGAATCCAACTTAATTGCTAAATTAATATCCCTGCCTATCAACCAGCTGGAAAATGAAGCAAATTATCTTAATCAACCCAAGCTTGTTTCAGGACGCATGCCTTATCAAAGCGGAGAATGTCTTTTAGATGCAGCTGCCAAACGTTTAGTAAGTGAAGATATCCTGCACTTTGCCAGCGGTGACAGTGAGGCAGAGTTAGCGGATAGTCTATCTATCGATTCCTGCAAAGTTGTCGGTTATGTAAACTCTGCTCGCTTTGTCAACTTTGAACGAGGCAGCAGCCGGATCGGCAACGGCACAACCCAAGTGTTTGTACTGCTTCCCGAACAAGATTTCGCTTATGAATTTTTTACCGATTTATATTTGGCTGTTGATAGCAGCGGTGTTTCTGCCTTTTCGGAAGAATACGAAACATTGATTGATAACTATCAGCTTATCTTGGAAGAATTTGGCGATCGTCGCAAACTTATTCGCTATGATGATATTTACCAAGAAGCCATGGAAAAAATAAATGATGCAAAGGAAGAATTGCTTGACGGCAAAACAAAAGCAGACCGGGAATTAAAAGATGCCTGGCGCAAGATTCTCGATGGAGAGGAAGAATGGCTGGATGGCAAGCAAACCCTTGCAGACGAACAAGCCAAAGCAGAGCAAGAAATTGCCGATGCCAAACGTGAGTTGGCAGATGGCGAACTGGAGTATGCCAAACAATATGCTGACTTTGAAAAAGAAATTGCCGCTGCTCAGAAAAAGATCGATGATGGCTGGATAGAACTGGCCAAAGGCGAAGCTAAGCTGGAAAATGGCCGCCGGGAACTGGCTGACGGACAAGGTGAATATAACCAGCAGAAAGTTCTAGCTGAAAAACAATTAGAAGAAGCGCAAGCTGGCTTAAATGCCTTCAAACCACTCTCGCAAAATGTCAGCAGCATCACAATAGCAAATTATCAAACTAACCCCATTTATCATGGTTTACTTCAAGTTGCATCTCAGTTTCCCGGCCTAGAAACTGTCCTCACTAGTTTTGAAAATACACCAAATGATACAACACTAGGCTACCTGATTCAAACTGTTCAAACAATTGAAACAACTATGGAAAAACAGATTAGTGATGGTGAAGCTCAGCTAGCCGACGGCGCTGCCCAGCTAAGAGATGCTGCAAGCAAACTGAACGCTGGTCAACGGGAACTGAATCAAGCCCGGATTGATCTCGAAGAGGGACAAAAGAAATTGCTGGAAGAAAAAGCACTCGCTTTGCATGAGTTTCAAGTAGCAAGAGCAAAACTGGATGATGGCGCCAAGGAGTTGGCGGATGCAGAGGTAACACTTGCCAAAGAACTTGCTGATGCAAAACAGGAACTGGATGACGGTGAACGTGACTTGCGCAAAGCCAAGCAGGACTATGCCAAAGGTAAACGAGAAGCCAATGAAGAAATTGAGGATGGCGAAGTCAAAATCAGCGATGCCGAAAAAGAACTGGCAAAACTGGAATATCCAAAGTGGTATGTATTTGACCGCACGCAGCAGCCGGGATATGCCAACTATGGCGAAGATGCTGATCGCGTTGATAAGATTTCAGCGGTCTTCCCTGTCTTCTTTATTTTGGTAGCTGCTCTTGTCTGCCTGACTACCATGTCCCGTATGGTAGAAGAACAGCGAACACAAATCGGTACCATGAAAGCATTGGGCTATGGCACAAAGACCATTATCGGCAAATATATGTCATATGCATTACTTGCCAGTATTCTTGGAGCAGCAATCGGACTCTCTGTTGGGTTTGTATTATTCCCCAAAATTATATTTGCGGCATACTTGATCATGTATCAGCTGCCGCCTGTCATGACTCCATACCACTGGCCAATGGCACTTGGCAGCGTTCTGGTCAGTATCCTTTGTACCACAGGCGCTGCATTCCTTGCTTGCCGGAAAGAATTGACAGCACAGC
Source organism: Bacillota bacterium (assembly GCA_023388995.1). GTDB lineage: Bacteria > Bacillota_I > Bacilli_A > Erysipelotrichales > Erysipelotrichaceae > JAEWFD01. The sequence continues at coordinate 36,707 of JAEWFD010000014.1, forward strand.
CTTCCCAGCTGATGCGTCCCAAAGCACCTAAAAACGGCAAGCGTGTTCTCTTTGAACGTCTTCCTTTCCTATGGAACAGGTTGTCATTTTCAATGAAAGTCACGATTCGCAATCTTTTCCGCTATAAAGCAAGAGTATTGATGACGATCTTAGGAACGGGCGGCTGTACTGCTTTGATTCTTGCCGGATTTGGAATGCAATATTCGATCTCATCCATTGTGGACAAGCAGTACCAGACCATCTTCCATCATGATGTCATGATCGCTTTGGAAGAAAACACAACATCTGCGCAGCTGAAAACACTGCATGAAACATTGAACAATACGGATTATCTCGATGATTTCATGTATATCTACTCTAAAAAAATAGATGCCAGCTCTCTTGCACCTACTCGCTCCGCCTTCCTGTTTGTGGCAGAAGATACGAAGCATCTTGAAACCTTTGTAGATTTCCATACCAGAATTGAAAAAACACCGCTTACGCTGAGTGACGACGGTGTAATTATCAATGAGAAACTGGCAAAGCTGCTGAAGATAAAAGTTGGCGACTCCATCACCTTGCATGAAAACAATCAATTGCAAGAGGTGCCAGTTACAGGTATTATGGAAAACTACACCATGAACTATATTTATATGAGTTCAGCATTCTATAAGCAAACATTCCAAAAACAAGCAGAGGCAAATATGGTGCTCGCTGCCATGCAGGAAGATAACACCAAGCAAGAATCGGCATTGGCAACGATGCTGCTGGAACAAGATGCTGTGCTCGGCATCTCATACACCCGTGAAACAGGCAAAACATTTGCGGATATGATTGGCTCTTTGAATATCATTGTCGGTGTCATTATCCTCTTTGCAGGTGCATTGGCATTCATCGTTTTGTACAATTTGACCAACATCAATGTGAATGAGCGCATCCGTGAACTAGCAACAATCAAAGTACTGGGCTTTTATGACGGTGAAGTCAGTTCCTATATTTATCGTGAAAACACCATCAGTGCCATGCTAGGCATGGTTACCGGGTTAGGTATTGGAATCATTCTCCACCGTTTCATCATTCAAACAGCAGAGGTAGAGATGGTTATGTTTAATCCGGCAATCAGCCGAAGCGGCTTTCTCTATGCGTGTGTGCTGACGATGTTCTTTACGCTGATCGTCAATATTGCCTTGCATTTCCGCTTAAAACGAATTGATATGGTGGAATCTCTCAAATCAGTAGAATAACCAGCTGCGGCTGGTTTTTTTCTGCTCCTACCAAATATGATATACTTGCACCAGCCAAACAGCCAATAACGCACCCAATATGGAACCTAGCACAGGAACCAACGCGTATCCCCAGTTACTTGCACTTTTATGACGCAGCGGCAATAGAAAATGAACAACACGTGGTCCTAAGTCCTTGACAGGATTTAACGCAAAGCCGGTGACGCTGCCAAATGCCATCCCCAGCCCCATCATCACCAGCATCATCATCAGCCGCTCCATGCCATGGATATAGCCTTGCATCATACTGATTCTGACGACAAAGACCATGAAGCATGTTGTAATGAGTTCTGACAGCATATTCAGCGGCCAAAATGAAACAGCTGGCGGAACAACAAATAAATGAATTGTTTTGTCAATGTCATTTTTATGAAATTGCAGTGCATATATGAGATATGCCAGCAAAGATCCGGTAATGGAACCTAGCAGCTGCCCGCTGATATATTCATTTGCCAAATCCCCATGAATGGTACCATCCATTGCAAGAGCAATGGTAAGTGCCGGATTTAGATGACTGCCGCTTGGTGCTGCTACCAATCCCCCTAACAGCACCGCAATGGCCCATCCGCAGGCTAGAAAAAATAAGTCTTTCCTTTTTCGAAAACCCATAGCAAAGTTTGTTCCGACACCAAAAAAGAGAAATGTTGCCGTGCCAAGAAATTCTGATAAAAAGATCGTCATCTTAATCCTCCGCTCTACCGAAAGTAATTTTCTTATTCCATAGATATGCGGCAGGTGGATGTTTGTATTATGTTCTTCCTAAAAAAGTGATCATCTAATTAATGATCGTATAACTTGCTAAAATTTTCAGTCATGTTTCTGCAGTATAGTTAATTGAAGATTAATAGATGGGTTACTTTCTTTATTTTATTAATTGTAGTAAAATTATAAATAGTCAGAAATTTGGGGGATTCAGTATGCCATCATTAGATTTATCCAAAACTCAAAGATACATAGAATGGTTAAAGAAAAAACTTTTTTTTGATATTAAAGCTCCGTCTGCATCAAAAAGAATTGTAAGACGTGGAGAAGTATATAAATGTGACTTAGGAATGGGAATCGGTAGTGAAGAGTCGAAAGAAAGACCTTGTTTAATTTTACAATATGATGCTGGTAATGCAAATTCATCTAATACAATTGTTGCACCAATAACGCATAGCTCATCATCTTTGCCTATTGTAGTTCCAATTGTAAATAAATATAATTCTGGCGTTCTTATTCTCGATGGATATGTCTTACTCGGAAATATTGTAACTGTAAGTAAAGCACGATTAGGGGATTTCATCGTTACATTAGAACCATTTGAAATGACGAAAGTTGATGAAGCAATTGCTGTCTCATTGGATATCAAAAGACACTACGATAAATTAATGAATATACATAAAGATAAGTTAGATTATGTAGAGAAACTGAAGAAAAAAATTACTATTTTAGAGAGTCAAAAAGAGGAAATAAGTAATGAATTAACAATCTTTAAGGATATACTTGACAAACACAAAATACAAAGTTTTCAGGAACTGGATGAAATCATTCAGTTAAGAAAGCCTGAATAAAAACACTTGACAACTAAATATTGAAATGATATTGTAACTATACAAAGATATTGTTCACGTGCGGGGCAATGGTAAATTATTTCAAAGATGGGGGGCTACGAGTGAGCCCCCTAGTATTATTTTAGCTTATACTGCATATACTATAATACAAAGATACCTTGAGATGAATGCTCATGGTGGTATTTGATTAAAGATAGGGAGCCACGAGTGGGCTCCCTTGTATTTTAGCTTACTAAATTGCTGCATTAATTCTAATTATGAAGCATATCTAAGATTTCTTAGTATCATCAAAATTGCGATTAAAAAATTACAATTGCAATTCCATTATAAAAGCGTTTAAAGTATAAATGTAAAAGCATTTGTTAGATCAAAGATCTCTCTTATGAATTCGTGCAAAGCATCCAAAATTGCTGTTATTCATCAAAAGATTGCTCTAACCTTCATTCATAATAAAACATCAGAATTTCATTATCTATCTACTATTGAGATACCATATTGACACTAATCATCTTATCGATGATCACGCTTCTTACTGGTATTCTGCCTTTTTTACTTCAAAAGATATTTCCTGCATGCCCAGTCTTTCACTTTCAATACGCAGTACTCCCGTTCCGGACTTTCCTGCAGATTTTATATACAATCCGCAGCTGCCACCGGCAAATGACAGCAAGCAAGTACCAACAAGAGCAATATCTCCCTGAACAGAAACCTGAACTGCTTCATGGTAGAAAGGAAGAATATTCCCGAATTGATCGATTGCCTCAATTACCACTCTGCTCATATCATAGGTATCTTCTTCGATCAATGTAGTTCGATCCGCTTTGATTGCATAATGAAATGAAGTAACGGGGCCTTTCTGAATTGTCTTCACAACTTTTCCATCCTGAATGCCCTGGAATTCGTACGTAATCACAGTACCTCCCCAGTTTCCGACATATTTGCTGTACATGGCTTGTACCTCATCTCTGGATATTCCATGATCTTTCGCAACTTCCAGCATCTTTTGCTCATAAACTGCAGGCAAAGTATTCTGGCCATATTTGCTGATTGCCAGCGCCAGTTCCTTAATTTTGGCGGCGACATTTGATTCATAGCTTTCATGACGCAGAATCTGATCGCCAATCATATCATCGATCACAATCGGTGGATGCGGCAAATAAGGGAAATCTTCTTTATTAGGATAGAAACTTTGAATAAATTCCTTATTTTTATATACATCGATTCGCTCTAAATTCGTAAAAACATAAACATCTTTGATCTCACATGCATCATGTTCTCCAATATCCATGGTTGAGCTAAGTTCCATTACCGGAAATTGATCTTGCTGGCTGGCATACGCATAGGAAGCCAATTTGGGCTGTCTGAACATGTCAAGAACGCCATGATAGCAAATGCGGTCACCGCTGCCGAAATCTTTGTGGGTATTGTAATCATTCATACACCAGCCGACACTGCCGCTGATGCATGGATCTTTGTGCATCGCATGCAGCACCCGCATATGCCGGAGTGCATGTTCCAAGCGCCGCTTTTCATGATCGAAGCGTTTGGTCGGAAACATATGTCCATTGTATTCGGTAACGAGGTATGGGGCTTTTACACCACCTGTGACCCGCGCTACTTCATCCAATTCCGCATTGTCACCTCGATGAATAAAATCATTGTAGGTATAAACATCCTCCAGCAAATTGCTGTCTTTGATGCAGCGAACCCCGCCTGTTTGTCTGGTATCATCGAGGGAATGGCATATCTCATTGGTTTTCTTATATAAGGCATCACAATCCGGTGATTCGTTGATGCGTACACCCCAAATGATAATGGATGGATGATTGCGATATTGCAGCACCATCTCTTTGGTGTGCTGGCATGTGATATCCCACCATTCTCCTTCCGGGCCGATATGCTGCCAGCCAGGAATCTCCGTAAAGACCAGCAAACCCAGTTCATCGCAGCGATTGATGAAATGCTGTGACTGCGGATAATGCGAAGTACGCACCAAATTTACTCCCAATTCGTATTTCAATAGCTCCGCATCTTTTTCCTGCCCGCTTTTCACCATCGCATAGCCGACATATGGATAGGCCTGATGCCGATTCAAGCCCATTAACTTGATTTGTTTTCCATTCAAGTAAAAGCCATCTTCTTTGAAGATGCATTCCCGAAACCCGATGCGAATGGTGTAAGTGTCCACAACTGTTCCTTGTTCTTCCAAATAGACTGTAACATGATATAGATTTGGATGTTCAACATCCCAAAGCGCAATGTCTGCCAATTCATCCACCAAAGACAATGAAGAAGCCGAAACCGCCACTTGCTGTGAGCGGAATACCTCATTGCCTGCTTGATTATGCATGACATAAGAAATGTGTTGTCTTTCATTTGTTTGGGCAAGCTGAATATCCAGTTGCAATTGCTTCTTCGTTTCCAATACCCGCAAAGTTTTCGCAAACACATCAGTGATATGGGAATTTGCGACCACCAGCAAAGATACTTCACGATAGATGCCGCCGTACACCAGATAATCAATGACTTTCCCAAATGGCGGTATCTCTTCCCGCTCTGTGCTGTCTACAATGACTGTAATGGTATTTTGCTGCTCGTAAGATAGATAGTTTTGTATCGCAAAAGAGAATGCTGTATAACCGCCTTTATGCTCTCCTGCAAACTGACCATTTATATATACCTGAGCATAGCTGGAAACGGCACCAAATTGCAGATAAACAGTCTTGTCTTTCCAGCTCTCATCCGCTTCAAAATGCTTGCGATAGCAGCTTACCATCTGATAGGATGCCTCATCAAAATATTGATACGGCAATTCCTGCGTGGTATGCGGTAGCCGAACTTCCGCAAAAGCAGATTCATCGCAGCTCCAGTTTTGATATCCTTCTATATACTGTTTTGTGTATAACCATTGATTATTTAACGCATATTCTGTTCTCATGGCAGATCTCCTCTTCTACTTTAACAATTGTCATTGTCCTTACTGCTGCATTATGGGAAAACTTCAAAGTGCACTTTGAACAACATCTTATATTTTGCCAATCAGCAGCAATATATCCTGCATATCATAGTGTCCGTTGTGAATATGCATATCATGCGCCATCTGATCAAATTGACCATGATTTCTGCGTATCATCTGCTCAACTGGCGGCGGCAAAGTGCCTTTCATACGAGTTGCAAAACGCTCTAATTTCAATTCTAAATCAGCCGTCATCAAAATACGTACTGTTCTGTCTGGCAGCATGGCCGCCTGTTCCTGCTCTGCAATCACATAAATCAAATACTGGTTCGCTTGCTCATATTCATTGAGATATTCTTGAAATACTTGTTTTGCTTGCAGTGGATTCTTCGCCATTTTCAAGTATTCTTTTCCTTGCATCACCTTTGCAGCCAGTACCTCCTGCAAACTTTGCGCCAGCGTAGTTTTGCCTGTGCAGCTTTCTCCAATCAGTGCAATAATCATTCTGCTTTCCTCTTCTTTCCCTACTGTCTATCTTAACAAATCTACCAATCCTTCTCAAGGGCTTTCATGCTATACTATCTGTATATCAGGGGGTATTCACTATGAAGCAGCGGATGTGGTCTTTTGTTCTTATTTGCATTATCCTATGGGGCTGTCAATCTGATCGTTTTGCGTGGAAGGAATTTCAGGCTAACCATCAAAACTCCCTCCAAACATCTGCTTGGAGCACGAACGAGCGGCAGCTATTCAAATCCTATCTTTCACCAAATCAAGAGTCCTCATTTGATGATGATCTGCTTAGTCAGATGATGGCGGATGTTGATGATATGCCTATCACAACCGAAGAAGCCAAACAAGATGTAGAAATCTTATTCCGACTTCTTCAAGAAGCCTATGCCGGATATCAATATTTTGGCGGCGATGCAATATTTTCCGTTTTAAAGCAAGAAATACAGCTAGCCGTTGAGCAGTCCTCCGCTATTTCTGATGATTTCCCGGTGATTTTGCAATCACATTTTAAACCATATATCCAAGATGGTCATTTTGTGGTAGGCACAGTTCCATTAAGTACCAAAGTAAATCTTTACTACGATACTGCCAATACCTTTTCTTCGGCAGATATCGCTTTTTCTTCCGATATATTACGGCTTTCACCAGCTATCACCAATGAAGGCAAACTTGTGTATCGTTTGACCGTGCTGAGCACCGAACAACCAGTATTGCCTGCCACCCTAATGATTCAAGGATCAGAAAAAAAGCTTTCTTGGGCACAACTGGGCACAGCAGAAGTTGATTCTGCCATTGCTTTTCAGGAAACAACCATTCAAGGCATTCCTGTTCTTTCTTCCTCCCATTTTTTTACGGAAAAAGCAGAAGAAGATCTGCAAGCTTTGGCAAATGCCGGCGAACACTACCAGAACCAATCTGTATTCATCATTGATTTGCGCGGCAACCAGGGTGGTGATAGTTCCTATGCTGCAGCCTTTCTCGCAAATTATTTAAACGAACAAGCAGAAGCCAAAATACTGTATGCGCAGCGATTCTCTAAACCGCTAGCTTATTTTGCACAGCATGGGACCGGGGAATACCGCTATACCCAAGAGCAGGCGGATTACTTTCAGGAAGAACGTTCCTGGTGGATGTCCAGTCAATTGGATGGCAAAAAGCAAAACCACGATAATACGATCTTTGTCTTGATGGACCAAAATACAGCATCTTCTGCCGAAACCTTTATACAATTGCTGCGTCCTCTTGCAAACGTCTATTTGGTTGGCAGCAACACCAGAGGAAGTTCCGCATTCGGCAACGTATGTTACTTCTTTTACCTGCCTCATTCCAACACCAGAATAGGCTTTGGGACATCCATGCAGTTTTTCCAAACCATGGAACGCACCGAAGGGGTCGGAATCCTACCGGATTTGATTGTGGAGCCAGAGGATGCCCTAGATGCTGTAGTTGCATTGATTCAGCGCTATAAACTTCGCTAGCATACGTAAAAGCCGCAAGATGTTCACTTGCGGCTATCATTGTAATTCTATAATTTTTTACTTCGCTTTGGAGATAAACATGGCATAGGTATCACCATTATCCCATTCTACTTCAAAGCCGTTTTTCTTAAACACATAGATACTTCCATCATTACGAACACTCTCAAATCCCTCATCGTCGGTATTTGCTGTTCCATTCACGTAGACACCATCAATCAGCTTCCATAAAGAAGTTGCGAACTCTTTATCCCCGGAAATGAAGTAAATAGCTTCCAGAACCACATTAATTTTCTTGGTCATTGCAGCGGATTCATTCTTATTTGTCCGCCATTCAAATACATGCAAGCCATAGCGGCCATCATCATTATAAATCAGTTGGGCAACAGATGGTCTTTCATCGGAAACTGAAGCAATACCATCATAATAAAATTCATAACCTAAAACTTTTTCCAGATATGTATTTAGCTTATCCCGGTTCGCTTCAAATGTAGCTGAAGCACTGAGTGACGGACGACCGGATTGACTGGATAGAACACCAGCTTTCACAGTACCTGTATTTCCGGCAGGCTTCGTGGTTTGGGAAGTTGCTGGCGTCGTTACTTCTGCTTTTGCAGTAGTAGTTGTTTCAGCAGGTGTCTTCACATCTGCTTTTGTGGTTGTAGCAGCTGTAGTCTCTTTTGTTTCTTCTTTTGGAGCACTGGTTACAGCTGGCGTTCCTGTTTCCGTTTTCGGGGCAGCAGTTGTTTGATTCAGCACTTCCGATGATTTAGGAGTATCCTTTTGCTCCGTATTAGAACTGCAAGCCGTAAGGCTCAGCAAAGATACAACGAGCAGAACAGCAATGGTATTTCGTTTCATTTTCTTTCCTTTCAGGGCGTACATTTATGTACTTGTCATATAACATTTACAATGTTATTACGGGAAAATTTAATTGTCAAGAAATAATACTATAAAATTTATACTTGTTAGCCGTAAATGAGAAATATTCTCCAACCCGTTTTGTTTATACCAAGCAATAGGCATAAAAAATGAACAGCTGGTGCTGTTCATTTGATCGTTTTTATTAAGCAACTTGGAAGTGTTCCAGCAAAATAGCCTCAGCTTCTGCATTCCACAAACCATCGTGGCGTTCTACACTTTCATATAGCTTCGCATAGAGCGGATCATTGTCTTTCAGCTTGCCGAAATCATCAATCGCTGTAAGCGGCATTTCAATATGGGTGTAAATCAGCTTCTTGCCGCCACCTAGTTCCGGTAAGTTCATAGTAGTATCTGCTACAGCGTCCAAGCCACCGATATGGGTAACCATCAGCGATGGATTGATCTTATTTTTGCTTGCCAAATCCAATGCTTCAATTAAATCATCGGTATTGCCGCCGGTAGAACCCATGATATGGGTGCTTGTATAGTGGACGTTATACAGGTTGATCAATGCCCGGAAGTTTTTATCCGTTGGTCCGGCAAAGAAATTCAGACATCCGTCAAAGGCCAGCAATTGATCTGCTTGTTCCACAAGCGGCGCAATTGGTACATACACAAAAACGTCATCATAGCCCTTGCCATCTGTAAGAGCCATCAACCCTGCAAGCTGATCCGGCAACTCTGTCGGGTTCACATAATGCAGCGTAATTCCCGCTTTCGCTACCTTTTCTTCGCTCAAGACTTTACGAGCACGCGCCAGACGCTCTTCGCTGACATCCGTTACTATAATCTTCGCTGGTTTCTTATCCAATGCCATTGCATAATCGATAGCACCAAGCCCCATCGGTCCTGTACCACCCATAATCAATAGATTGCCACCTTCTTTGATGCCCATTTCATGATTGTAATTTTGCTTATTGGTATGGTAGTTGGCATGATACCCTCCAATAATGCAAGACATTGGTTCACCTAGAGAAGCATTAAAGTATCCATCTCCATCATATTTCAACAAGCATCCTAATTCCATTACTTCCTGCGGGATAATGCAGTAAGTGCAATCGCCGCCGAAAAATTCATACGAATATCCCGGAGATGCTAAACTTCCTTTATAGTTCAGTGCAGGCTGCAAAGAGAATTTCTCTCCCGCCTGAAATTGATCTTGCCATTTTGCACCAACCTCAACAATCACCCCAGCCATTTCATGGCCGATGATAATCGGATTGGTATCAATATTCTGCGGAACACGTTTATGTGCTTTTCCTTGCTTCACTGTTTTATAAGTAGACATGCAAATACTGTCAGTAACTACTTTAACCAAGATTTCATCATGTTGAATGGCAGGCAATTCAAATTCTTCTAATCGCAAATCATCGACACCGTATAGTCTAACTGCTTTTGTTTTCATTTACATGACCTCCAATTGTTCTAAATGAACTTGTTTCATCAATTCAGCTACTACTTCATAGTCAGCAGGATTTGTGCCTTCTTGCATTACGGCACCGGCTCCGCTTGCCATTGCCAGACGAATCATCGCTTCCAAGGAATCCTTGCGCTCCAGTGAAACAGCAATTGCTGCAACCATGGCATCCCCGGCTCCTACTGTTGACTTTACATCTACTTTCAGCCCTGTGCTCTTCCACACTTGCGTGGAATTCACGAACAATGCACCGTCTTTTCCCATGGAAACAACAACGAGTTTCACTTGATGTACCAATAGCTGGCGGGCACATCCAATAATTTGTTCCTGAGTCATCGTTTCTTCCGCTAAACCAAAATACTTTGCTAACTCATACGTGTTTGGCTTAATTACTGCCGGGCCGGCCACAACTGCATGTCCAAATGCTTCCCCATCTGCATCCAAAATCACCTGCAGCTGATTCTTCTTGAAATCCTGTATGAGATTGGCATATGTCTCCTTTGGCAAAGATGGCGGAATGCTTCCGGAAATCACCACGATATCATTTGGTTTTGCGGTATGCACAACCAAATTTGTCAGTTGGTGAATTTCTTTGCTTGTGAGAACAGGACCACTTTCATTCAGTTCTGTCAAACGTCCTTGAGAATCTACCAGCTTGAGATTTTCTCTTGTCATTCCGCGAATTTCAATCATCTTATCCTCAATTTGCTGCTCTGCCAATGCTTCTTTGATGAACTGCCCGGTTGCTCCCCCCAGAAATCCCGTAGCAATTGACTGCCCGCCTAATTTCTTAATGGTTTTAGATACATTGATCCCTTTCCCCCCGGCATCCCGCTTTACCCGCTCCAGCCTGTTTAATCCATACAGCTGCACATGTTCCAGCTGTGCTGTCTTGTCAATAGCAGGATTTAATGTAATGGTGATAATCATAGCTCATCCTCACTGGTCAACAGCCGATGAATCGTTTCCGCGCTCTGACAGCGAACGACTTGATCCACAACCTCCATATCCCCAAGTTTGGTGGCGATGTTAGCCAGAATATTCATATGAGCATCATTCAATGCTCCAATTCCGATCACGATCCGAACCAAATTCCCTTCCCAGTCAATGCCTTCCGGATAAATCATCACGACAATTCCGGTTTGCATTACTTCCTCTTTTACATCATACTCACCGTGTGGTATTGCAATATCATTGCCAATATAAGTGGTTAACGATGCGTCACGACGAAGCATACCCGCAATATATCCTTCTCTCACATATCCCGATTGCACCAGAAGTTTCCCCGCTTGTACAATTGCATCCTTGTGATCTGCAGCCTTGCAGTTCAATTTAATATTGCTTAATTCCAGGATTTCCTTTTTTTGTTTTTGCAATCCCATAAGTTCTTCCACAATCCTTTCATATTGACTTTTTTCCATAAAATTATGGATCTCGAAAATTCTTGCCTGTTCATGATCTTTGCGTATTCGCGGCGCAAAATTGTGATGTGTCACAATTTTTTGTGCTGTTGGCGGAATCTCATCGACCGCAGCATTTTTGACACGAATTTGGATGTTATGTTGTTGAAGCTGTCTCGAAAGCAAAGATGCACCTAAAGCGCTGGAACCCATTCCCGCGTCACATACAAAATAGATTGTATCAATTACTTCTACATGTTTTGTTTTTTTCCGAAACAACATCAAGGGCACCTAACTTTCATATAAATACTCTTCTAAAAACTGTACCAGCACTTGTTCCAAGTGGTTTTTTATTTCCGTTTCATCCTCATATTCCAGTGCATTGCGATAGTCATCCTGCTCCATAATACCACGGCTGACTGCGCTCATTACTTCGCGTACAATTCGCTCTGCTTTTCTTGGTACCAGCATAACTACCAGAAAATGAATACCTGCCATTTCCTCAACTTGGAACGTTCCGCCCCGTGGCCGGTAGACTTGGAAGTGAACTTCCTCAACACCCTCTGTTTGCGCATGAAGCAAATAAAAATGATATGGCAAGTACAGTGTTTCGCCGATGGCTTCCCGCTCCAGAATGTCATGGTAGATCTTGCTGCCGCTTTTGCTGGAGTTGCCAATCCGATAACCAATAAATTCCATGATATCTTGTTTGCTCCAAGTCGGTTCAAGCTCTGCGACACAGAAGTTTTTGGTAATTTGAAGCATAGCGCTAGTCATCACATGCAAATCTTGCAGCTGCCTTGTAAAGCTGGATACACTCCGCTCTGTCAGCTGTTTTTTCGTTATAGGAACACTGGCAATCAGATGTTCCAAGGAATCGATATCTTGTTTTCCCAAAAGAGGATTTACAATCAAAAATGGTTTATGATAGACCTCAATCGCAAACGTCGATACCAGCAAATCCAAATGCGGTTCCTGCGATGGCAATTCACTGACTGACAGCGACTGCACTTCTACTTTTGACTTAAAGATCGATTTGATCCGCGCCGACAGCAAGGAAGAAGTACCAATTCCGCTGGAGCAGATAACACCGACTTTTACAATTCTGCTGCTGGTTACCGCAAACTTCTGCCGTTCAATGGCTGCTCCGAAGTGCATGGCAATGAAACCAATTTCTGCGTCAGGCAGGCCATAGCCAAGTGTTTGTTCAAAGACATCGGATGTCTTTTTCGTTTTCTCAAAGGTAGCAGCATACAATTCCTGCAATTGCGATAGCAAGGGATTATGAATCGGCAAATGATGTTGCAGGCGAACCAGCGTCGGACGCAGGTGCGCATACAATCCTTGAATGAACTCTTCATCCTTCTTCAAGTGATATTCGCCCGCCGGGTCAAATACATCAATCATCTTGTAAATCAAGGTCAGAATCTGCATTCTGTCTTTGCCTTGCTCGGAAACCGAATCATCCATATCCTGCACGGTACGCAATTTCGCACCCTTTAAATGCATGGCAATAAAGGCAACTTCGGCTTGGGGTATATGGATGGAAAATTCCTGTTCCAGCAGTTTAGCCATTTGTTTGGCCCGCTCATAGCATGGATCCTGAATTACCAGTTTCATGATATCTTCATTGCCTGAAATTTCCTCTTGCTTCAAGATCCGGTCAATGGCTACTGTCAAATGAATAATGAGTCCCACATAAGAGCTTTGGGCATAGCGAAATAACAGCAGTTCCTTGCGATTTTCTCTGAAGACACTTAGCACTCGTTTCAGAATCGTCTGATTCAATAAATGCAGGATACTGTGCTCACGTGTTTGGAAGAAGATTTCATCAAGCAGCGTCTCTTCATTGCCGCCGGTATAAGATTCCTGCAAGCTTTCATACAAGATATCGCCAATTGCTTTGCGATAAGCTTCTTCCTCTCCTATTAATTCAATTCCCACACCAGGTGTCCTTTGAATTATAAGGGAATGCTTCTGAAACCATGGTTCAATACAATCCAGATCGTTGGATATCGTAGCTTCCGATACCTTCAGTTTATCGGCATAATAAAATAGCTTTTGCAGTTCCTTGCTTTTCAGCAGCTCCAAGGTCAGCAGCTGCTGGCGTTCTTTACGATCCAAAAACCCATGACTATGGGCCTTCAGATACAAGCGCAAGCTGTCTTTGTTTTCTTCAAAGCCCATCAAGGCAATTCCTTTGCCTTTTCTGGTCTCTACCTGCAAGTCGTATTCTTTCAACACTGCCTCCAGTCCCTTCAACTCCCGAAATACGGTTCTCCGGGAAATATCGGCAAGCTGGGCAAAAGATAAAACGGTGATGTAATCATCCCGTTCTAAAAGGATCTTCAGCATCTTGATCGCTCTAGCACTTAATTGCATGATTACACCACCTTAGTTTCTTATAATCGTTTAATTTGCTCTATGATTTCGTCGTATTCATTGCCGCCCATGAAGTTGGTGATCGGGAAGATCGTTTTGTTTGGAAATTTTGATCTTACGCGGTCAACCAAGGAAGAATGCGTTACGATTACATCGGAAGAACTTGGAATATCTTCAATTGCATAGTGATTTACTTTAATGTCAATCCCAGCTTGTTTTAATTTTTTGCCAAGTGTAGTAGCACCCATAGCGCTGGATCCCATTCCTGCATCACATGCAAACGCTACGGAAGAAATTTTTACTTTTACTGCTTCCACAACACCTTTTGCTTGTGCTTTCGCATCTTGGACTTTTGCTTTGGCAGCATCCAAATCTTCTTCTTTGTCAGTCAGCTTCAAGATAAAGCTTGCTGCCAGGAAAGAAACAAGAGCACCCAGAACAACACCGACGATAACACCAAGGTAAGAATTACGTTCTGTCATCGCCAAGATTGCAAAGATACTGCCTGGAGATGCCGGGGAAGTCAATCCGCCGCCAAACATTGTAAATCCTAGAACACCTGCACCACCACCAAGGATCATTGCAATCACAAGAAGTGGATTCATCAATACATATGGGAAGTAAATTTCATGGATACCGCCAAGGAAGTGAATAATAATTGCTCCCGGAGCAGATTCTTTAGCCATACCTTTACCAACAAGCATATAAGCAAGCAGCAATCCTAGACCAGGTCCTGGATTTGCTTCAATTAAGAAGAATACAGACTTACCAATTTCAGCAACTTGCTGAACCCCTAGCGGACCAAACACACCATGGTTAATTGCGTTATTCAAGAATAGAATTTTCGCAGGCTCTACAAAGATAGAAGTAAGTGGCAGCAATTTGTTGTCTACGAAGAAACCTACAGCTGCACCCATGAAATCGTTAATTGCCAAGGCAATTGGATTAATACCAACTAATGCGATACATGCCAGGACTGCTCCCACAATCCCTGCTGAGAAGTTGTTGACCAGCATTTCAAATCCAGCCGGAATTTTCCCCTCAAACATTTGGTCAACTTTTTTGATGACATATCCACCGGCAGGACCGGCAAACATTGCACCTAGGAACATCGGAACGGTTGCACCAACAAGTACCCCCATTGTTGTAATTGTACCTACGACTGCTCCTCTGGTACCATGCACTGCTTTACCACCGGTATAACCGATCAAAAGCGGCAGCAGATATGTGATCATAGGTCCTACCAAAGTCGCAAATTTTTCATTTGGTAACCATCCGGTAGGAATAAATAGTGCTGTGATGAATCCCCAAGCAATAAAGGCGCCGATATTCGGCATTACCATTCCGCTCAAGAACCGTCCAAATCGTTGAATGTTCTCTTTCATAACTCTCCTTCTTTCTTTCACGCAACTACGCGTTTCTATGCTCATTATATGAACGATGCAAGTATTTTTCAAATAAAGGAAACGCAAGTTTGACACTCTTTCATAGTGCCATTTCTAAAAAAGAAAGCGATTACAATGAGAATCCCCACGAAACTCCCATATTTTACTACTCAAAGTATGTTTTCATACGTAAGATTACTTCTTCAATATGTTCCCGTGTAATGCCATGATGTGTTACAAATCGCAATTTTCCATCTTCCATGCCGTTTATTTTGATGCCATATTTTCGCAAATAAGAAACAAAGTCTTCATCTTCATATTTGCCATGTACCGTAAAAAAGACCATATTAATCTGAACTTGATCCAGATCCACAGTTATATTCGGGAACTTGGCAAGCTCTGTCGCTAGATAGCGTGCATGTTCATGATCTTCCCGAAGCCGCTTTGTCATTACCGTCAGCGCTTCAATACCAGCAGCAGCGAGGATGCCTGCCTGCCGCATGCCGCCACCCATCAATTTGCGGTTATGCCGCGCCCGGTCAATAAATTCTTTGGTACCGGCGATCATCGAACCCACCGGTGCACACAAACCCTTGGATAAGCAAAACATAACACTGTCGCAATTCGTAGCAAGTTCTTTCGCATCCACTTGCAGATAAGCAGCAGCATTAAATATACGAGCACCGTCGAGGTGCACAGACAAGCCAAGGTCTTTTGCCTGCCGATAGGTCTGTCTCATATCCGCAAGCGGAATGACAGTGCCGTTTCCCAGTGCATTCTCAATGCATACCAGTGATGTTTTGGGATAATGAATATTATTCCCCCGAACTTTCTGAATAATATCTGTATCATACACAAAATCTTTGTCATGGTGCACTGCCGCAATATTGCACTGCGATAAAAGACCGATAGCACCTGCTTCATGAAACACAACGTGCGCTTTCTCATGGACGATAATTTCTTCACCGCGCTTTGTATGCGTCATAATGCACAGCTGATTGCCCATCGTACCCGATGGCACAAATAGTGCAGCCTCTTTTCCGACTAATTCTGCTGCCAGTTCTTCCAGTCTTGCGACAGTTGGATCATCGCGATATACATCATCGCCAACTTCGGCAGCTGCCATTAATTCCCGCATTCTTTCTGTCGGCATGGTTACCGTATCACTTCTTAAATCAATCATCAGAGTATCTACCTCGCTTTTCTTTATTATAGAAGAGATTCACTGCAATCTCAATCAAAAGGAATCATTTATGACAGCCTCTCAATCAGATATCCAGCAATAGCGCCTTCATCACGTCCATAAGATATCCTTTCCATTCTTCTGTGAGCACCAGTTTTCGATTTAAGATACGACCTGGCATTTCGTGTATCACGCCATAGATATAATAGCCATCTTTCTTCATTTCAAATTGGACTCTGACGGATTGCTGATAGCTTTCTTCAAGTTCATATTTCAGAGTGACCTCATAACCATTGATTACTGCTATCTCTGTGATATCAAAGGAATGTTTTGCAAGCTGTTTTTCAGGATTTGCGATTTTAGAAACATAGATTGTCTGCCTGATCAGAGATGCATCCATCAGATCAATTCTGATATATAGTGGCTGAAGCCGCAAAAATACATCATTTCGGGAGTATAGCACTTTCTGTGCCGATTCTCCTTGTTCATAGTGCAGATCATATCCAAATGCGTAGTACAGGTTTTGATAGCTATTGAACGATCTGGCTTCTATCCGCGATATTTGGCGATGATACCAAAGAACAGCAAAGCATTGCAGTAATATCATGATGCGATAGTTTCTCGGAATTATTTCTCGCTTTTGATGCATTGCATTACTTCCTCCCTGTCTCGTTATTTTCTCATTCAAGTTTACCATTTACCGCCGCTATCAGCAAATCTGCTTACTAAAAAAGCCGTATGTTTATCACATCGGCTTCTTTCAATTAACTCAGGCGAATCTTTCGCGTTGTGGTTGAGAATTCTTTATTTCCATCTTTAATCGTAATCTTCGCTGAAATACTGACTGCTTTTTCATAATTCTCGGCCATGAAATCCTCAAAGGCTTCGCTGTCGCCTTTCGAAAGCATTACCCGAATGATCTCATTGGCACTGATTTCTTTCCGGTTCAACCGCAAATCACTGGCATCAAACGTAATAATTTTTCCTTCGCTCACATCACTGGTATGGTAATAGAATGTGACTGAAATATCATCTTCCGGATAGCGGGTATTAAGATCATTTGGCAAATAGAATACCAGATATGCATCCCAGTCTACACGAGCATAGCTGCTGCCATCATAATACGTGACATAGAAATCACTTACAACCGGTTCGTTGAATACCGCTTCCATGCTGCCGTCATAATTTAATACATCAAATTTGTATTCCATTACTTGGTTTTTGCCTTCACTGCCTTGCAAGGTAAATGTCATGCGATAGCTGCCTTGCTGCTTGAAACTCGCTTCTAAGCTCATTCCTGAACGGGCATAGTCATAAATCATGGCAATTCCATCCTCATCCGTCCTTTTATTATAGGCCAGTTTTAAATCAGATACCGGCTGATACGTACGATTGACATAACGTTCCACCTTAATTTGCACTTTATTAATCGGTCTGGTATTTACAAATAAATCATGGAAACGGAAAAAGATATTCGTTGCTTTGGTCGTATCTGCATATACAACAGTCGGCATATTGATATAACCAGGATCTGCCTTGTATTTGATTGTTGCCGGAACCGACGGCTGCAAATTGGTTGCTGGAGAAGCATATGCAACAACTGCCAGTTCATTTTCTTTGCTGGTATCAATATATTTTTCTACATACGTATAATTGCGTTTGACACCGGTTTCTACCAAAGCACCATTCACATACACATTATAATCATAAGCACCGGTTACATATTCCCAGGAAAACTGCAAGCCACCTTCATTGTCGTATTGGAACGCCAAGTTGCGAGGGGCTACCATCTTCTTTTCATCCTGGGTGACAGTCACAGTGCGCGTGAGGGTAGCCGTTAGGCCACCCTTGTCAGTATATCGATAGATGATTGTATAAAAGCCGGCATGGGCTGCATCCACATCATTGGATACAATATGCTCTGCCGTAATCTTGCCGCGTCCATCCTCGGCATCCGTAACACTAACCCCTTGCAAAGGATTCAGCTTTGCCCCAACCATGATTTTGATATCTTCCGCGGTAATTACCGGCGGTGTATTGACAGGCTTCCCAGTTGTTGTTGTACTAGATGCAGATGACTTTGTAGTTTGCGTTGTTTTTTTTGTTGTTGTCGTTACCGGTTTTGTTGTCCCCGCATTCGCAGAATTTCCGCGGCCGCTGGTCGTGGTCGTTACGGGTGTCGTCGTTGTAGCTTTCGTTGCTTTCGTCGTAACCTCCGTACTATCTTTCACTACCACTTTGTCACCGCTGGCAATTTTCTGCGGTTTCTTCAAATAACTGACATTGGCATTGGCATTCAACAAGCCAATATCACCTTGGTTCACCAGCGTACTTGGCTGATTTACAATCACGTTTTCAACCATGCTTGTCTCATTCATCAAAACATTCGCCGGTGTATCCAGCACCAGCAAATCCAGTCCGGTATGTTCCAGCATAACTTGTGCATTCTGCTTTTCAAATACAGTCAACGCACGAACGCCATCATAGCCAGGACTAATATTTTCTAAAATACGGATATCCTGATTCACTTCTGCATCCTTAATGGACGTATTGCCATCCAAAATCACTTCCATCGGATATTCGCTTGCAATTTTCAGCTTGCGGGCACTGACATCATCCAAGTAAATGGTATAGCCTTCTTTCGGAGACTTCACAATAATATCCCCTTGCACTTCCAAATTCTCGAGATATAGATCGTGTCCGCCATCCGTTTGGATCGTCAGCGAACCTGTAATCTTCTTATTCGCCAAAGTCACATTGCTGGCCTTAATCACGACATCTTTTAATTCTTCTGTTTCCTCATAAATACCATCAGTGCTATATGTCATCGGTCTTTCTATTTGCGAGTACCAAAAATAAGCACCCGCCCCGGCTGCGATAATTGCAACTGCTCCCAGAATTTTTAAGACTAATTTCATAAAAATCCTCACTTTCATTCCTTACTATGTTACTAGCATCATTTTACCAATTTTTTTCGTCTGTGAAAAGGCATAAGTAAGAGTTCTTCTATTTAATCCGCAAGAAATACCAATTTCGTTACCTGAATTGGTATTGCAATCCCTAAAATACACAATTTTCACTGATATTTCTGATAACTTGAATGCATCTTTTCATTCTAGAATATGAAAAACTGCTCGCACTTATGGCAAGCAGTCACTCCTTAAAGACTAATGATTCTTGTTTGTTCTTTCAGCCATGCAGCCTCTGCCGGATCTAAATACGGCACTAAGCTGGTATATACGTACTCGTGATAGGCATTGAGAAATGCGATTTCCTGCTTTGTTAAGCAGGCAGAATCAATCCCGTCCAAGTCAATTGGCGCTACTGTCAATGTCTCCATTGACAAGAATTGGCCATATTCGTTCTGTACATCTTTTTGGATCACCATCACGTTTTCAATCCGGATTCCATGGCTGCCGGCAACATATACCCCAGGTTCATTCGATACCACCATACCCGCTTCCAGAACGCTGCCCTCAGGTTTTCCGGCAATTGGTTTCCAGCGTATATTCTGCGGCCCTTCATGAACCCCCAGCAAGTAGCCGATGCCATGGCCGGTACCGCATTGGTAATCAATTGCAAGCTGCCATAGCGGACCGCGTGCCAGAATATCCAGATTGACACCTTTGCAGCCATATAAGAAGCGTGCCATTGATAATTGAATCATTCCTTTTAATACTGTCGTATATTGCACTTTCAGTTCGTCTGACAATGGTCCTAGCACTAAGGTTCGTGTTACATCCGTGGTTCCCTGTAAGTACTGGCCGCCCGAATCTACCAGAAACATTCCTTCCGGCAAGATTTCCGCATCACTTTCGGCAGTTGCGCTGTAATGCATCATGGCCGCATGTGCTTGATAAGCCGCAATCGTCGTGAAACTCGGCGACAGAAAATCCGTTTGCTGCTGTCTGAGTTCCAGCAGTTTTTGAGCCGCCGAAACTTCCGTAAGCGGCTGTTTCCCAACAGTTGTTTTCACCCAGTATAAAAATTTAGTCAATGCGATGCCATCTTTTAAATAAGCTTGCCGCAGCTGAGCAATCTCCGTTTCATGCTTGATTGCTTTCATCATAATGCTTGGATTTTCTCGCAATCTGAATTGGCCATGCTGTTTGATTAAAGTGCCAAGCGCATAATTCACTCTAGCCGGATCAAAGAGCACAACATCGGTTGTCTTTATTTTTTTCAAATCTTCATAGATAGCAAAATACTCCTGCAGATGGATACCATCCGCTGCAAGTTTTATTCGCAATTCGGAATTTATTTTTTGCTGGTCAACATATAATACTGCTTGCTTCTGCGTAATCCATAAATACGATAAAAAGACCGGTGTATATTGAATATCGCTGCCTCGCAAATTCAATGTCCATGCGATATCATCCAAACTGGTGAGCAGATGGCATTGGGTATCAAGTGCATTCATCTTGCAGCGAATTTTTGCTAGCTTTTCAGCCCGTGTCAGCCCGGTATAGGGAAGATCAAGTTCAAATATGGCACCAGCAGGCAAAGCAGGTCGATCAGTCCAAATGGCATCCACCAAATCACATTGCTTGATATTCCATCCTTGCTTGGCAAATAGCTCTCCCATAGCGGTCGGCAGCACTCTGCCATCAAAGCCCAGCACATCCTGTGGACCTAGTTTTTCCTCTAAATATGCTTCTACTGTCGGTACTTGATCCATTCCTTGCTTCATAAGCCGAATTCCTGTACCCCGCAGCTGTTCTTCTGCCTGTACGAAATAGCGTCCATCCGTCCACAGACAGGTTTCTTCTCGAGAAACAACAAGTATCCCCGCCGATCCGGTAAAGCCCGAGATATACTGCCGTGCTTTGAAATATTCGTGCACATATTCACTTTCATGGAAATCCGCAGTCGGAATATAGTAATGCGTAATTCCTTCTTGTTCCATATGCTCAAGTAACTGTTTCAATGCTGCCATAATCAGAAACTTGCCTCCAAAATTTTCTTTACATCTTCTTTTGTCAATGGTACATATGCCACGCTCAAGCCACCGGCAACAGCTTTTTCTGCCATCACATCAAATTTGCTTTGATCTGTTATTCCCACTGCTCTTAGCGTAGATGGAATCTCCAATGTTTGATAGAAAAATTCCTCTGTTTTTTGAATTGCTTCTTCTGCCAGGGCAAAGCGCTCTTTGCGGGCATCCAAATCCCAAACCCGAACACCATATTCCGCAAACTTATCTACGGTATCTTCATTTAGGATATAGCGCATCCATCTTGGTGTCGTAATCGCCAGTCCCACGCCATGCGTAATATCATAAAAAGCACTTAACTCATGTTCAATCGGATGATTTGACCAGGCACCTTCCTTGCCGCTTCCCAAAAGTCCGTTCAATGCCCATGTGGAAGCCCACATCAAATTGGCACGTGCTTCATAGTTCTGGGGTTCATCAATAGCTTGGCGTCCATAAGTGATGCATGTCCGTAATACAGCCTCGCTCATATGATCTTGCAAAGCTGCATGCCTGGTGACCTTGAAATAGTTTTCAAATGTGTGCGACATGATATCGGCAATACCCGATGCAGTTTGATATTTGGAAACACTATACGTATATTGCGGATCCAGAAATGAAGCACGAGGCATCATACTGGCATGGTGTGTTCCCTTTTTGATATTCAAAGACATATTGGATATTACTGCACCCTTGTTCATTTCCGAACCAGTTGCTGCCAAAGTCAATACGGTTACCAGCGGCAATGCATTGGTAATCTTGCGTGCATCCATGACCAAATCCCAGGTGTCCCCTTCATAAAAAGTTCCAGCAGCCACAACTTTGGAGCAATCAATCGTGCTTCCCCCGCCAACGGCCAAAATCACATCAATCTGACGCGCTTTGCATAGTTCTACTCCCCGGCGCACGGTTTCAATACGTGGATTGGGCTCAATACCGCTCAACTCAGCAATCACAAAACCATTCTTCTTTAGCTGGGATACCACCGTATCATATAATCCGATATTTTTAATGCTGCCTGACCCATACGCCAGCAAAACCTTCTTCCCGTAGCGGGATAATACATTACTTAGCTGCTCAATTTGACCTTTTCCGAAATAAATTTCTGTTGGTGCATGAAATATAAAGTTCTCCATTGATTATTCCTCCATCTATATGTTATTGGATTACAATTTTTATATCTTACTTCCAGTTGCTTTCTCTTTTGCATACTCCAAGCAAAGCTTGAAACTGCCAATTGTGACAGCACACATCCCTTTGTCAATACACTTATCAATTTGCCTTACGCTTTTGATCAGGCCGCCGCCTATCAGCGGAATCTGGGTATTTGCTTTAATGTATGGAATAATGTCGTAGGCGATGCCCGGCAGCACCTCAATATAATCAGGCTGCAGAGAATTCACCAGATGAAGCCCCTTCGCCAGTGATTTGGTATCAATTAAAAAGAGGCGCATAATCGCAATCTTCTTATTCTTTTTCGCATATTCCACCGCTTTTGCTTTCGTCGAAATGACTCCGTCAGCTTGAATCACCTGACACAAAAACTCAGTTCCATGTTCATCGCTGGCCAGACCTTTCACCAAATCTAAATGAACAATCCCTTTCTTATGATGAGCATGCAGTTCTTTCATAACACCGCTTAACAGGTTGATATGAAAATCTAAGATAATACAATACTCATACTCGCTTTGCAGGAATTGCTCAAAGTCTTTCATCGTAAAGATCGAAGGGATTACTTTTTGGGTGATATAACTCATACGTGTGTTTCTCCTTTTACTATACTGTCATCAGGCGGCATTCAGCCAGCGTTTGATTAATTCTATAAGCTGCATTTCATGCCTTTTTATGTCTTCTATATTGCTTAGTGCGATCACTGCCCGGTCATTCGTTTTCCATTCCAGCAGACCAAATTCATCTTGAATTAAATGCTCTGCCGGCAAATCTTTTTCTTTCGCACCACGGTGAAAAACCAATTGCACTTTACTGGAAGTAATTCGCATGGTAAGCCGATCTTCACTTTGATATTTATAATTGGGAGCATTCCATTTCACCGTTTCTTCCAGTTCTGCTGCGCAGCTTAGAATTAGATCCCGCAAATAGTCGATTTCCGATCTCTTCGCTGCTGTAATGGCATCTAGAAATACTGTTACTTCATTATCTCGTTTCAAGGCCTCACCTTCCTTGCATTCGCACAAAGCACTTTCGCTTATTTTATTTTACCATAAATCGAAAGATCAAAACAGCTTGGTTTACTTCCCAAATCTTTTTCTTTTGCAGATCCCGCCATATATCTATGAGCGATGAGAAAATCGAGTAGAGGCTAGTAATCAATAAAGTTACTTCGCCCCTCTCCTGCCACCGTACGTACCGTTCGGTATACGGCGGCTCATAAGTTTACAGTTTTGTAGTAATCTGAAAAATAGATATATCCAT
>JAEWFD010000016.1 GCA_023388995.1 Bacillota bacterium
TGATTACTATACAAGACAACATGCTTTGAAATTTAACCGAACCGCCGTATGCCGAACGGCACGTACGGTGGTGTGAGAGGGCGATTAGTTTCGCCCTACTCGATTTTTATTCGTAATTTACGAGGGCTACTCCAATTACCTCGGGACCTGTATGGACGCCTAGAGCAGGTGAGACAGTTTCAATTGAGAACTCAGCAATATTATCGATTTGCTCATGAATTTGCTGTGCCAATTTGGCTAAATCCATTTCCGTCTTTACACTCAGCAGTACAACTTTAACTTTTTTGTATTGTTTCGCAAACTCAGTTGCACACTCAATTACCAGATTAATACTTCGCTGATAACCGCGTATTTTCTTTACAGTATAATAAACACCATCTGGATTACATGATATAACGGGTTTGATGTTCAATGTTTCTGCGACCGTTCCCGCTACTTTGCCAATTCGGCCGCCTCTTTTCAGATAATCGAGTGTTCCCACTGTAAAAAAGACCCTTGATTGACTCAATCTTTCCTGTACTCGCTGAACAATCACATCAAAAGGCAGATTGTCTTTAATATCACGTAAGACTTGAAGCCCTAATAAGCCGCTGCCATAGCTGATATTTTTTGTATCAATTACTTCAAAACTGATATTGGTAAATTCAGAAGCAATTAACTTGATAATATTGTGTGTTCCGCTTAATCCGCTTGAAATCGTAATTGCAATAATATGGGTATAGCCTTGTGCAATAATTTTCTCAATCGTAGCATGAATTTCATTAGGACTTGGCAGTGATGTGGTGACTGTCTTGTTTTTCATATCGGCATACAAATTGTCTACATCTAAATCATTTGAATTATTGTGTTCAACACCATCGATTATAACTTGTAACGGTAAAACGAATAAGTTATCATCTTTTATTATAGTGTTATTCAGATCTGAACCAGAATCAGTTAATAAAGCTATTTTGTTTGCCATTGTGTAAACGCTCCTTTTCTTTCTTGTGTATCCAGTAAATACTTGGAGATCATTCCATTTTTAACTAGATAAATTTTTATTCTTCTATAAAAATATTTATCTAGTATTTAAAACTAGTTTATCACGTTAATGTAATTTGTCAAGTTGCTTTTGTTAGATAGAAATCTAAGCATTTTTGCGTATAAATAGGAATCAGAGTAGCTTTGTTTGCAGTAGAAATAAATATCTAAAAATGAGAAGATTAATGTTAGTATCGATGATATAGGATCATTATAAATCTTTAATAAGGTTGGGAGTGTCGAATTATATGGAGCTCAAAAAGGATTTGCATGATGAAACTATTATGTAAAGAACATTTGATAGACGTAAATTCGTATTTTAGTTAAACTACGGATAGGAGATATTAGCTATGAACTTAAAAAATCAAATTAGAGAGTACAGAAAAATTTTTTCATTATCCCAAGAGGAATTGGCAGACAAAGTATACAGCAATAGCCTTGCATAAATATAAAGCTTTAGGCACTTCATTGCAGAATTAACTTTAAGAGTGGTACAATATTTCTATCATGGCAATTGATAGATAGGAGTTAAACTAGATGAACGATAAAACTGTAGTATTAAATGCCGGGCTGGTGAATTATGACGGGAAGATTGACTATTCGCAAATTGCATCAAATGTGGTAATTTACGAGGAAACTCCGCAAGAAAAAATTTTAGAACGCATTGATGGTTTTACGATTGTTGTAACGAAAGAAATGAAGGTCAGCGCTGATATCATTAAAAAATTTCCAAACAGCGTAAAAATGATCTGTGAAGCGGGAACCGGATATAACAACATCGATTTGGCTGCTGCTCGTGAAAGAGGCATCATGGTGTGCAACATTCCTGAATACAGCAGCAAACGTGTTGCTCATACAGCAATCCTGTTAATCTTGAATCTAGCTAGTTCTATGCAGAAACAGATCCAGATGCTTTCCGAAGGCAACCACGATAACTTTCATAAGCATCTGATGGTGGATCATGTTGAATTAAATGGGAAGACATTGGGGGTGATCGGCTATGGCAATATTGCCAAAGAAACCATCAAAGTCGCACAAGCGCTGGGGATGAATGTTTTGGTTGCTACCAGAACACCGCGCTCAGATATAGATGGCATTCACTTCACCACAAATGAAGAAGTATTAAAAGAGAGTGATTTCATTTCGCTCCATTGTCCGCTGAACGATGCAACACGGCATATGATCAATCAAGAAACATTGGCTATGATGAAACCAAGTGCATATATAATCAATACAGCCCGCGGCGCATTGATTGACGAATCAGCTTTAATTGAGGCGCTGCAGAATCATGTAATTGCCGGTGCGGGATTAGATGTGCAGGAAAAGGAACCGCTCGATCACGATAGTCCTTTATATACGATGGATACTGTTATCATTACTCCGCATATAGGTTGGCGGGGACTGGAAACAAGGCAGCGTTTGGTTTCAATGGTGAAAGAGAATATTCAGGCATTTGTAAAAGGGCAGCCTGTCAATAGAGTAAACCAATAAGGCAATAGTGTAAGAGGAAAATGCAAATTAAAAAAGATTAGACATTCAGAAATGAAATCTGGATCTCTAATCTTTTGTTTCAGGAAATGTGAAAGAATGCTTTATGCAAATGAGATAGACAAGTGTAATAAAGAGAATGTGATAGAAA
Source organism: Bacillota bacterium (assembly GCA_023388995.1). Lineage (GTDB taxonomy): Bacteria > Bacillota_I > Bacilli_A > Erysipelotrichales > Erysipelotrichaceae > JAEWFD01. Next base: position 2,660 of record JAEWFD010000016.1, read on the forward strand.
GGAATTCTAAACCAATCTGAAATTAATCTTCTTTATTGAGCAGATTAACATGAACATACAGGGCTAAATAGATATCGAAAAAATGGGTATTGGAATTCATGATTTTATATCCCATATTCTCAATAATCGAAAGCCGGTATTTCAGTGAGTTGGGATGCAAGAACAGTTCGCTTGCTGTTTCCTTGATCGAAAAATGGCACTGAATGTACTTATATAAAGTATTGATAAGAGGAATATTGGTGCGTTGTTCATAACGTATTAAATTGCCGATAATGGAGTGGGAAAAGGATTTTAGCTCAGCATAATCCAAAGACTTCAGTAGCTTGATCAACCGCACATGGTTTTCATTGAATACCGTGATATCAATCATATGGATGTTAGAATTCCGTACGGTTTCCGATAGGATGGAAAATACCTGCGGGATATCTTGCGCGTTGTTGATCGGGTTGGAGTATGCAATTTTGAGCTCGATATTTGGATCCATGTCACATAATGTTTTATGGACTTCATTCATCAAGGTGTAGTTCTTATTTTCATAAGTTGTATTCACAATAAACAAAATGAAATTGTCGATAAATACAAATCGCAGATCATGCTTATCCAGTCCCGTCTTTTCAATAAGAATTTTGCTGATCTTGCGCGACAAGGAGTTGTTTTCAAAGTGCTCAATGTTTTTGACAGAAAATAAAATCAGGAAAATTGGAAATTGGATGTTCCATGCATAAAATTTAGAAGTTTCAATTAACTCTGAATTGGAACTGGAGGACGAGGTAATATTGCTGACAAAACTCAATAAGAATTGGTTTTGGCGCATCATAATTTCCCGCTTCTTCTGATAGATGAAGATAATCAGCAGCTTGTATAGTTCATTGTTGCTGTAAAGGAGATGGCGCTTATCTTTGTGGATTGACAAAACAAGGCGATATATGATTTTTTGCTCATACTCAATATTGGAAATATAAATCAGGTAATCACCCTCTTTCATGAGGGTATTGGTCGATGTGCTGTACTTGTCATAGAATGCTTTAATTTGCTCTGATGAGTAATACACCCGCTCATTCTCCGGATTGTAAATTAAGATATCAATATTTTTGAACTGCTCCACCCGCTTTACCAATTCCTGAGTAGACGGATTTTCACTGATTGTTTGAAATAAGGAAGAGTGCTGAAACTCAATACCCAGCTTATTGAATTCGTCACTTTGAATCTCACTGATAATGGTATTGAATAAAGTCGATAGATTCGCATCATAATCTAAAATGATAATCGGAATTTTAAGGGAATTGGCCAATGCAACCAAATCTTCGGGAATGGTATAGATGTAACGATTTAACTTGATTACCAAACCGGAACTGTTTTTGGCAGCCAAAACATAAAGCAAATCTTTGAACAAGGGATAATTGCTTTGGATCGGATAAAAGGTAGTTAAAATAAGCGAGTATTCGATGACATAATTCGCAAAATCAGGTGTCTCTAAAACTGATGCACTTGTCACTAATTTATCTAAATTATCCTCACCTGATATGATTGTATACGATTCAAATATGCTTGTGTCTAACAGTTTTAAGAGTGTTGTCATAGTCTTACCTCACAATCATAGTATAAACTATTGTTGAAAAAACACAATGAAACGGCTTAACATTTGTTGGTTATCAACATATAAATCTGAAATAAATCGTTTTATAATAAAGACAGAAAGGTAGGTAATTCCTATGCAAAAAATCGAAGTATTTAAGTTAACTATGTCTGCACCAGATGATCTTTCCTCATTTGATCAGATGGTTCAAAGCGGTGCCATCAATCCAAATGAAGTCATTGCAGTGCTGGGCAAAACAGAAGGAAATGGTTGTGTGAATGACTTTACACGTGCACTTTCGACACGTGCTTTTAAATCTTATCTAGCAGTGAAACGGGGAGAATCTGAAGAAACTGTTGCGCATAAAGTAGCGTTCGTTATGTCGGGAGGTACGGAAGGAGTAATGACTCCGCATGCAACGGTTTTTGTCAGAAAGGAAGTACCTGAAATCGAAACAACAAAGAAAGCGCTGGTCGTTAGTTCGGGATTTACCAGAGACTTCTTGCCGGAAGAAATCGGTACATTGACGATGGTAAAGGAAGTTGCCCGCGTTGTTACGAATCTAATTGAAGATGCAGGAATCAGTACATTGGATGATGTCCACTTTGTCCAAATCAAATGTCCGCTGCTTACATCCGACCGTATTATGGATGCGAAGCATAGAGGCAAAGAAGTTGTTGTTACGGATACCTATAAATCCATGGGTTACTCCCGCGGGGCATCTGCATTAGGTGTGGCAGTTGCAATGGAAGAAGTTAAATTAGAGGCCATTTCTGAAGAAAGCATCTGCCATGACTGGAACTTGTATTCTGCGGTTGCTTCTACATCAGCAGGGATTGAACTTATGAACTGTGAGATTATCGTGATGGGCAATGCATTGCGTTCGGCAAGTGATCTGGTGATTGGCCATAGTGTCATGAAAGATGCGATTGACTTGGATGCGGTAATTGAATCATTAAGAAGTGCCGGCATGGAAATTGACAAGTTGCCGACAGAAGAACAAAAAGCACGGATTGTAAACGTCCTGGCGAAAGCCGAAGCGTCAACCACCGGCGAAGTTCGCGGACGCCGCAATACAATGTTGACAGACTCCGATATTAACCATACGCGCCATGCCCGTGCCGTTGTGAACGGCGTGATCGCAGCAATCGTTGGTGATCCGATGGTTTATGTTTCCGGCGGCGGAGAACACCAAGGACCTGACGGCGGCGGACCAATTGCAGCCATTATTAAAAAGTAAGGGGTGAATATATGGAACTATTCCTCATGTTATTACCGCTGATTGCGATTATCGCAGCACTTGTTTTTAAGAAACATATGCTTGTGGCCGGAATCATTGGCGGTGCTGTTGCAGTAGCTGTGTCATGGATTCTGTATTCCATGGGCGCCCTGGAGCAAGGGTTGACCTTTGCGGAAATGAATAACCAGATTGTGAATGTTGGACTAAAAGGAATGCTTTCTAATTTCTTGACACCGGTCATGTATGCGCCAGCGGCCTTCATGATCGCAAAATCCGGCAGTATTGAGGCGTTGATTGAATCCTTGAACCGCGGATTAAAAGGCAAGCTGCCGCTTCTTGCAATGACAATTGTACTGGTTCAGGCAGGAGCTACTTACATGGCAGGGATGGGTGCCGGAAATACCATGGTAATTGCACCGTTGATGGCAGCAGCCGTTGGTTTCATTCCGGAAGTAATTGGGGCAATGGCAATTGTGACCGTTGTCGGCTTTACAACTTCTCCTTCTGCCGGAGCTTCGGGTATTGCTTCCCAGGCTGGGAATTTGCCGGCGCAGGAATATGCGCAAATGATGTTGCCAATTACCTTGGCAGTCATCGCATTCGGTGCTTTGTATGCGTATTATGGTGTTCGCAAACGCGGATCCCTTGTTTCCAAAGAAGAAAAAACGAATGCAGTAGCAACTGTATCTACAAATGAATTATTGATTAAAACGATTCCGGCTGCCGTATTTCTGACGTTTGTTGTACTAGGTGGCACGTTGAATAAACTCATTGGCATACCTGTCTTTTTCCCGATTGTTAATGTTGTAATTTCGGGGTTGCTATGCTGGCTGTGCTGTAAAACAGATCCAAACCAAGTTTCTGCCAATCTGGTAGAAGGTTCCCGCTATATTCTGACAACACTATTTGGCGTCGGTATCTTCTTAGGTTTCATCAATATGATTGGCTTTTTGGGAACTTTCGCTCGCTTAGCTGAGCTGGTAGGCAGTGTATCTCCATCTATTATTGCGGTTGCTGCTTGTTTGCTGGGCTTTATGATTGCAATTCCATCCGGTGCTTACGATGCCGGTGTTCTGTCACTGATTTTGCCTACGATTTCCGCAATCCCGGGCATTTCTCCGCTGACGTTTGGCTTAATTGCCATTTCCGTTGGCTTAGGTACGCAAATCAGCCCGGTGCAAATCAACGTGGCTGCGTTAAGTGAAGGATTTAAAATTTCCATTATGGATACCATCAAAAGCAATTTCAAGATCATCCTGTTTATGGAAGGTGTCGTCCTGGCAATTGCGCTGATTGTTGGCATATTATAATCGGTTAGGCGTACGATGATGTCTGGATACGAATATATATACGATAGTTGTTTCCGTGACACAGTGATACTGCAAAAACAGGCAGGCAAGATAAGCGGGGTTTATAAACACACGATTAATTTCAAGATTGATCAGACGTTGTTTTCCATTCTATGTGGAACCAAAGCCCCGCTTTCTGCTTTCTTCCTTTATTTGCCGCACATAGATTCATTTGAGGCATTCCAAGTTATGGATGGTGATCTTGTATCCATGACCAATACGCAATTAAGCCTTGGTTCTTACAGACTCCCTTTGCAGCAAGGAACGTACTTCCAACCTTCCCCAATTGCGATAGAACGGATTGGAACGGGAGAGCGATCATGGTATGCGGAGTGTTTAAGAAGATCAAATGTAAACAATGGTTTTGTGGCTTATATGCTGGGTGCTGAAACAGGACTGAATGTGATTGATCAGTTTATGAGCGATGCCTTGCATTTGGGTCAAATTGATCAGCTTGCAGGGATTGGTTTTGGCTTAACACCAGCTGGTGATGATTTCCTTTGCGGATATTACACAGCACTGTGCTTCATGAACGTTGACTCCAGCCAGCTAGACCAACTTGAATTGATCATTAAAGCGAAGTGGCACCGCTTGTCAGATGTAAGCAGACAGCAATATGAAGTCTGTTTCCGGAAGCGGATGTCTAAGATTCATTTAGAATTTGCGAAACATTTCATCGAAAATAATGCGGGAGATGGCGAATTTCTTTTCAACATGCTTGCGAGGTATGGTCATTCATCCGGAATTGATTATTCGACGGGTGTCGCATATGCCGTTTTACAAAAGGAGAAAACAAATGTATAAGAAAACACTGATACGTAAGAAAACATATTTTGATTCAGTGACCCTCATGTCACTGACTGCTAAAATCAAACAAATAGCAGGTGTTCATCACGTGGTGATTGCAATGGCCACGGATATGAACTTGGACATTCTGAGAAAGAACGGTTTGGCAACAGCCGAGACAGAGGCGAGTGCCCCCAATGACTTGGCAATTGCATTGGAATTAGAAGATGCTTCATTGGAAGAGGCTGTTTTGCAGGCGATTGATGATGGATTGAAGCCGGTGAAATTACAAAGTCAGACCCAGGAAATTACATATAAGACAATCCATGCGGCTGCACAAGAAACAAACAGCAATCTGGTTGTTATCTCCGCACCGGGAGAATATGCAGCCCGGGAAGCGATGCTGGCATTGCGGGATGGCCTGCATGTGATGCTGTTCAGTGATAACATTTCGGTAGCAGAAGAACTTTCGCTGAAAACGTATGCGCGGGAAAAAGGCTTGCTGGTGATGGGACCGGATTGCGGTACTTCTATCATTAATCAAGTAGGTTTGTGCTTTGCGAATGCGGTGCAATCCGGCACGATTGGGCTGGTGGCAGCGAGCGGAACCGGGTTGCAGGAAGTTACTGTGCAGATTCACCACTATGGCGGCGGCATCTCCCAGGCAATTGGTGTTGGCGGCCGTGACTTAAATGAAGCAATAGGCGGAATTATGATGATGGAAGGAATTAAAGCTTTGAATCAAGATCCGCAGACGGAAGTGATTGTTTTGATCTCCAAACCACCGCATCCAGCGGTAAGAGAAAAAATCATGGAATTGCTGACAACAGTAAATAAACCGGTTGTAATCAATTTCCTAGATGATCATGCGCAGCAGGATGAGCGCTATCACTATGCCAATGAACTGGTAGATGCAGCACGACTGGCTGTCAGCTTGGCATATCCGGCAGCAAGACAGAATACCGAAGGCAATGATCTAACATCAATTCCAGCATATGGGTTTGCAGAGGAACAGAAATACTTGCGCGGATTATATTGCGGCGGAACACTTTGTGCAGAAGCATTATCCATCGGCCGCCAACGACTATCCTGCAAGAGCAATGTAGCGAAAAAGGAACAGGAGAAGCTAGCTGATCCATTCGTAAGTGTTGGTCATACGCTGGTCGATCTTGGTGATGACGTATTTACGAATGGCAGACCGCATCCGATGATTGAGCCTTCCATTCGTTTGGACAGAATTATTGCGGAAGCAAATGACCCAAAAACCAAAGTGATCTTGCTTGATTTTGAATTAGGCTTCGGTTCCCATCCGGATCCGGCAGGAATTACCATCCCGGCAATTCAGGAAGCACAAAACATTGCCCGCCGTGCCAATCGTGATCTTGCTTTTGTTGGGTATGTACTGGGTACAGATCAAGATTTTCAAGATAAAGCGAAACAAATACAACTGCTCAAAGAATGGAATGTTCTGGTGGCGGATAGCCATGCAGATGCAATCAGGCTTGCGGTGCAGATAACGGAGGGTGGATATGATGGCAATTAACGCATTATTTCAGGAATCATTGCGGGTGATTAACCTTGGTTCCAAATCATTTATAGAAGATTACGAAAGACAGGATGTTGCCTATGTCAATCTGGATTGGCAGCCGCCAGCCGGCGGTGACCGCAGGTTGCTGGGAGCATTGAAGCAAGTATTGAAACATGCTGACCTTATTGAAGCAGCAAATCAGCTTGCGATTGCCCGTATCAAAGAAAGTGAAGCTAAGCTGGTTGGATTGAAACCTGCCAAAACAGTCATTCCCCATATGGGCGAGCGCATGATTCTGCATGCTGGTCCCGCCATTGCATGGAAGGATATGGCAGAGCCGATGAAAGGTGCCATTGTAGGAGCAATCTTGTTTGAAGGCTGGGCGCACAGTGCGGAAGAAGCATGGGCTTTGGCAGCTTCCGGCACCATTGCCTATGAACCATGCCATGAGCATCAGGCAGTAGGGCCGATGGCCGGGATTGTATCACCGTCGATGCCGGTTCATGTTGTGTATGATGAAGTTCATGATCACTATGCATATTGTTCCGTGAATGAAGGACTTGGCAAAGTGCTGCGGTTTGGTGCCTACGATGATAGTGTACTGAAACGGCTGCGCTGGATTCGCGATGAATTTGCGCCTGTCGTCCAAGAAGCAATCCAGCTGTTAGGTGGCGTTGACCTGAAAAATATAGTTGCGCAAGCTTTGCAGATGGGAGATGAATGCCATAACCGCAACAAAGCCGCAACTTCCATGTTTTTAAATCAAGTTGCTACCAGCATTATGAAAACAACAGCAGATCCCGATACCAAAATTCAGGTAATCGAGTTTATCAATAAGAATGAACATTACTTCTTAAATCTATCCATGGCCTTTAGCAAGGTATCGCTGGATGCTGCGCGGAACATTGCTGATTCCAGTTTGTGCGTGGTAATGGCTCGCAATGGCGTTGAATTTGGCATTCAAGTGGCTGGCTGCGAAAACCAATGGTTTACTGCCCAGGCCAATTATGTCAATGGCTTATATTTTGCGGGATATTCGCAGGATGATGCGACACGCGATCTAGGTGATTCGGCGATTACCGAAACATGCGGCATCGGCGGCTTCGCGATGGGGTGCTCCCCGGCGATTGTTCAATTCGTTGGCGGCAGTGTCAAGGATGCTTTAAATTACTCCCGGCAGATGCATGATATCTGCGAAGCGAAAAATGATAACTTCACAGTACCGGCTTTGGATTTCTATCCGACTGCTTTGGGCATCGATCTGATTAAGGTTGTGGAATCAGGTATTCTGCCAATTATCAATACCGGAATAGCGCATAAACAAGCAGGAATCGGGCAAGTGGGGGCAGGACTTACAACACCGCCGGCAGCATGTTTCGAGCAAGCACTTCTTGCCTTAGCGAAACGATTGGAGGAAACAGAATGAAATTAGTAATTGCACTGGGCGGGAATGCCTTGGGAAATACACCTGATGAACAAAAAGAAGCAGTCATTCATACAGCACAGTCGCTGGCTGACCTGATTGCGGAAGGACACCAACTCTTATTGGTGCATGGCAACGGGCCGCAGGTAGGGATGATTCACAATTCCTTTGAAACAGCAAAAAAACCAATGCCCTTTCCTGAATGCACAGCCATGAGCCAAGGCTACATCGGCTATCATTTGCAGCAGGCATTGATCAATATATTGCAAAAGCGCGGATTGCAGGTGCCGGTTGCTGCGGTTGTAACCCAAGTGATCGTGGATAAAAAAGACCCGGCATTTGCAGCACCGACCAAACCTGTCGGCGGATTTTATACAAAAGACGAGGCAGACGGGCTGACTGCGGAAAAAGGTTGGCAGATGGTCGAAGATTCCGGTCGTGGATACCGCCGTGTAGTCCCTAGTCCAAAACCGGTTGCGATTGTCGAAAAAACAGTGATTGAACGTCTATTCCATGGCGGGGCAGTTGTCATTGCGGCAGGTGGCGGCGGTGTACCTGTCATTGAAGAAGCAGGCAAACTTGCAGGTGTTGATGCAGTGATTGATAAGGATCATGCAAGTGCTGCCCTGGCTGCGATGATCGAAGCAGATGGCTTGATTATATTAACTGCGGTATCCCGCGTTGCCTTGCGCTACGGCAAGCCTGACCAAGTGGATTTAGGCAAGATTTCCGTTCAGGAAATGGAACGATATGTAAATGAAGGCCATTTTGCATCCGGCAGCATGCTGCCTAAGGTACAGGCAGGATTGCACTTTCTCAAAACAAATCCCAAAGGATTTGTCGTGATTGGAGCATTAGAAGAAGCAAGTGAAGCAGTGCGTGGCAAAAAAGGAACTTGGATCTACGAAACAGAGGTGAGTTGATGAAATATGTAAAACCAGAAATTGATCTGTTTTATGGCATTGAAGAAAAACCGCGTTCCAACCGGGATATGATCGTGTATGCAATGCAATGGGTTATGATTTTGTTTTATCCAGTAGTATGGGGGTACTCAATCGTCGGTTTGGGACTTGAATTTACAGATGCGGAATTAGCCGGGTATATGACACAGGTGATCTTCATAATTGGCGTTTCGACGTTGATGCAGGTACTTGCCGGACATAAGCTGGCAATGATATCAGGACCAAATATTATTCCTTCTCTGGCGATTGTGGCAGCTTACAGTGTTGCAGGCAAGGAGTATGCATTGCAATCCTTCAATGCGTTTATCATTGCCGGCGTGCTGGTGACATTGCTAGGCTTTACCGGCATCATCAGTCAGATCAGCAAATTTTGGACACCGTTGGTTTCCGGGTCAATGATTATGATGATCGGAATCACCGCCAGCACTACCGCCGGCAGCTTGCTGGCAGCGGGCTCTTCGCCATTCTATTTAATCATTGGAATTGCCTTAGCTCTGATCTGCGGCTATTTGTCGATCAAAGGCAAAGGTATTCTAGCCAGCATTCCGGTGCTCATTACCATCTTGCTGGGATACTTGGTGTTTATTGCCATTGGAGAATTCAACTGGGATATTGTGCATGCAATGCCGGCACTGACATTTCCGAAGATATTTCCATACGGACTGCAAATGCCTCCGCTAGATTTGGTTGTTATTATGTGCATTGTAAATCTGTTTTCGGCAATTAATTTATATGGTAACATGGATGGATACTCCCGAATTGTGGGTGCTAAGTTAGAGAAACAAGATGAAAAACGGACGTTTACCATCTTTGGAATCGTGGAAAGTACGATTGCCTCGATCTTCGGAGTGCCGGGCAATGTCGCATATGGTGAAAACCTGGGATTAATTATTCTTACGAAAGTCGCATCCAAGTGGTTCATGATTGTTGCCAGTGTGATCTTTATTGGATTAAGCTTTTTCGGTAAAATAGGCGGACTCATGGCCGCCATGCCGCAAGTGGTAGCAGGAGCGATCTTGCTGGGTGTTGCCAGTACCTTAATTGGCATCGGTGCTTCCAACTGGATCAATCTGTCGGAGTTTAAGACACGCGAGATATTCATAGTCGGGTTTTCCATCTTTCTGGCTTATGGACTGAGTACACTTTCCGAAACCTACTATGCAACACTACCCCGCCTTGTGGGAACGATATTAAAGAATCCGGTCATTACGGTTATTTTCTTTACCGTTATTTTAGAACAAATTATCTTTAGAAAGGAAACAAAGGTATGAAGCAACTGAGAACTTATGAGTCATTTTATCATACGAATCGTGAGCGCTATCTAAAACAGGTAGAAGAAGCATACGAGCAATTCAAACAAACAAAAACATTTGCTTATCCTGCTTGGTTATATGGAGAACCAATTGGCAAGCTGATCACGCTTGAAGTAGAGGATTGCCCGAATTTCGGCGATACAGCATATATTGAAATGGATAGTGCACGTACAGCCTTTATCTGCGTTGATTTGCAAATTGATTTCTGCGGCGAAAAGGGCTATGTGGATGTTATGGGCTATAATTTGAACAATACTGCCCAAGCATTAGAACCTGTTTCCAGAGCATTGGAAGCAGTGCGCCAATCAGATATCAAAGTCATTCATACCCGGGAAGGTCATCTACCGGATTTGTCTGATGCACCATTTAATAAGGTGCTGCGCAGCAAAATTATTGGCAATGGCGTCGGCATCGGCGATATTCCAGAAAATGGCTTGGGCCGTTTGCTGGTCCGTGGTGAAGAAAACTGGGATTTGCATGAGAAGGTTTATCCGATCGATGGCGAATATGTCATTGACAAAGCGGGCAAAGGTGCCTTTGGTTCCAGCACAATCCATATGGTATTGAAAAATCTGGGCATTACGCATATCGTAATCTGCGGCATCACCACAGATGTATGCGTGCATACCATAATGCGCGAAGCTAATGATTATGGATACTGGTGTGTTTTGATGAAAGATGGTACCGGTGCTACCGATGAGGGCAACCATCATGCAGCGATTAAGTCTGTTAAGATGCAAGGAGGCGTGTTTGGCAATGTCACAGATTCCGAACATTTCATTAAAGCCATCCAAAATACATTTCACAAATAATGCTTGGCACGCAAGCTCATAAATAGGTAAGAACCACAGTCAGCAGAAATATTGATCTGATTGTGGTTTTATTTAGTTTGATGAATTATCTTCTGCAGTTACATGTTGCACAAAGTAATCACAATCCGATACTTTTCGTTCTGTCAGCAGCTGAACAAAGGCCTGTTCTGATCCTTTCACCAAATCCCTTTTTTGCAGAACAGTAACATGTTTTTGCCATGTGAAAAGATATAAATCAGCTGTTTCTACTATTGTATCAAACTGGGCATAGGGAATCAGCGGCTGATTTCCAATGGTCATGCCTTGGTCTGTAAATGAAACAAGTATCAGAGTATCCGCATCTACCGCTTGTAATGGTGCCAGCAATTTTATGGCTGCTTTTTGAAATTTCTTGCTTGCAGAGATCCGCGGAGGAAAGAGATACAGCAATCCGATACCTGTGGAAACAGCGCCTGTAAGCAGAGGCACAAGTAACTCCTGCGGCTCCAGCAATCCCGGAACTAACAAGAATATGCCAAGTGCACATAATATCAGCCCGCCTAATTTGTAAAACAGCGTTCGCACAAAAGAAGCGGCTTTAGGTTTCGCACGCTTTTGCATATAATCGGTAACTTTCCATATGCGGGGGAAATGCCGGCGAGATGATAACTCTGTTCTTTTCTTCAGAGCCCAGCTGATCTGCTTTTGCAGAGTACCGGCATGATATGAACTGATTTGAAAGACAAATTCCATTCATCTATACCTCCAAGTTTTATCTAAACAACAGTGATGAACTGTAAATTAATTTTAGTGCTATTTTCCATAAATTGGGCCACTCCATTATAAACCGTTTTACCGGCATATACAACAAAGCAGCGTCTTGTGAAGTGCTGTAATATTAACTTTTACATTCATTTTGCATCGGGGACTGAAAATGAATCACAAACAACCTTGACAACGATTACATTGTATGTCAGAATAAGGCAAAGGCGTGCATCAAAAGAGCAAAAGCTAAAGAAAATTCTTTTTTCTTTGGCTTTTTTTGTATGCCTTGCGTGATTGTGTCAAGGAGGACTAGATATGAACAATCAAGAATTACTTTCAAGAATTGTCAAACAAGTTGGGGGGAAGGAGAACATCAGAACAGCAACGCATTGCATGACGCGCTTGCGGCTCAAGCTGCATGACAGTACCGTAGTTGTTGTGGATGAATTAAAGGGGATAGAAGGTGTTTTGGGAGTTGTACAGGATGAAACATTACAAATTGTAGTTGGTCCGGGAAAATCAAAAAAGCTATGTGATCTTTTAATTGAGAGCTATGGCGTTGCGGAAGGAAGCTTGGACTGGGAACAGCAAAAGAAAGAAGTAAAAGCAAATCAAAAGCAAACCGCACTCAAAAAAGTTGCCCGCCTTATTTCCAACATTTTTATTCCGCTTATTCCGGCTATCATTGCAGCAGGATTATTAACGGGCTTTGCCAACTTGATTGGCCAGTTTCAAAATCAAGGAGTAATTTCAGCTGACCCAACTAGTTTATGGACATTGGTTCGATTGGTATTTTCTTTATTGGGTACTTCATTTTTAGGTTATTTTTCTATTTATGCCGGTATTAATGCAGCCAAGCAATTCGGAGCAACAGAAGCTCTAGGAGGAATGATCGGGGCTTTATCTATTGCTGCTGGTGTCATTGATATCTCCAAGTTTTTCAACTGGTATAACATTGATATACCGGGGAATTCGCTGCTTACAACCGGAAAAGGCGGTTTGATCGGTGTCATTTTCGGGGTTTGGCTGTTGTCAGTAATTGAAAAGAAGCTGCGTAAAATTATTCCGGATTCTTTAGATATGATTGCAACTCCGGTACTTTCTATCTTAATTACCGGTATTCTGTTTGTTCTTGTTGTTATGCCTGCATCGGGAGTTGTTTCTGATGGGGTCAATACGTTCCTGAATTTCTTTGCCAACTCACCAAATCAACTGGTAAGAATTATAACGGGTTATATTGTAGCTGCTACCTTCTTGCCGCTGGTATTATTTGGATTGCATCATGGTGTTGTTGCTATTTATGCTGTACAACTTGAAAAACTTGGCGGAGTTACGCTGTCAGCAGTAACAACGCAAGCTGGAGCAGGTCAGGTTGGGGCTGCAATCGCGATTTATTTCAAAGCAAAGAAAATGCGTCACACTGCATTAAAAGAAGCTGTTTTGGCAGGGCTTCCTTCAGGTTTCCTTGGCATCAGTGAGCCATTGATGTATGGTGTCACATTGCCAATCGGGAAAGCTTTTGTTACTGCCGGACTGGGCGCCGGATTTGGTGGTGCCTTCATTATGGCTATGAATGTTATGGCGGTTTCTTGGGGTCCTACCGGACTTGTGGCAGCACCGCTGATGGTAGCTGGACCGAATGGTGCGATGGGTATTGTCTATTTCTTATGCGGATTATGTATTTCTTACATTATGGGCTTTATTATGACATATCTGTTTGTAACAGAAGCGGACATTGCCAATCTAATGCGCTAATAGTTTTATTTCATGAAAGTTGAGGATTGTTATGAAGTATAAAACAATTGTATATGGAGCAACTTTGAAAGGTCTTGGGATTGCCTGCCGCAATCCCAAGGACACTTTGATTTTAGAGCCCTCCGGCATGGTTGGACATGAATTTGCCAGCGCTTTGCGCTTTTGCAAGATAGCTGGTCAATTGCCGGAAGAAGCATTTGGAGCAGACTTATACAAGGAATTAATGAATAGGAATGCTGTTGCACAAAATATCGTATATGTCCCGGTAATACCGGCAATTTTGATGAATTTGATGAAGCAATATGAATTGAATATAGCCTTTTCGTCAGTCTTGATTTCAAAACAAGCACGCATGAATGAAATCGCGATAACGACGCTATTTCATCATCAATATGTTGAATATGAATGTGAGCAGTTTATCGATACAACAACTGATTTTGCGAAAATGGAGCAGTATGATATTCCTTACTTTGCAAACATTGCTGCGTTGCTTTATGATGCTGCTTGTGACCGGCAGCTGCATGCACCAAATTTGACAAGAATTGCAGATCGTCCGCTTTATGTACTGCGTCTGGCTGTTGATGCTCATCAATCTTTTGATACCTACAGGCATCTGATTATGGAACATGTACGACAATTGCAACAAACTCATCCGGGGATCAAGTTGCTGCATATTGCAGATACCTTAGATGTGGCAGCTCATGCTAAAGCACAATTGATTCATGAAGAACTGGGTATTTATGCACCTTCCTGCCTCAGCAGCAACCTGTTTGATGCCATTGCCGAAGGTATGCTGATAGGAGGAATGTAACATGATCCTGGCAACAATGAAACAAAGCGTTCGTCATTTGCAAGAAAGTGAACAGCACTTTACGACAGAATATGATGCAATTATCGTTGGGGGAGGCACTGCAGCGGTAATCACAGCACTATCTTTGGCAGAGCAGGAGTACAAAATATTACTGATCGAGCCATTGAGCAAGCTTGGAGGAACATTGACGCATAGTGTATTTGGTTATTATTTTGGTGCAGCAGGTGGTTATTATGAAGAAATAGACAAGAAGGTGAAACTGCTGGAGCAGCAGCCCTATTTAATTGCCGCAACAGAATCCTACCTGTTCAATCCCCTTGCCCGTGCTTATGTATATGAACAAGAATTGCGAAAGGCAGCTGTCGATATTGTTTTCCATGCTCGTATTGAAGGCGTATTTTTGCAGCAGGAGTCTGTAGTCGGAATTCGCTATTGGCATGAAGGAAAACTGGTCACTGCTGGCTGCCGGTTTCTAGTTGATGGAACAGCAGAAGCATATGCTGCGGAATTAGCAGGTGCAAAGGTGGAGCATGGACGCATGTTCGATCAAGCAACCCAGCCGTTCTCCCAAACAGCCACTTATTTTGACTATGATAAGCTTACCATTACGGTAAACAACATAGACTCGGGTTATATCAAACAGCATGACAAAACTGATTATGCTGAAAAAATAATAACAGCCAATCAAGGAAAGCAGCTGTTGAAGGAAAACTATAATGACGGATCTGCCATGCTCTTTTTATCGCCTTTGCTCGGTCTTCGGGAAGGAAGCTGCATTGTAGGTATCGAACAATTGAAGTTTGAAGATATGATTTACGGCAAAGAAACAGAGAAGCCCTTATTCTACACCTATTCCCATGTTGATAACCATGGAAAAGATATTGCGTTTGAAAGTCAAGCACAAAATGACTGGATGACAGCAATGAATCTTTGGTCCATCTCGTTTTCAGCAGGGATATCACTAGGAATGCTTTTGCCGCAGGGAGTAAGTAACTGCATTGTGGCAGGACGCCATTTCAGCAGAGATCACGATATGCGAGCGCATTCCCGCATGAATCGCGATATGCAGAAATTAGGGGAAGCCGCTGCAGCAGTGATTCTGGAAGCAGACCGGCAGCAATGCAACCTTGCAGCAGTTGATTATCAGGCGGTGCAAACACGTTTGCAGCAAACAAATTGCTTGAATGAAGCGAACCATGTTGGTACGACAGATATTTTTTCCAATACCATTCGTGAACTTAAAACGCCATATCCACGTACGGTTGACGAGATTAAAAATCTGCTTTGCACTGAAAAGCCCGGTCTTGGCATTCTAGCGGCTATTCGCTTGCAGTTAGACAAAGAACTACGTCAGTGGTTTCTGGAAGAAGATGAAGAATTGCAATTTAACAGTGCAGCAGCATTGGCATTGCTTGATTGTGAGGATGGCGCAGAAATCTTGCTGAAAACAGCGGTCAGCCATTCCGGCAAACGGTTTAAAACGAGCAGGAAATACAATATGCCACGCGGAGTAACTGCCATTTACCTATTAGGAAGACTTGGCTATTTGCCGGCATTGCCAGGTTTGCTTGCGTTGCTCAGGAATCATGAAGTGTTAAAGCAAGATACTGTTGTGTTTGATGATTTGATCGCGAACATGGAGGACTACCGTTTCCAATATATCAGCCACTTGCTGCGGGCACTTGCACATATCGTTCAAAAACATCCTGCAGTCAAAGCAGAAGTCGCAAATGTAATTTGGCAAGTACTTGAAAGCAGTTCATTTACTCTCAAAATATCATTGAAAGTTAGCGGAACAGCAGAAAAAAATCAATTTGATATGACAGCAAGGGTTAAAGAGTATGCAGCCTGCTGTTTCGGATTATGATACAATTGCAGTATTGTTAAGTTAGTAAAAAGGTATTTATGCAAGCACTTGGTTTGTGCGCAAAGGGAAAACAATGATGAAGATCACCGGCAAGAATTACAAAATAAAGAAGATACTGAATAACAGCTCATTGATTGTGAATGATCATTTTCATGAGGTTGTATTAATTGGCAAAGGAATGGCATTTGGTTTGCGGTCTGATGGAATATTACCGAAAGGCACCCGCTATGAACAAAAATACCAATCAAGCAATGGAGTAAATCAATTTAGTACGCTAATCAGCGGATATAGTGACTTAACAATTCAACTGGTGATGGATACCATTCAACTGATTGTTTCCCTGGATACCTCGGAATTTAAGAATAATGATCTGCTATCTATCTCAGATCATCTGGCAGCAGCATTTACCCGTATACAAAATGGGGAGGCTATAAAATCATTTTTCAGTTTTGAGACAAAAGCGTTGTATCCGGAGTCTTATGAAAAAGCCTTGCGGATTGCAGCTGTTATCAATGAACGCTATACTTTTGTAATCCCGGAGGCTGAGATCAGCTATATTGCATTGCACATCCAGAATTTGAACTCTGACGCTGCAAAACGAAATGTTGAGCTGCTTGCAGCCATTATTGATGATGTTTATGAATTGCTGGCGATCCAATATCAAGTAAATGTGCAAGAAAATAACAATTACCTGCGTTTTTTGACCCACCTGCGCTTCTTGATTGAAGGTACATTGAATTATAAAACGGCTCTAGATCAGGAAGTAAATGATTTGTTGATGCGGACTTATCCGAATCACGCAATCGTTGCCCGGAAAATTATTGAAATCGTTGAATCACATCTGCATGTTTTGTTATCGCAAAAAGAAGTGTATTACATTTTAATTCATCTGGTGAATGTCAGTCAAGTTATATAACAGCTTTGAATAAAAAAACAAGGAGAAGTATATGGCATTTAGAGAAGACTTTTTGTGGGGTGGCGCTACTGCCGCAAACCAATGTGAGGGCGGCTATTTAGAAGGTGGCAGAGGGTTGGCAACTGGTGATGTTCTGCCAATTGGAGCAGAACGGTCTGCTGTAATGCAAGGCGAGCAACAGCCGTGCAAAGTTCTGCATGAGGCACATTACCCGGCGCGGGAAGCGATCCACCATTATTGGCAATATAAAGAAGATATCAAGCTGTTTGCGGAAATGGGCTTTCGTGTTTACCGGCTGAGCATTAGCTGGAGCAGAATTTTTCCAAATGGAGATGAAGCAGAGCCAAATGAAGATGGATTGACTTTTTATGAGGAAGTATTTCGAGAATGTCTTCACTATCAAATAGAGCCGCTGGTAACCATTGCTCATTTTGATTGTCCGCTGCATCTGGTTGAAACTTATGGTGGCTGGAGCAATCGCAAGCTGATTGCTTTTTATGAACAGCTATGTAAAGTGCTCTTTGCACGCTATCAGGGACTTGTTCGACACTGGCTGACATTCAACGAAATTAATATGATTCTTCATGCACCGTTTATTGGCGGCGGTATTGTATTCCAAGAAGGCGAAGAGCGAAAGAAACGCTGTTACCAGGCAATTCACCATCAGCTGGTAGCCAGTGCTTTGGCAACAAAATGGGCACATGAAATCGATCCTGAAAATAAAGTTGGCTGCATGTTTGCGGCAGGGGCAACTTACCCCTACAGCTGCAAGCCTCTTGATGTATGGGAAGCAATGAAAGCAGATCGCATGAACTATTTTTTTGTTGATGTGCAAGCTCTTGGTCAGTATCCGCATTATATCATGCACCAGCTGCGCGAAAACCAGATTTTGCCGGAAATGGAAGATGGCGACGAGCAGGTGTT
The DNA here is from genome assembly GCA_023388995.1 of Bacillota bacterium. GTDB lineage: Bacteria > Bacillota_I > Bacilli_A > Erysipelotrichales > Erysipelotrichaceae > JAEWFD01. Next base: position 20,666 of record JAEWFD010000016.1, read on the forward strand.
AAAAGAGAATACGGTGGACTTCATTTCTTTTTCTTATTATGCTAGCAGAACAGTTGCATTTGAGCGTACGGAAACACCAAAGACCGGAGGAAATTTGTTTGATTCACTGATGAATCCTTATCTAGACCAAAGCGATTGGGGTTGGCAAATCGATCCATTGGGGTTAAGAATCACGCTGAATGCAATCTATGACCGCTATCGGAAACCACTGTTTATCGTCGAAAATGGTCTAGGTGCCAAAGACGAACGCAATGCATGGGGCGGGATCGATGATGATTATCGGATCGCGTATCTGCGCGAGCATATTGCTGCTATGAAAGCAGCGGTGGAAGAAGATGGTGTGAATTTGCTTGGTTATACAACATGGGGACCGATTGATCTGGTGAGTGCCGGAACAGGAGAGATGGAAAAACGCTATGGCTTTATTTATGTTGATTGCAACAATCATGGTCAAGGTACATTTCAAAGAATTCGGAAAAAATCATTTTACTGGTATCAGCAAGTAATTTCTTCAAATGGAGAAGCACTTACTGCTGATTTTGATTATAAGTTGGCAAGCAGCAAATGGAGGACGGAAGATGTTTCAACGATGGAAAAAGAAAGCAAAAAATGAGGTATTTAGAAATATCGCATCTGGAAAAGTGCTATCTTTAGATAACATGCCTGATAAAGTTTTTTCGCAGCGAATGATGGGGGATGGTTATGCGCTGGAACCATTGAATGAAACAATTTATGCACCCTCTTCAGGTACAATGACAGCAGTATTTCCAACAGGCCATGCATATGGAATTGTGACCGCTGAAGGACTCGAAATTTTAATTCATCTTGGTGTTGATACTGTGCAGTTGCAAGGCAAAGGATTTGTTTCTTATGTGAAACAAGGTGATGCAGTGAAACAAGGTGACCGTTTAGCAACAATGGATTTGAATTATATTAAGGAACAAGGGAAATCTACGTTATCTGCGATACTTTTCACATCAGGTGAAAAGATTGTGTTATTGAAGGAGAATGAGTTTGTGGATCAAAATACAGAACAGATTTTTGCCTTTATTGCAGAGTGAATGTTATGAGCAGTGGTAATCTGCAGATTATGCTGCTTTTTTGTGTATATTTCAATTTTCAAATTACTATTTGGTGACAAGATAGGAAATGCTTGACATGCTTCATTATTTCACTTAGTTTATTAGTATAAGGACGGAAGATATACTATGAAAATAGATCACTTAGTTGTAAATGTCGATAAGAAATATCAAGCAGACAAAGATGTGATAGAAAATATCAGACAGTCAGCCATTCCTTACGAGCCATCATGGGGAAAAGGAACAAAAGGTTTCAAGGCATCGAACATTTGGATTGGCAATGAATATTTTGAGATGATCAGAATTCTTAAAACCGATGGCGGAGGGTGGATACCTGATTGGACAAAACTATACAATCAAGGGCACAGAGGAATGATTTGCTTAATGCTGGACGTTGAAGATATTGACAAAGAATATCAACGCTTGCTGCAGGTAAATATCAAAAGCAGCAAGCCGGAATGGTTGGAATTCAAGTGGTTTTTTAACTTGCTGACAAGAAGAATGCCATGGCAGAACTGTTATTTGCCGTTTTTTGAGGGTGTTCCTTTTCAATTGGGGCTTCAGCAGATGAAGGATCAAAAAGCCCGCGATTTCATGAGTGCATATATGGTTCCAAATACAAGAGATACTGGTATCACCGGAATAAAAAGTATTGCGATGAGCGGACCCTTTACAGATCGGGATTTCAAATTGATAGCAAATATATTTCCGCATCATGTTGTTTCCGGATCAAATACGATCCAAGTCCAGTTAGACAATGATCAGAAATTAAGTTTTACCAGATCTGATGCATATACGGTTGAGGTCGAAACTGATTCCGATAAACAAATAGGATTGCAGATTGAAACAGTGACGCTAAAATAATTCATTAATTTCTTAAGAAATCATCTTTCACATGCTATAATAAGCACCCCGAACAAAGAAGGAGAGCATAATGAACTATTCGTCAGTGCAGCTGCAAGAAGCAAAGCGTCAAATTGAGTCAACGATCCATAAATTAAAAGAAACCATTATAACATTGGAAGCAAAGGAAAATGTGCATCGATATAAGTCACAAATTACTCTTGCGAAAAGAAGAATTGAGGCCTTTGAGATATCTCTATTCTTAATTGAAAAGGAAATGAATCTTATATTGTAGTATCCAATAGTGATAAAGCAAAGCCTCTCAGTGATGGGAGGCTTTGCTTTGTTGGGGGGATTCTCACGATTCTGCTTTAGAGCCAGAAAGCAGATTGTAGTAATTGTTGACTATTTCTTTGGAAAGCTTGCTGTTTTTTGAAATAGAAGAAACCTGGTCAATGAACTCCTCAATTCCGGTAGCATGCATAATATGCTGCATATTTTGTACTTCTTGATCACGTTGATTGTCACAAGCTAATACGAGAGCATACAACGCAGCAAGATAGGATGGAGTTTCATGGAAATACTCAACATATAGCTTGGAAGGCTGCACAATGCGATCATGCACGCCGATTTTTCGCAGCGGATTGCGTATGATTCTTTCTATATCATCAGACAGCAGCGGATTTTTAAAACGCTGGATCGTTTTATTGATGTATAGATTGTGTTCTTCCGTATCAAGATTATATTTATGAATCAAAACCCGTGCAGTTTCCCGAAGCACCGATTTCAATAGAAAGTAAACATCCTCATCTTGAATTGCTTCATACACCGTTTTGTAGTGCTTGGTATATCCCAGGTAAGCAATTGCTGCATGGCCGGTATTGACGGTGAACAGCTTACGTTCAACATACAGATCAATTTTATCAACATATTCAATTCCTTGGATCTCTAGAAATGGTCCTGTGAGATGTTTTTTCTCCAAGATAAATTCATAGGTAGATTCAACGGTAACATCCCGCAGGTTTTGATTGGACTGGGTAGGAATAATGCAATCAACAGCACTGTTGCCGTATTGCACGACTTTTTGGAAATATGCTAATTCTGCTTCATCTAAATGAGAACAAATAGATGAGACAAGGTGGTCGGTGGCATTGATCATGTTCTCACAGCAGACGATCATCAGTGGTCTGGCAATGGCTTGCCGGCATCGAGCTTGAATTCCGCGGGCTATAATCAAGCTGATTTTCTCTAACAGATGCGGGCCAATGGCAGTGCTGATTAAGTCAGCCTCTAGAATTGCCTGGATCACTTCTTCCGGGTGTGTCTGGCTGTTGATCGCACATACATTTTGAATCAGCTGCGGTTGCTGCTGATCAATGGAGTGCACTTCAAATTGCTTGTATTGATTCAACTCATCAATCAATGATTGCTGAATGTCGATAAAGGTAATGCTGTAACCGGAAAGATAGAGCCGTGGGGCAACAAACCCTCTTCCAATATTTCCTGCTCCGAAATTAACTGCTTTCATACGATTCTCCTTATAGCAAAAGGGGCAAAGCCCCTGATTTTCGTTTAGTAGTACTATTTAAATTAGCGGATGGTTGACCAAAGGGTATTCCACTTATCGATCATTGAAGCCTTGTTTTTTGCCAAGTAATCGAAATCCAGCTCAACTAGCTTCATTTCACTTTCGCTTGGCAGACCAACAAGGATACTCTTGCTGTTTGATCCTCTTCCGGAAGATTGCTCCGCACGAACATCTTGGAATTCAGCAGATGCAAGCAGGTCGATCATTGCTTGTGCAGCAGGCAGATTTGGTGCATTTTTTACGATCGCAGCACCGCCAGCCATTCCTGTATTGCCTTCTTCCATATAAATATTTTCAACCGGTGCACCATCTTTAATCAAGGCAGCAACAGTAGACTCGTAAGACAAACCAACTACATATTCACCATTTACAACAAGGTTATATACATCTTTTGAAGAAGTTGTGCTGAACGATAATTTCATCAGCTCTTTGATATAATCCCATGCTTTGTCATCATTAAACGAATCACCCATGGTAGCCAAGATTGTTTGCAGCTGTCTCCAACCTGAAGATGATGCATCCGGAGCGGCTAGAATGATCTTTCCTTTTAGTTTAGGATTTAACAAGTCAGCGTATCCGTTAATTTCAATTCCCAATTCATCACGCAATGCAGGATTGACAACCAAACTCATCAACTGTACATCATAGAATGTATAGTATCCATGAGGATCGTGATAATTTTGCTCAGAATCAATTACTGCTGTATATGGTTGCAGAATATCGTGGTAAGTGGTACCGTCGGCTGCAAACAAGCCCCCGATGATAACATCCGCATCATTGGACTCATCGCCGCGAATTCTGGTAGCAAGGGTACCAACAGAGTCAGCTTGGATTTCAATTTTGGAATTTGGATAGTATTTATTCCATATCGCAATTAACGCCTGCTGCTGTGTTTCTTCCATTGTGGTGTAGACAGTAATCGTGCCTGTTACTTCCTCTTCGCTTCTTACATAATTTGGTCTTTCGGTCGGGGTATCCTTCGGTTTGTCATCGGTTTTGGTGGTACAACCCACAAGGGCTAGTAACATGACAGATAATACAATTAGATATTTCTTCATACTTTCTCTCCTTACATTTTTACATCTTCTGTTTTTGCAATCTTCAAGTACAATACCAGGCAGATTACTGTTAAGATGGTTGTGACGGTCGCAAAGACTGCTGCCACACCATACGTACCGTTATTAATAGCAACATAAGTTCCTAAAGTCAACGTAATCGTTCTATTATTATACAGGATAACACCGGAGGACATTTCGGTAATGATGGAAACCCAGCTTAGCACGGCTCCGGCAAGAATGCCGCTGGACATCATTGGAACGGTAATCTTGAAGAAGGTCTCCATCTTGGAAGCTCCAAGGCTTAGGGCTGCTTCTTCTACACTTTCGGTAATTTTCATCATCGCTGCAGTTGCCGAGCGGCTTGCATAGGGAATTCTGCGAATTGCCAAGGCAATCACCATAATTACAATGGAGCCGGTGAGGACAATTGGTTTGCTACTAAACGAAATAATCAATGCGATTCCGATTACTCCACCTGGCATGATATACGGTATCATTGATACGACATCAATTGCATTGTTGATGAAATTACTGCGGCGTACAACCAAGTAAGCAATAAAGATAGCAATGATCAGAACGATCGCCAAGGCAATTACGCTAATTAGCATGGTGTTGTTGATGGCTCTGAATAAGTTTTTCTCAATCGCTTTACTGTAGTTAAGCAAGGAATATCCTGGTCGCAGGATGCTGTTGTTGTAGTTGCGGAAGGACATGTTGATAATATATAACTGCGGCAACATGGCTAGGGCAACTAGCAGGAAGTTGTATCCATTCATCAAAATACTGCGCACACCAGTTACTTCTTTTGGGGTGACAGGATTCATGGAGCTGATTGTGAATTTGTAGCGGTTGGATGCTACCTTTTGAATGATAAAGATAATGGCGGTAACCAAAACAGCAATTACGCTGATGGCAGAGGCAAAGTGATAGTCAGTCCCGTTTTCACCGAGATACTGGGTATAAATCAGCACCGGAAAGGTTGTATATCCGCGTCCGATCAAAATAGGGGTGCCAAAGTCTGCGAAGGATCGCATAAAGACAAGCAAGGCCGCCGCCAGAATGGTAGGCATCGTCAGTTTCATAATGACTTCATAGAAACGCTGAATGCCTCGGCATCCCATGCTTTCCGCTGCTTCCAGCAAAGAGTTGTCAATATCTTTGAAGGCACCATTCATATAAATGACGACGAGTGGAAATAACTTCATCGTTTGCACGAAAACAATGCCGCCAAAGCCATAGATGGATAAGCCCTTAATGCCGATGTTGCGCAGCAGCTGAGTGATCAGCCCGGAGTTGCCCATCAGCAAGATCCAGGCGTAGGCTCCGATGAAGGGTGCCGACATAGTGGATAGCAAAACCAGCACAAAGAGCAGTTTCTTACCTTTGATCTTGAAATAGGTGTAAAAGTAAGAAAAGGGGATGCCAAGCAGCAGACTGAAGAAGGTTACTGTCAAAGCAATTTTGGCGCTGTTGAAAATCGACGTATAATAATATGGTCTGCTGAAGAATTGCTGGAAAGCCTGCAAGGTAAATGTACCGTTGACGAAGACTGCTTCTTTCAGCAATTTGAAGATCGGGAATACCAGAAGCAAAGAGAACAGGAATACCAGCAAAAGGGATATGGAAGTCCAGACATCAATTCTGCGTTTCATGCAATGTACCTTCTAAATCTTGTACAACTCCTTGCATCAAGCTGGTTTCTCGCTGTGTCTCAAACAAATTCACTTTCTCGGAATCGATTGTCAATATAATTTCTGTATTTGGTTTTATGAACTTTCCAATCTTGGATTCCTGAATGACTTCGACCTGTTCTTTGCTTTCCAATTCCACAAAATAATGGGTATTGAGCCCCAGAAATACACTATCTTTCACAATTCCGCGCAGTCCAGCTGTTTGCTGGTTTTGCATGGGTTGCACAACAAATTCTTCCGGCCGTACCGAAACGAGAACGTCAGTCCATGCAGAAGGGAGAAGGGATGTATTTACATCCTGTACTTCTTGGTGGTAGCTATCCGTAAATTGCAGGATGCAGTTTCCCTGATCTGCTTTTGCCTTAGCTTTCAAAATGTTGGTTTTGCCAATGAATGTGGCAACAAACAAGTCGGCCGGTCTTTGGTAGATATTTTGCGGCGAAGCACAGTGATGAATTTCCCCATCTTTCATGACAGCGATCCGGTCAGAAACAGCCATTGCTTCTTCCTGATCGTGCGTTACGTAGACGGTGGTAATGCCTACCTCATGCTGCAGTTGCTTAATTGCTGTTCGCATTTCAACACGAAGCTTGGCGTCCAAGTTGCTGAGCGGCTCATCCATCAGCAAAACATCGGGTTTGATGACCAAGGCTCTTGCCAAGGCAACTCTTTGCTGCTGGCCTCCTGACAGGCGATCCGGCATCCGATCTGCATATTGATCGACATACACCAGTTTCATGAATTGATCTGCTTCACTTTGAATCATTGCTTTGTCTAATTTTTTGTACTTCAAACCAAATTCCACGTTCTTGCGAACCGACATGTTGGGGAAAATGGCGTAGTTTTGAAAGACCATTCCAATATTTCGTTTGGATGGATCTAAATCATTGATGCGCTGCTGATCAAAGAAGAAGTCACCTCCCTCAATACTATTAAATCCTGCGATCATTCTGAGCAATGTAGTTTTGCCGCAGCCGGAAGGTCCTAATAAAGTAAAGAACTCCCCGTTTTTTATTCTGAGCGATAGATCCGGAATAATCGTATTGGTTCCGTAACATTTCTTTGCATGTTTAATATTGATATCAACACTCACGTTTATTTCCTCCTTGCATATTGACTATACCGAATTTATGCAAGCGGTTACACCTAATATCCAGTACGAAAGGAGAAAATCCAAAACAAATGGCTAAAATACCGTGAAGCGCTTACATGTTGATTGCTTGCGATGCCATTTGGCTGTATAATGTGGTGCAGAGTTAAGTAGGTGTCGTGATGCAATATAAAATTCGGTTTCAAGACGAAATGAAGCAGCTGGCAATTAAAGTAATTATCAAATCCTTGTTTTTGGTAATGTTTTTATTTTCACTGACCAGCATTCTAACCTCCTTTTTTAATCAGGAAATTGAGGCTAGAAAAAATCTGGCAGCTTTAAAAGAGACGTTTGTCCAATTGTATGAAGATAATGTTTCTTTTTTACTGGATGAAAATCATGTGGACTTGTATACCAATCCACTCGTGAACCAGGAATCGTTTGCCTCATTTCAAAATGCTTTGAATCGCTTTAATCAAAACCGGCCGATCCAATCTTCGGTGATTGTCGTGGATCAAAACAGCAATGTGAAGTTTGCATCTGTGAATGAAAACCAAATACCTACCAGTTTCGTGAACTATATCAATGCCATTAATTTTTCGGTGAGCAATCAGTCCAAGGACTATATCCGTGCTTCTATTTACAAGGTATATAATGGCTATTCCAATTTAATCTTGGTGAAAACGATTTATCAGGAAGATAAGCCAATTGGGTATGTAGCACTCCAGATTGCCGGAAATGACTGGAGTTATTATGCGTTATCCAATTTTAATCATGATGGTGTAATAACCGATAAATACAACAATATTATTTTCTATAACCGGCCGAAGCTGATTACCAATAACTATACTTTTGCAGAGGGTAAAAAGTTCCGGCGCATTACCTTGAATGATGAAACCTATTGGATGTTGAAGGAAGAACTGCCGCAATATGGCTTTAAGTTATTCTCTCTTGTATACAGTCCGCTTAACAGCGGCATTGTGATTATTGCCGTGATGCTGGTGGTCATCGGGTTTCTTTGGTATAAAGTAACAAAGCGGCTGGCAGACACGATGGCAAATAAAAACGCCGAATCAGTTCATATGCTGGTTGCAGCAATGCAGACGATTCAGGAGCAGGATATCGAAAGCCGCATTGAAATGAATACGGATGATGAATACCAGTATATCGGAGATCATATCAATGTTCTTCTGGATACGATATCAAATTTGAATCAGCACAATACTGAGTTATTGCAGTTGAACAACAAAATTGAGATCAGCAATTTGACGGCACAATTTAATCCGCATTTCTTATACAATACTTTGGAAATTGTACGCAATTATGTATTCTTTGATAAAGAGCTGGCGGAGAAATTAATTGTGAAACTAACGCGTATTTTAAGCTACAGCATCGATAATGCAAATAAAGATGTTCCGTTAAAAACAGACTTGAAATATGTGGAGGATTACATTGAGATTCAGAAAAGCAGATTTGATGAACGTTTCCAATGCAACATTACGTTCGAGGAAGCATGTATGGACTGCATCGTCCCCAAGCTGGTGTTGCAGCCAATCATCGAGAACAGCTTGAAATATGGCTTCCGGGTCAAACGCTGTGTAGCAATTCGGATTGAAGGGCATATGGAAGCTGGCAACTTATATATAAAAGTTGTGGATGATGCACTGGGCATGGAGGAGACGATTGCCAAGGAGCTGAATGAGCGGTTGTGCAGCGGGTCTAATGAATCGAGTTCGAATGGTCTTTACAATATCGCAAGGCGTTTGCAGCTGAAATATTCACCGCAAAGCGGAATCTGGATTCACAATGAGACAGGGGTAGGGGTTACTGTTTGTTTGCGGGTTGATCAAAAAAAAATAAAGAATTGAGGTGTCAGAAATGTACAAAGTAGTGATTATTGAAGATGAGTTGGTGATCCGCAAAGGGTTGATGTATAGTATTCCCTGGGAAATGTATGATTGTGCTGTTGTGGGGGAAGCAGATAATGGACAGGACGGTATGAAAATCATTCAAGAGATGCAGCCCAATATTGCTGTGGTAGATATCAATATCCCTATTTTAGATGGGTTGCATATGCTGGAACAAACGCCGGAAATGAAGAAACTATCGATCATTATTATTTCGGGCAGCAGCCGGTTTGATTATGCCAAAAAGGCAATTCAGCTTGGTGTCGTTCGCTATTTATCTAAGCCAATCGAACGGGAAGAACTGATCGATGCTGTCAAAGAAGCGATTGAAAAGCAGCGTTTGATGCATTCTGTAAAGAGCAATTCTACGCAGGCTGATAACCTGCTCAAGAAGTACCGGATGGATTCGTTTCAGATTGATACCAAAAATGAAATCGTTCAGGCGATGCTGGAATATGTTGCGAAGCAATATGCTTCGCGCATCCAGATGAAAGATTTGATCAAGCAGCTGAACTATAGTGAGACTTTTCTAAACAGCAATTTTAAAACGGTGGTGGGAATTACCTTCAACCGGTATTTAACGAATTATCGGATTCATAAAGCAATTGAACAAATGATTGCCAGTCCCAAAACCTCAGTAAAAGAAATTGCCAGCTGCTGCGGCTTTTCGGATTACAAATATTTCAATTTGGTATTTCGCAAATACACAGGAAATAGTCCGAAAGAGTTTATCTATATGCTGACTGCTATTTATGAGAATAGCAGAAATTGAGTTATTGTGAAATCTATAGCAGATTTATATTGATCAGCTGTAAAGCAAGCTTCATTGTTATATTGGCAATGAACGAAAATTGCAGCTGCTTTTTATTTTGCAGGGATATCATTGGTGGATGCTTTCAATATTTTCATTCAGCTTCAGCATAAGATATGCATGACACGTACAACAGAAGTGATGTTTTTAGGCAATAGTCGTTTTGGGTGCAATAAGGTTTGTTTATTTGCCCCCAATAGTTTAGTCTTGCAAGCAAACTGTTTCATTATCATCAAAAAACAGAAATAGTATGATAAACTATAATTATTATAGTCAAAGGAGATTTTTATGCAGATAAAACAATCAAACATCGTTGTTGGTTTTAGCGTTTATCTCATTGCAGCCATGCTTTTGATATTTGCAGCTGCTCCGCTCCAGTCTCAATATGGTCTTTGGGGACTGATTCTGACAGAAATCATCATTCTTGCCTGTGCTTTGATTCCTGCTTTGCTGTTAGGCAACAACCTTAAGTCGCTATTTGTATGTAAAGTGCCAACTATTCGGCAGGTGCTTGGTGTTTTGCTGCTATGGGGCGGAATAATGCCCATCGTCTATTTTGTTACCATGCTGACGATGAATCTTTTCCCGGAGGGAATGGGAGAAGTCAGCCAATCCTTAAGCACTTTTTTTACCAGTGCTCCTTTGCCGCTGGCTTTGTTTGCCGTGGCGATTATGCCGGCATTCTGTGAAGAGGCACTTTTCCGTGGTTTCTTGCAATCCATGTTTGGCAAAATAAGACGACAATGGGTGGTCGTAATATTGACAGCTGTTTTATTTGGCATTTTTCATCTGGATATATATCGTTTTATTCCTACGACGATATTAGGTATCGCTTTATGTTATATCATGGCTGAAACCGGCAATTTCCTGTTGCCGGTGCTGCTTCATTTCATGAATAATACATGGTCAACGGTGCTTACATTTCTATCAAATTCTTCTGCTCAATCTGCTCCGGTCCAAGTAAACCGGATTCCTCTTTTCATGCTCGCTGTGATACTTGTTGTTTGTGCAATATCGCCATGGCTCATCATGGCTGGACGAGATAGGCTGAAATCTGCCGATCAGGTAATTGACCCCAAGGTTTATCGCCGTCAAAAAGGGGCGGTCATCGGGATTAGTGTATTGTGTTTGTTCAGCGGGCTTGGCTTAGCTGCTGTTTCTTCCAGTGATCTCCAGCAAAAAGAAACGGTATTGGATATGCGTTTTACAGCCAATCCAACCAAAGAAATGCAGTCAGATACCCACCAAATATTGATTGAGCAGAGCGGATACTTCAATCTGGAATATTCTGTCAAAAAGGCAACAGACAAACAAGGATCTACAAGCATTCTATTGCAAGACGCCGAAAACAAAATCTTGTTTGAAATTACAGGCGGGGACTTGTTTGGCAATACGCCTTTAACGCTGTCTGCCGGGACTTATACTCTAACATTTATGTATCAATATGACTGGCAAGGGAATCCAAAGGTTGATCTTCACTTTGCCATAACGCGGCTGTCTTCCAAATAGAAAAGAAAATAGTCCCAGTTTGAATAGCTCTAGGATATAGAATATGGATTATTTTTTGACCCTGCAATCATGCTTGAAAGAAAATGGAGTTACAACTCTTTAATTATCCATTTATATAAAAATAAATTTAATTGACTTGTACAAATAGGAATAGTATGGTAAATTTACTACCTCACATTTACTACGTGCGACAGGAATTGTTTCTGAAGCATAGAAACGAGGCGATCAATTGATGCGAGCAGATACCATACGCCAAAAATGGCAGGGGAATCGCAATATTGCACTATTTTTACTCAGTCAGACGATTTCTTTATTGGGATCGGCAATTGTGCAATATGCGATCATGTGGTTTATAACATTGAAGACCCAATCCGGGATTATGATGACCATTTCAATCATCAGTTCCTTTCTTCCAACTTTCTTTTTATCACCAATTGCGGGGGTTTGGGCAGACCGCTACAACAGAAAAATGCTGATTATACTGTCTGATGCCTTTATCGCTGCAACGACATTTATCTTGGCCATATTATTTTTCATGGGCTACAATACGATTTGGCTGCTGTTTGCAGCTTCGGCAATCCGGGCACTGGGTTCGGCAATTCAGACACCAGCCGTGAATGCATTCATTCCATTGCTTGTGGAGAAGGAACAGCTGACAAGGGTTAATGCGATCAACGGCAGCATTCAATCTGCCATGATGTTTATTTCCCCAATGATCAGCGGAGCACTGCTCACTGTGGCGCAGCTGGAAGTTATCTTCTTCTTGGATGTAGTAACGGCAGTAATTGCAATTTTAGTACTGGTATTCACACTTCATGTTCCTGCCCACCAAAAGGCAAGCGAAGTACAGAGCGAGAATTACCTGGATGATTTGAAAGCAGGCTTTTCCTATGTCACAAAACATGCTTTTATCAAACGATACATGATTTTCAGTGCATTCTTTATGCTATTTATGGCTCCAGCCGCATTCTTGACGCCCTTGCAAGTAACCAGAACCTTTGGTGAAGCAGTGTGGCGTTTGACAGCAATCGAATTATCTTTTTCGGTTGGGATGATGGCCGGGGGCATTGCCATGGCTTCCTGGGGAGGCTTTGCTAATCGCATTCACACCATGACAACAGCCTGTATCGTAATGGCGATTTGTACCATCGGTCTGGGAACGATTCCGATATTCTGGCTGTATTTGGTGCTGATGGGGTTCTTTGGCTTTGTGATGCCGATGTTTCAGACGCCTTCCATGGTCATTGTTCAGGAGACAGTTGAACCAGACTTCTTAGGACGGGTCTTTGGCTTGATGGGCATGATCGGAAGTTGTGCCATGCCGCTGGGAATGTTGGTATTTGGTCCTTTGGCAGACTTGATGCCTATTGAATGGCTGCTGGCAGGAACAGGTTTGATTTTGATGTTGATTAGCATTCTGTTACGCTTTGACCGCATTTTGCTGGAAGCAGGCAAACCTAATCCACAGCAGACAGATGCTGGTATATCAATGGAGTAATGGAAAACAGTTCTGGAGAGCTGTTTTTTTGTGCCTCTACGAATAGGAAGTATCCTATGTATATCTATAGTGCTTTGTAGTATAATGGGGTAGACCGTCATACAATTGGGATTGAGAGGATGTAGTTATGATAACATTGCAGAATATTACGCGGGATAATTTCCACGGCGTACTTCGTCTTGCTGTTTTGGATGAACAAAAGGATTTCGTTGCCAGCAATATGTACTCCCTGGCACAAGCAAAAGCACAGCCGGAATGTGTACCGCTGGCGATTTATTGCAATCTTGATTTAGTAGGATTTATGATGTATTGCATGGATGTGGAAGATCAGGAATATTGGATCTACCGCTTGATGGTTGACAAGCAGTATCAGCAAAAAGGGTACGGATCAGCTGCCATGAACAAAGTCTTGGAAATACTGCGGCAAGATGCTGGGCATAATAAACTATATATTAGTGTAGAACCTGAAAACGAAGTAGCAATAAAACTATATGAAAAGAAGGGCTTTGTTGCTGACGGCCGCGTTTTGGATGGTGAAGTGGTGTATTGCTTGCAGTATTAAGATAAATAGACAGGCAGTTCATAGCAGTCATTTGGATAGTCCATGGGTTAGATACATGATAGAATAAAGCTAGGTGATAGATATGATAAAATTAAATGTTGAGTTCTTCCATGATGCGATTTGCAGTTTTTGCTATCCTATGTCGTATCGGATGAGACAGCTGGCGCATGATATTCCTGAGTTGCATGTCGTGCATCGGTCATTTGCGCTGGCACCGGATGCAGAAGCGCTGGTAGAGCAATTCGGATCTCATGAACAGGCAAAAGCAGAAATTTTAACCCATTGGGCACACGCCAATCAAGTTGATGATTTGCATCGCTTTAATATTACAGGAATGGAAAAAGAGTCATTTTTATTTCCGACATCGATGAAACCTTTGCGAGCTGCGAAAGCAGCAGCATTTGTTGGTGGTGATGCATGCTATTGGGATGTGTTCGATGCATTGCAGAAAGGACTCTTTACGGATCACAAGAATATTGAAGAAGAAGCAGTCATTTTTGATCTTGTTCGTGGTTGTGATCTTGATTTTGAGTTATGGAAGCAATACTATATTTCCGAAGAGGTTCAGGAAGCAGTCTTGGCGGATTTACAGCTTGCCAAGCAGTATGGAATTCATAGTGTACCTAGTTTAGTAATTGACGGAACATATTTGATTTCAGGAGCCCAGCCATTTACGCAGTTATTGGCGCATTTCAATAACATATTAGAAGAAAAACGGCAGCAGCAGGAACAACCTATTGTACTGCAAAGCACCGATGAATCCGGCGCTGCTTGTACGATGACGGATGGCAAATGGCAATGTGATGACCTTAATTAACAGAAGCAAACATCTCTGAAATGCATCAGGGATGTTTTGTTTTATCACGAAACAACTTATCTGTACCCATATCTAGTTTGGAACTTTCTTTCCTAAAAGGATGGGTTTTTGGCTGCTGCTCTTTTCGCTGTCCGTGATATAATAGGAAATGATGATTACGGAAGGAGGCGCATGTTGATTTAAACCAACATGCAACGATATATGCTGGCAGACTATCATATTCACAGTGATTTTAGCGATGATTCCAAGGAACCGATGGAAAACATTATTATAAGAGCAATGGAATTAAGCTTTGATGAGATTTGTTTTACAGATCATGTAGATTACGGAATAAAATTTGATTATGGCGAAGAGATTGAAATAAATGGCAAGCAGATTATTCATAATGTTGATTATGAAACATATTTGGACGAGATACAGCGTTTGCAAACAAAATATGAGAATAAGCTGGTCATTAAAAAGGGGCTGGAATTTGGGATTCAAACGCATACAATTGAAAAGTATGAGCAATTATTCCAACGATGTGGGCTGGATTTTGTGCTGTTATCTTGCCACCAGGTAGATGATCAAGAATTTTGGAATCATGAGTTTCAAAAAGGAAAAACAGCAGCAGAATCCAATCATGCATATTATGCAGAAATCGAAGCTTGCATTAAAAAATACAAAAATTATAGTGTCCTGGCTCATCTTGATATGATTCAACGGTACAATGAAACACTGTATCCTTTTGAACAGTCTAAAGAAATCATTGCAAGGATATTAGCAACAGTGATTGCGGATGGAAAAGGGATTGAGGTGAATACATCCAGTTTTCGCTATGGGCTTAAAGATTTGACACCGGCACGGGAGATTTTAGAACTTTACCGTGTGCTGGGAGGAACTATACTTACGATTGGTTCGGATTGTCATAAGGCTCAGGATTTTGGTGATCATATCATTGATGTAAGGGAAACATTGAAAGAAATAGGATTTACCCAATTTTGCACCTTTGAGAAAATGAATCCTATCTATCATGCATTATGATGGGATATCGTTCGCTGAGACAGACAAAATTATTGTGACTGAAAAACAATTCCACTTTCATTATGAAAAATCCGCAGTACCGCAATAAATAACAAGAAAGCAAGCACCGCGAGGAGCTTGCTTTTTGGGTTGAAAAGAGACGAAAGTACTTACTTCTGCTGACGCTGCTGCATGATATCCTGAAATGTATCCGTAACCTCATCCTTCAGCTCAGCAGCTTTGTGTTTGACCGAGTCCAGCATTTCTCGCGCATCTTCTGCAAATTCAACTGTGAAATCTTTTGCCTTGCTAACACCATCTTTGATTTCACCTGCAACTTGCTGTGCTCTTCCCTCGAACTGCAGTTCTGTATTGCCCGTCAGCTTGCCGAATTCTTCCTTGATGGTGCCAAGCGTTTTGTCTTTCATGCCTGCTCTTTTGTTTGCCATATACCATGACCTCCTGTTCTATACAGTATTATCATGCCACCAATTGCAGCAGTATCACAAAGATTGCGTGTTTCACTGATATTTCATTGAGCGGCATAATGTATTATGTTATACTTTTTATACTTTATATGACTACTGAAAGGGGGAAATAATTATGAAACGGATGATACGTAATTTTATTGTTTTTACGAAAGATGTATGGAACGTGGAGAAGCGCTATTTTCTGTATGTCTTATGTTATATGGTTGGGGTAGGAATATTCAGCTATACCTTGATTCGTTTGCCGGCAATTGTTTTGACGATGGTGGAAGAGCAAGTGATTGATTATCAAAGCTTGCTGATCACCTTCGGAACTCTTCTTGCTTCAGCACTCGTTTCTGCTTATTGCAGAGTGCTGTATGTGCCTGTGGGCAGCAAAATCCGTTACTATTATCTGCTGCGGATATCAGAACAGAATATTACGATTCCGTATGAAGAATATGATAAACCGGAAATTCAAACGAATATATGGAACGTATCCCGCCCTGTTACTTCAATTGATAAGTTGCAGGCTATTTATACCAACTTTGCGCAGCTTAGCGGAAATGTTGTTATTTTAGTGCTATCAGCTAATATTCTTTTTCGCTTAAGTATCTGGATATCTTCGATGATTATTCTCTGGTTTCTTTTTTATACATCACTCTCTGTTCGCAAAGCGAACAAAATAGATCAGTCTTTTCAAAAGGCAATTCATCTATATCGTGAAGAATGGTATTTGAATGATATTGGTGTTGACGTTGCTTATGGCAAAGAAATACGTGTTTTTCAGCTGCAAAACTGGCTGCAAGCAAAAATGGAAATACTGTATCAACGCTTGAATCATGTATTTAAGCAAAATGAAA
This sequence comes from Bacillota bacterium, assembly GCA_023388995.1. GTDB lineage: Bacteria > Bacillota_I > Bacilli_A > Erysipelotrichales > Erysipelotrichaceae > JAEWFD01. Next base: position 37,451 of record JAEWFD010000016.1, read on the forward strand.
CAGACCGCATGATACCCAATATTTTGGATGACAGTTATCAATGGATACGTGACAGCATCATTTATAGTTTGCTGGTTCTGCTCTTTTTTCAAAAGCGGCTGACCGTCGCAGAATTTACCTCCTACAGTGTTTTGATTGCACAGTTGAACCGGGCACTATCTGCAAGTGCTGTCAATTTGATGCAGCTGCTGTCTTCCCATGAAAATTATGAGAAGATGATTGCCTACGTGTCTTTGCCTAAACAATCCGATGAAGGAGTCGCAATCGATCCTCATGTGCCGTGGACTATTGCTTTTGAACAAGTGTCCTTTCAATATCCAGGCACCGACCATTATATTTATCGTGATTTGAATTTCACCATCCACCAAGGTCATAAACTGGCTATTGTGGGTTTAAACGGAGTAGGGAAAACAACTTTATTGAAACTGCTGCTGCGGTTATACCGGCCGACAAGCGGACGTATTACCTTGAATGGTGTTGCTATCCAAGACTATTCTCTCAATGCATATTTTCAATTGTTTGCCCCGGTATTTCAGGAGATCAATATTTTCCCGTTTACAATCAAGGAAAATTTAACGTTTGGAAAAGAAATTGAAAATGCAACCTTAATGCAGGCACTCGCTCAAGCGGGGCTGGATGAAACGGTCATCGAAGAAGCACAGCTGGAACAAGAATATATGACACGATATCTGCATTCTCATGGTCGTGTATTGTCGGGCGGGCAAGCACAAAAATTTGTGACAGCACGTGCCATAGCGTCGGCAAGACCGATTTATATCTTTGATGAGCCGACTAGTGCTTTAGATGCAATTGCGGAAAGTGCATTTTATCATCAAATTGAAACGACGATGAAGGATCACACGATTTTATTTGTATCACATCGTCTGGCAAGTACCCAGTTCTGCGACGAAATCATATTGATTGAGCAAGAGCGTATTTTGGAAAAGGGATCTCATCTGGACCTTCTGCAAGAACAAGGGAGATATGCAGAGCTATTCCAAATGCAGGCGAAATATTATCAGACGGGAGAAGCATATGAAAAACAAATGGCAGATCTTTAAATTTATATGGCATCTTCTAAGAAAATTTAAGCCGCACTTGCTGGTTGTTCATGGATTGTATGCTGCTATGCGAACATTGGAGATGCTTCTTGTGATTTTTATACCTTCCAATATGATTCAGCTTTTGATGCAAGAATCAGAGCAGGCAGCGATTATGTTGAAGATAACAGCTATGCTGGCCGTAGTTTGGGCGCTGCGCATTGCGGGACGGCTTTTGCAGCGCAAAGCAACACTGCTGGGACTTCAGTTTGGCCAGGACCTGCGCAAAGATATCAGTTTTCAAATCATGACAATTCCTTTTACGCAAATTGAGGATGCAACATTTATTTCAAAGAAAGAAGAAGCACTCTTTCCTTTGGAAACACAGAATGTATTGCATAATTTGTTTACCGCGCTTCCATCTGTCATTCAAGCAATTGCTTTAATGACAACGGTCCTGTCGATTTTGCTGGTGTACGATGTTGTGATTGTGCTGGTCGTAATCGTTTTGGCAAGTGTCAGCTTCCAGTTCAGCCAGAGCATGATTCAAAAAGAGGCAGAATCTGCAAAACGTTCTGCAAGACAGAATAATGAGTATGTATATTATTTGCGGACCATTCGTGATCTTGCAATTGCCAAAGATGTACGCATCTATCAAATGCAGCCCTTTTTTGTGCAGAAGCTAAAAGCGTTGTTTGATTACTATGTAGGATCAATCAAGGAATTATATCAATCACGGGAGTATCGAGCTCTCGTAAATCAGCTGTTGTCTGTTTCTTTGACAGTTTTCGTATATGGCTATCTTTTGTATCGCATCTTTCAAGTGCAAATGGGAAGTGCCATCTTTGTGCTGCTTGTGAATGCAACGGTCTCCTTCAGTGATCAGATTAATGTTTTTCTTACTGAATTGCTGGTTTTAAATCAGCAGCTGATCTATTTAAAACCGCTGCAGGAATTCTATGAGATGATCACGGCAAAAGAAAAGAAAGGGTCTATCTTATTAACAGACCCGATTGTAAGTGTGGAGTTTCGCAATGTAACGTTTCGGTATCCCAATACTGAGCAGCTGGTTTTGAATCAATGCAGCTTCCAAATTGACTGCAAGAAAAATTTATCTATCGTTGGTTTAAACGGCAGCGGCAAAACCACCATGATTAAGCTGCTGTCACGCCTGTATGAGCCGATCGAAGGGGCTATTCTGGTAAACGGAGTTACTATCCAAGAGTATGAAGAACAGTCCTATCTAAAGCAATTATCGATTATCTTTCAAGATTTTAAGACATTTCACTATTCGATGAAAGAAAATATTATCTATGACCGCGAAGCAGATGAAACAAACTTGCAAGAAGCGTTGATCCGTTCAGAGTATGAGAAAGAAACAGGCAAGTTCAAGCATGGAATTGACACCTATTTGTCCAGTGATTTTGGGGAAGGAACTTCTATTTCCAAAGGGCAGGAACAAAAGCTGGTGATTGCACGCAGCATTTATCAGGGTGGTTCCCTGATGATTCTGGATGAACCTACTGCAGCATTGGACCCGATTGCGGAGGAGGAGGTTTACCGTCACTTCCGTTCTATTACCAACGATAAATTAGCGATTTTTATTTCCCACCGCCTATCCAGCTGCCGTTTCAGTGATGTGATTATATATTTGGAGAATGGCAGTGTCCAGGAACAAGGGACGCATGAGGAATTGATGTTGCTGGGTGGCAAATATGCCTCTATCTTCCAAATGCAGGCAGCCAAATACCAACTTGCTTAGGCAATTGCTTTGACATCACTCAGAATATTCCGTAAGATTTTGATATATATAGGTGCATGATAAAGCATGCATCTTAGAACCGGAGAATAAGAATGAACGAGAAAAGCAAGATTACAGTTGGGGTGCAAATCCATGCACCAATTGCGAAAGTATGGGAGTTGTGGACTAATCCTGCATATATTGTGAAGTGGAACCAAGCGTCCGAAGATTGGCATACTCCTTATGCAGAAAATGACTTGCAAAAAGGGGGAAGGTTTTTGTCGCGCATGGAAAGCAAAGACAAGAGCCAAGGTTTTGATATGACAGGTACTTACGATGAAGTGAAACCATTAAAGAAAATTGCATATACCATGGACGATGGACGGGCAGTAGAGATCACATTTACAGCTCAGGGACAAGTTACCGAACTTGTAGAAACATTTGAAGCAGAGACTACCTTTCCTGCTGAATATCAGAAAGAAGGGTGGCAGGCCATTTTGGATCAGTTTAAGCAGTTTGCAGAACAATAAGAGCGATGCTTGCGGCATTGCTTTTTTGCATGCCGCGACACTTGTTTGATTACAGCAGATTGATGGTATACTATAAAAAATAAGGAGGAGTTTCATGTCTAAATTTTATAGTGAATTAGCAAATTATTATAATGATATATTTCCATTGGCAGATGCAACGCTGCAATTCTTAAAGCAAGAATTAGCCAAGGAAAAAGGCACTGTTTTGGACATTGCGTGCGGGAGCGGACAATATGCCATGGCATTGGCACAGGTAGGACATGCAGTGACAGCCATTGATTTGGACGACGAAATGATTCACCAGCTGCAAAGAAAATCCGCAAATATAGATGCAAGGGTGCTGGATATGCGCAAGATTGCAATTCTGAAGCAGCAATATGATTTGTTATTTTGCATTGGGAATTCGCTCGTACATTTGGATTCAGGCGAAGATATCTTGGTGTTTTTAAACGCTTGTTATGTTGCATTGAAGCCGGGAGGCAAGCTGGTCCTCCAAATCATCAACTATGATCGTATTTTAGATCAGCAGATTGATCACTTGCCGACGATTCATAATCAAGCTGTGCCGCTCTCATTTGAACGAAACTACAACTACCAAAAAGAACTCCACAAAGTAGAGTTCCATACAAGGTTGCATGTGAAGCAGCAAAGCTACGAGAACCGGGTTTTGCTGTATCCGCTTCGGAGCAATGAACTGCTGAGCTTGATTCAAAAAGCCGGTTTCCAAAGCTGGTCTTTCTTCGGGAATTTTCAGCGTGCTCCGTTTGATGCGCAAACCTCTGTACCGCTTGTTGTCACGATTCAGAAATAGGCAGCAAGGGATTGCTTAGCTCATAATAGCGCAGCATTGCATCTTGATGGGTAAAGCGAAAACCAAGTTTTTCCAAGACACGCTGGCTTCTGTGGTTGCGATGAATGGTATCTGCATAAATGCGCTTTAAGTGCATTTCTTCAAAGGCATATTGAATCAGCAGCTGTTCAGCGATGGTTCCATAGCCTTTGTTTTTGACTTGATCTTGCTGCAGCTGAATGGATAGGGTACCATGGGTTCTCTGTTCATCAATACGCTTCAAACAGATCTCACCAATTACTTGTTCACCCAGCATAATCGCAAAGTAGACACGGGAAGGATCGCAGACTTTGTTTGTGTAATATTGATCGGCAAACTGAGGACTATACGCAAATGGTTTGACATCGGCATCCCTTTCATAGATCAATGAATCAACACGAAAGCGCTGATAGAACTGATGCACCAATTCACAGGTATATGGTTCTAAATGAATCATCTTATTTAGGAGCAGAGTTTGCTGAGTTCTGTCTAGCTAACTCATGATCGATGCAAATCGCAATGGCCAAGGCCAGCAATGCATCTTCTTCGCGAGCAATATCTAATTCATAGCTGTCACCCCATGTGAACCATTGCTTCTGCAATGTCATGACGGGGCTTCCACCGCTTAATACGGTATAATTATGTGCAAAGAAATCTCCTTGCAGAAGCCAATTGCTGCCTTTTAAAGTAAAGGCAGGCATTAGGAAACTGAATTCTTTGCGTAAGGTTACAACTGCCTGATTTGGCAATTGGATATCATAATGGGAAAGAAACCGGAATAATTGCCGTTCGATCTTAGCGACAGCTTCCTGATTGCGGTTATAAATCGTGAATTGCTTCGGAATTTGAAAAAAGCTACCACCTACATAGAATACATCTTCCTCATGCTCATTTTTCACAGTGAAATCTTCACCTAAACTAAAGACACGTTGCTTGATATACAGCTTCATGGTATCCTCCTTATTGCTAACGATAGTATAGCATAATTTGAATGGCTAGTGAAAACAATCAAAAAAAGCAGATCACATTATGCGAAATCATCATCAGAATGTGTAAAAAAATGGGATTGCTTGCTATTCAGAGGAAGAAACGGTATAATACATATGTTTTATATATAATATGAATTATAAGAAAGGAGCAACATGGAGCAACATCCTGTTTGGCAAGAATTCATCTTGCAGGCCCAAACGATAAAAACGAAATTGCAAGCCACCTTGGCGCAAATTGCATCGACACATCAATTGACTGTGCACCAGCTGCTCGTTTTGATCGGAATACAAAATTGTCAGGTTATGACAGTTGGTGATGTAACGAAAGAACTCATGATCTTGCAGGCAAATGCTTCGGCATTATGCAAAAGAATGGAAGAGCAAGGCTATGTACGGCGCATCAGAAATGAGCAGGATGAACGTGTTGTGAATGTGGTGCTTGATCACAAGGGACATGCAATCTTGCAGGAAGTCGTAGCTGATATCAGTGAACGATATCATAAACATGTTTTAACATCGATTGATATTTCTTTGATTTACCGCGGTTTTCAGGAATGGAACCGCATGATTGCCTTGTTGGAAGGAGAACAACATGAATAAAGTGACTGCAGCATTACGATCCTTTATGAAGGGAAGATATGGGCCTGATCATTTAGGCCGTGACTTGATGTGGATAGCTGTTGCTATTGTATTTCTGTCAGGAATCTTCCGTTCCCAAATTTTGCGCTGGCTGGCGATTGCGATGATTGTCGTAATGTACTATCGGATGCTATCCAAGAATGTTACCAAGCGCTATCAGGAAAATCGCAAGTACATGAACTGGCGCACCCCATATACCAGAAAACTGGCAAAGTTTTGGAAGCGTTGCAAAGATTTTCCGAAATATAAGTATTTGCATTGTCCGTCCTGCAAAACGGAAATGCGGGTACCAAGGGGAAGAAAGAACATTGTTGTGACTTGCCCGAGCTGCCGTCATAAATTTGATGCGAAGTCATAGCAGAACCGGAGGTATTCATGTCAAATCAAACGTACTATCAAATACTTGAACTAGAACAAACTGCTTCCGCTGAGGAAATCAAAAAAGCATATCGCAAGCTTGCAAGGCAATACCATCCTGATATCAATAAAGCAAGTGATGCCGAAGCGAAAATGAAGCAGATCAATACAGCGTATGAAACGCTGAATGACCCGCAAAAACGTGCTGACTATGATCGTTTTGGTTCTCAGACATACCAGAATCCATATCAGCAGCAAGCAGGTTCCTACCAGCAATATGGCCAGACATATTATTCGATGGATGATTTTTTGTCGGCAATCTTTGCGGCGCAATTTAGACAGCAGCAATCCCAAAACCAGCAATACCAACGGCAATCCTACAGACGCCCGCGGATGGTAAGGATCAATTTCTTTCAGATGTTTCTGTGGTATTTGATGTTTCAATTTGTATTGCGGTTTTTCTTCTCTTTGTTTTAATCGATAAAAAAACATGAAGCTGAACAGTTTCATGTTTTTACTTGGCTTTGCGTACATAACACTCAAAGGTATGCGGAATGGTATTTTTTTCATCCAATATACCTTCTTTGGATTCCTGAAGCTGCCATTTTGTGTAATCAATGGGCGGCATATAAATGTCACCTGCAAAAGTCTGGTGCAATAC